>NZ_VOZL01000030.1:0-19082 GCF_013419805.1 Acinetobacter sp. YH12058
AACCTCGCCCGCTCGACTTGCATGTGTTAAGCCTGCCGCCAGCGTTCAATCTGAGCCATGATCAAACTCTTCAGTTAAAATCATTTTGAAGTTTTAATCTAAACTTCCAAATCTGGCTCATCAATTTCCTGACTTAAATTTCGCTCAAATAAACTTCGAGTAATTTAAACCAATCAATCAATGAAATATGTTCGATCAATCAATCAGTAAAAATCCACACAAGTTGTTCTTCATAATCTCTTAATGATCTTCTCAATGCTTCGTCAGCATCAAGCTAGGTCGGCTATATTACGCTTTATTTCTAAAGTGTCAACTGGTAATTTAAATTATTTTAAACTTTCTTTCTAAAACCCAACTCAATCACTCTTAACCAAGTCATTGTTTTATCAGAAGTTTTAATCTTCATCACCGCCGATGGATGTGCATTATAGGGCAAATATTTCGCCATGCAACCCCTCTTTTTAAGTTTTATCAGTTTTTTAGTCCGAACGGTTAATTATTCAGCAAAATACTTCACTTTTCCACAAAATACTGTTTATTTCTTTTTCTTGATCATAAAAGGTTCAGGATTCATAACTACATCTGGCATTTTTTCTGGCTGATCATGTTCCTGCCATTTCAGTGCGCGGCAGTCGATATATTCACAATAGCCTCCTTCTCCTTGTTGTTGATCGCCATTTATAGCCAACTGATATTGAAAACTTCCGACATAACCTGCTGCAGCCCCAAATTTAAAATCACCACGACTCTGCGCCTGTAAATGAATTGAGGTGCCATCTTCATCTTGATAACGCCATTCAAACTCACGTGGCAAATACATACACTGACCTGTTGGCGTTTTTACTTTTGGATAAACCCGTTGAATATTAAATTGTACTTGCCCATCAAATACCCGAGTTTGCTCCGTGTTCGCATTTCGCAGATAGATTCGAGATTGCAAAATTCGATTCAACACATCACGACTTTGTAGCAATATCATTTGTTGCTGATGATTCAGATTAATCACTTGATAGCAAAAAAATGCCACAGCGAAATAAGGAAACTGGATTGAGCGGGCAAACTCAAAACTACCCAATTGCTCAATCTGAAAATGCTGATCTTTATAGCGCACACTACCCTGACACTGACACAATAAAGACCAATGTTCTGCCAAATTCATTCGCAATTTAGTGAAATATGAAATTGTAGAGCTTGTGGTGATCTTTAAATCAAAGCTAAGTTCGCTATCTTCACGTTGAATATGAAATTGCGGAAAGTGTCCAGTAATGCGCTCTTTATTGGCAAACTGAAAATACTCTGCAGTAAATACGCAATCATGTTGTATTGAATAATGATTGGACTGCCCCACCATGTGTGGGCTGCTACTACAAAGAATACTGGCTGTGTCTAAAGCTGAGGTTGTAATCACATTTTCAGGGCGCAGCATTGCGGTATTTAGGCTGCCCAATAAACCAATAAAGTTGAGATAATGTAAGGGTGCAGGCAAATTAGGAAGAATTAAGCCCTGATAGATAAATTTATAATGATGTTTTGGGGCGTGATAAGGCAGTTTGGCGGTTGCCGCAGGAGTTTGATTGAGTTGTTTGGAACGATCGAGAAAATCTTGAAACAGCTGCATATCAAACTCCTTGTGAGTTGATGCTTTTATGAAAGCTTAATTAACTCACTGCATTTTTTCTTGCCATAAAAGTGGTCACAAAACCTGAAAGTGCATAAATAATTGAAATCACTAAAATTCCAACAGGAATATTATAAGTCATGGCTGCAAGGATAAATACTGCGATTGGCAATACAAAAAACGGCACACGCTTACGATCAAAGGTTTTAAATGAATAATATTTAATATTGGAAATCATCAACAATCCTACTGCAATAATAATCACAGCATTGAGGATTTGTAGACCAATTTCACGAATATCATACAGTTCAGGAAAATCCCGTCCTACCCAAACCAGCGACACGATAATCAGCGCAGCCAAAGGACTTGCAACACCAATAAAGTAGCGTTTATCGACCACACCAATTTGCACATTAAAACGCGCCAAACGGAATGCGGCACAAGCCGTATAAACAAAGCAAGCCGCCAAGCCGATACGACCTAAATCATGCAAACTCCAGCTATACATCAAAATCGCAGGTGCAACACCAAAGGCGAGCATATCGGATAATGAATCAAACTGTTCGCCAAATGGACTTTGCGCACCAATCGCACGTGCCACACGACCATCTAAACCATCAAACAATGCTGCTAGAAAAATGGCATAAATCGCTTGGCTAAATTCGCCATTCATACTGGCAATAATGGAGTAAAAACCCGACAGCAAGGCTGCCGTGGTAATCAGGTTTGGCCACAGATAGATACCACGACGTTTCACCTTTTGCCCTTCACGGGTATGTTCTTCTTCCACCACTTCAAATGTAATTCCGTCATGCTCAAGATCACGGGAACTATATTCTCCTTCGGGTTTGGATGTGTTTGTCATTATTTTGTGTCCTAACTGTAACCTGAACGTCTATTTAAATTTTTTATTCGCCAACTAACCAACGCACTGCAGCATGTCCACCATGTTCTTGCATACGCAAGTGCGGGAACAACCATTGCAGGGCTTCATCTGCATCTTCAGAGAATTTCCATGGTGGATTAATCACCAATAAACCACAACCGTTTAAGCCCACAGGAGTATCGTCAGGCCACACACAAATTTCACAAATGAGTTGACGGCGAATACCTGTTTTAAACATTTTCTTTTCAAAACGTTCAATCATGGCGCGGTCTTTAATTGGATACCACACCGCAAATACGCCTGTTGGCCATTTTTTATGTGCAGCTGCCAATAATTCAACCAACTGAGGGAAATCTTTACGTTCCAATTCATACGGTGGATCAATCATCACCAAACCGCGTTTTTCTTTTGGTGGAATGACGCCCAATAAACCTTCGTAAGCATCACGCTCATGTAAACCTGCGCGTTTGTCACGAATGTTATGACGCAATTGCTGGAATACATCGCGCTGCATTTCAAAAATAGTTGCTTTGTCGATGTCACGCATACCTTGTAAAGCAAACCATGGCGAACCGGGATATGCACCTTGCCCATCCGTTTCACGCATTGCTTCAACCAGTTTTAAATACTGCTGTACGCCTTCTGGTGCCTGACGTTTGATTGAATCATCTAGTTTCACTAAACGATGAATACCATTTAAAAATTCGCCCGATTTTTGTGCAGGTGCTAAAGATAAGTCATATTTACCCGCACCGCCATGTGTATCGACATAGCGATAAGGTTTATCTTTGGCATTTAAACGTGTCAGAATTTGCAGCAATAAAACATGCTTCATGACATCGGCAAAGTTGCCCGCATGGAAATGGTGACGATAATTCATGTTTGGTTCATTCCTAAAATCAACCGACATTTTAGCATGAAAAAAAGTTTCATTCAGGAGCTTGTATTCCTCTAAAATAATCAGCTTGTCTTGCATTTTGTCTGAGTATCTATTTTATGGACGCCACACTGCTTCCAAAATCTTGGAATATTGATCGAATTCTTGAAGATTTGGATCAACATGGTTTTGCAATAATTGATGATGCTTATTCACCCGAATATCAACAACAATTGCTGCTAGAGTGTAGTCAAAATTTAGATCAATTTCGTGAAGCCGCCATTCAAAATGGTGTGGTCAGCAATATTCGTAGCGATCATATTTTATGGATTCATGAAAACTTAAGCACAGCCCATCAACATACCCAAACGCTTTTAGCCTTAGCTGAGCAATTCAATCAGGCGTTTTATTTGGGTATTCGTGAGGTCGAAGCGCATTTTGCCAGCTACCAAGCAGGTTCTTTTTATGCCTTGCACCGCGATAACCCACAACAAAAAAATGATCGGGTGATTTCTGCTGTCTATTATTTACACCCTGAATGGCAGACAGATTGGGGTGGACAACTACGTTTACAAGACAAACATGGAGCATGGCAAATTATAGAACCACGCCCAAATCGGATTGCAATTTTCCAAAGTGATTTATTGCACGAAGTTTTGCCTGCGACACAGCAACGACTTTCTATTACTGCATGGCTACGCAGCGGCAACCAACTTTGGTAAAGATAGACCGCTTTTTTAAATTATTGGCTTTAAAACTGTAAATTTGCCCCGATGTAGAGCAAATATTGCTATCAGGAATTCACCCATGCGCAACTCGACTCAACAGCTTATTCAACGTATTGGGGAAACCGACCAACTTTTTTTACAAGGTAATACGCCTGAATTGGCATTAGAACGTGCCGATTTACGCTTACAATTGGTGAGTTTGAGCGAGTTACGCCAAGAACAGATTTACTTTTTGCAAGAAGCCATTGTGTTGTTAGAACAAGGTCGGGTTGAATTTGAAGAAATGCCAGTGACGTTATATATCAATTTGTCTTTGCATTTGGCCAAAGCCTATATGATGTATTTTGAGCTGACCCGCGATGCAAAATACGCCTTAATTACCCAACAAATTTTAAAAGCCATGACTCATTATGCACATGGAGATATTTTCTTTTTCTTGGCTTATGCCAGCGCCAGTAAAAATGAAAGTGCACTGTGTCGCCACTGGTTAGGCAAGTACAGTAAAACTGCCGAATTTGATTTGGAACTCTTACAAATTCACCCTGCCTTTAACGCCTATCAAACCGAAGTCTGGTTTAAACAAATTCTCAAAAGCAGAATGCATTAAAAAAACGCCTCGTTCTGAGGCGTTTTTAATGAAAACATATTAAATATGACGATGACTTAAACCTAAACAGCTTGTAAACGATAAGCATCTAAATGCAATTGTTGATTGAGTTCATCAATCCAAATGGCCCAATCATCGTCTTGTACCAAATGACTGATTAAAAATTCACGTTGTGATTTATTCCAAAACGGCGCTTCATGTAAATTAATATGTGCAGGTAATTGATGCGTACGTACATACAGTTCAATGGCTGCAGGGCTGCTGGCTAAACCGAGTTGGCTGAATAACATGGCTAATGATGGAGTATTTTGCATGAGCACCTTGCCCCCTTTTATTAGTTTCGTTGTAATTCCTTATTCAACCAACTTATAACACTTTGTATAAAAAACCCAGTCTTCCGACTGGGTTTGTTGTATCTTTTTGTGAGCACGCAGTTTACTGGCGCTTTTTAGATGAAAAGTATTTGATTTAACTTAAAAACTTTTAACTTAAATACCGATTAAACACTCGGATGTTGATCACTATGTAATTGCTCATTTAAGGTTTCAATCACAATGGCCCAATCATCATCTTTTTTCCAATGGCTTTGCAAAAATTGGCGCTGCCCTTCCGTCCAAAACTCGGCACAGTGTAATTTGGTTTCTGCAGGTAATTGATGCTCACGAATAAATTGATCAATTGCTGCATCGTCAGCATCTAGACCCAATTGTTGAAATAACAGTTCTAAAGTCGGTTGTTGGTCAAACATGGCATCCTCCTTTGATTCGTCTTGTACTTTTAATGACCTTAACCTGCTTCGAGCCGCAATTCAGCAGCAGCCGAGTTGCAGCATGTTATTTTTTGTACGATGCGATATACCTAAAGCATCCCACTCAATATTCTTAACACGATGACAGGCAACAAAAAAGCCAGTCAATGTAAACCGACTGGCTTTCATCTACTTAAATTAAAAGTTAGCAACCTGTTAGTTTTTCAGGCTGTGGCTTTTCATTTGGAAAGAAGATTGGGCGCAATTTCACACCAATGGCATTCCCCATAAATGCAAATACTAGCCATAACCAACCATGCACACTGCCCGAAGCAATTCCGCTAAAGTATGCGCCAATGTTACAACCGTAGGCCAAACGTGCACCATAACCAAGTAATAAGCCACCTATAACAGCCGCAACCAGTGAACGGCGTGGAATATTAAAGTTCGGGGCAAATTTTCCAGCCAAACTTGCAGCAAGCAATGCACCCAACATAATGCCAAAATTCATCATAGAGGTGATGTCATGCCACAATGAATTTGCCAATGCTTTAGCATTGCCTGACTGCTGCCAATAATCCCAAGCGCTTACATCTACACCCGCAAAAACAGCAACTTTTGCAGCCCAAACTGCAAGCGCAGAAGTCACGCCCCACGGACGACCAGCCAATACCAAGGTAGCAAAATTCAGCAGCGTTAAAATAAGCCCACCCCAAATTAACGGCCAAGGACCTTTGAGGAAACGCTTCCAACCATGGTACTGACTTTGCGGCTCGACTTCTAAACTGCCATGACGTTTCTTTTCAAAAAACACGGTTGCGGCAGCAATCACAGTAAAAATAACAAAGCTTAGAATAAGTGCAGGAATCACCCCAAAACTTTCGACAATCGAGATTGGCGCCAAATGCGGCAGATTAAACCACCAATCTAAATGCGAAGTGGCAATCAGTGAACCTAAGCAGAAGAAAAATAGCGTAACCAACATACGCGCACTGCCACCGCCTACCGTGTATAGCGTACCCGATGCACAGCCACCCCCCAACTGCATGCCAATACCAAAAATAAAAGCACCAATCATGACCGACATCGACACAGGATTGACATTGCCCTTGACGGGATTGCCAAACAACTCACCTGCACCTAAAGCAGGAAAGAACAACAACACCGCCAAGCCCAGCATAATCATTTGAGCCCGCAAACCACGACCACGACGTTCTTTAATAAACACACGCCAGCTAGAAGTAAAACCAAAAGAGGCGTGATACAACGTCATCCCCAAAGCACCACCAATTAAAAATAACAGTGCTTGATTTAGACCCACGATTTGATAGGCGCCGATAGTACCGACAACAAGTAAGATAAAAGCCACCCAAACCGAAACATTCGATCTATGGGCACTTGCAACAATAACTTGACATGACAGAGAGAAGATTTGAAAAAGGAAACCCGCGTATTCTAAGCAATTTCCCCTACCGTGCAGGTCAATCGACCTATTTTATAGTCGCTTATCCATTCTGATATTTGATAAGCAATATGAGCTTAGCTGATGATAGGCTTTTAATTGCAAAGATAAAATCAAGCGCAAAAAAAATGCCAGTCAACTTTTAGGTTGACTGGCATCACTCCCGAAGGAGTTTTAACTTAATCTAGCAGATTAAATTATTTAATCATGTCAGCAATTGCTGCGCGTTCTTCTTCAAGTTCGTTTAACGTGAAGTTGATACGCTCACGGCTGAACTCGTCGATTTCAAGACCTTGAACGATTTTGTATTCGCCATTTTCGCAAGTTACAGGGAAACCGAACATTACGCCTTCAGGAATACCGTAAGAACCGTCAGAAGGAATACCCATAGTTACCCATTCGCCGTTTGTGCCAAGCGCCCAATCACGCATGTGGTCAATTGCAGCGTTTGCAGCAGATGCAGCAGAAGATAAACCACGTGCTTCGATGATCGCAGCGCCACGCTTACCAACTGTAGGAAGGAATACGTCTTTGTTCCATTCAGCATCGTTGATTTTGTCTTTTAAGCTTTCTCCATTTGCAGTTGCAAAACGGTAGTCAGCATACATTGTTGGAGAGTGGTTACCCCAAACTGTCATTGTTTTGATGTCAGAAACAGCAACGCCAGCTTTTTGAGCAAGTTGAGTTAACGCGCGGTTGTGGTCAAGACGTAACATTGCTGTGAAGTTTTTCGCTGGAAGATCTGGAGCAGATTTCATTGCGATGTAAGCATTCGTGTTCGCTGGGTTACCAACAACTAGAACTTTAACATCACGGCTAGCAACTTCGTTAAGTGCTTGACCTTGACCAATAAAGATTTCACCGTTTACTTTAAGAAGGTCAGCACGCTCCATACCAGGACCACGTGGACGAGAACCAACCAATAACGCGTAGTCAGCATCTTTAAATGCCACTTTAGGATCATCAGTACCGATCATGCCAGCCAATAATGGGAAAGCACAGTCGTCAAGTTCCATCATTACGCCTTTAAGCGCAGCTTGAGCTTTCTCAAAAGGAACTTCTAATAATTGAAGGATAACTGGTTGGTCTTTACCCAACATTTCACCGCTAGCGATACGGAATAATAGGCTGTAACCAATTTGACCAGCAGCGCCAGTAACGGCAACGCGAACAGGTTGCTTCATGTAATTATCTCCAATTGAGAGGATAGTCAATGCGATTAAATAGCTGTTCTATCTAATCTTAATAATCATAAACGCGAAAGATTGTACTCCAATCATTCAGCGGATGCATGCAAAAGCGCATCAAATTCCACAAAAGTCTGATAGAAAATATGAATAAAATTTCTCAAAAAGCTTAAAATTCAGAAATTACAGTCACCTAGCAAACTAGTAAGAACCTTTAATGACAAACTGATTCGGGCAATTTGATTCAATCGCTGCACCGCACTGCTTATAGCGTCCTTCGGTGTTATAACAAATTTTGATTTCAGTTAAATAACTTTTACCTTGATGGTTAGAGCACTGAAAATGCACGCTTTTTGATGACATACCTGAATTGGACTTGAGAAACAAACTCCGTAGTTGTGACAATTGCACCGTCTGCGTGTCTTGGCCTGTCAATACCGAAGGCACGTTCATCCGATCTGCATTATTAATAATCATGCGAAAATACTGACTGGCATTCATGGGCACACAGCCGCCAATACCTTGCCACAATTGTATCCGTGCAGCTTCATCAGGCATGACTCGCGCCACTACCTTCGCTTGTAGCGGCGGTAACTTTGCCGATGAATGGGTGCTACATTCACGCGTGGCTACTTCGGGATATAAACCCTCAATATTCAGTGAGTAACCTTCTAAACATTTACGCTTTTTGCTTTTGCTCGAATCGATTAAACACACGGCGGGCGTCATTTGCACGGACATCACATAGCCTTGCACGGGGGCAGAAAATGTATTTTGCGTACACAAAACCAAAGCTGTACCACTCAAACCGAGCAATGTAACTTGAATTGGCTGTAAAACTGTACTCATCCACATTTTCAATGCTTCAGCCCCCTAAATTCTTATACACCCAATGACTCACGCATCTATATATCAACACGCATGATCATCTAACTGTATCACTTGTAACATTTTCCTAAGGTGTATTCCGAGATGGAATATGTTGCATACGGCTACTCATTGATTGTCCACCCTGCCCCAACAGCACACCATAGTGCGTGGCATTGGTCATGACATGCTTGACATAGTCACGTGTTTCCAACAAAGGAATGCTTTCAGTATATTGGTCTGCCGCAATTTGCTGAAACTCTGGCTGCCAACGGCGTGCACGATTTGGCCCGGCGTTGTATCCTGCTGTGGCCAGCACAGGGCTATTGCTTAATTGTCGCTGAATGGTCGACAAATAAAATGTACCGTAGCGGATGTTGGTATTCATGTCACTGAGTGCAGCAGGATTATAAGTTTCACCCATTTGTCGTGCAACCAAACGTGCCGTGTCTGGCATAATTTGCATGAGTCCACCTGCACCGACATGCGAACGTGCAGTGGTATTAAAACGGCTTTCTTGACGCATCAAACCATAAGCCCAAGCAGGGTCAATACCTGCATTTTGACTGTGGCTCACAACATAATTACGATGTGGCATAGCATAACGGTAACTATAGTTGTGCTTATTCACAGTACGATCTGCTGCATAAATGGCACGATCATACCAACCCATATCGGTTGCACGCTTAGCCGCTGCTAAAATCAAACCATCATCCTGTCTTAAATACGCCTGACGTACCGCCCAGTTCCATTCACGGTTGACATAATTGGCAGGTGCATTAATTTCACGCAAAGTAAAGGCACGGTTAAAGTGAATATCTTGATTCAAACGCTGTAAGTCATTGGTACTTGGTTGCGTATTCGCAGGAATCGTGTTGTAGGTTTGCCCAAGACGATCTTTTGCCAACAAGTTGTGATAATCATCACCCTGCGCCAATTTTTTATAAATATTTTGTGCACTACGTTTCGACGCTGCATCATTGCGTTGTTCTGAAGCACGTGCCAACCAATATTGCCAACGATCTTCCTGTTTTTGAGTCACACTCATGCTGTCTACAGCACGAATCACACTTTCCCATGCGCCAAAACGAATCGCCTGACGGGCATAAATTTCTGCTTCTTCGGGACTAAAAGGTAAGCCATAACTGGCGTCTAAGGCACTTAACACTTCACGCTTAAAATTGTTTTTCATGACTGTAGTGCCGCCAATATATCCCACAGCACGATACAAGGCTTTTTGTACCGATTCTGGCGCACCTTCTGCACTGCGTTTTAGTGAAGAAAGTGCCGAGTCTAAATCGCTATCGGCTAAACGTCCGATCGCATAAATAAGATAGGCATGGTCTTCGTTGCTTGCTTTAGGCGCAGACCACAAATAATTCAGTGGATTGGCTTGAATGCTGTTCAATTGTGCCAAACTGATATTCATACCTAAACTTTGCGCAGTCGCTAAAGCGAGCCCTGACTGCCCTGCACGCAATTGTGCCCATAAGCGTTGCTGTTTATCTTGCTGAGTCATAATTGGACTAGAGAGCATCATTCGACCTAGACCTGTACAAGATTCAGGTTGTGAGTTCGTGGTCAACCAAACATCTTTAAATTCCGCGACCACCAAAGGATCACCCGAACGGGTACGAACTTGTGCCATGGCACAGCTTTCGGCCTGATCAGCATTACTCACATAGGCAAGCACAGGTTGTGCACTGCTAAAATCGGCCTGTTTCACTTTTTCTTCGATGTAATCGGCTGCGAGTTTTTCTGCCATCGCTGATTGTGGATGGCGCTGTGCAAACTGAACAATTGCACTGGCAGGTTGCATGCCCAAATTGGTGTTCAATGCCCAGTATTCAGGATAGTAGCCCAAAACATCATTTTGCATGGCATATTGATACTGCTGCAATAAATCGACATCACCTGAATTGGCTGCACGCAGTGCATCATTAAACTGTTCATTTGCGGCATGCGTACCCGTCATCACGGCAAACGAAACAAGGCTCAAAGCAAGCTTTTTAGCTAAATTATTATTTTGTTTCATCATTTGCAGCATTCGCTTGCTTTCGGTCATTTACTTCCGCCTCGAGGTCCGCATCTCATCTTTAGGTTTAGTTTAATTAGTCTAGAACCGCAGTTGTGTTCTGTTATGTAACCTTCTGATTAGACACTATTAATCTTAGAACTCATGTTCAAACAAATTTCTTCATATTTCAATCAGCTGTTGTGCTGATTTAAGGCTGTCAGTTTAGCGTGAATTCCTGCTAAAATATGCGCCTTTCTTTTGTCTAATGACGTTTATTTTTTTAAACGATTTAGTGAACTATCTCTTAGGAGCCTACATGACGGTTCAAACCTTCATCCCCAATGGTGCCCAAGCTGCCTCAGAAAACACTGTTACCCAGCCACAGCACACCCCAGCCGACGGTTCAGTCAAAAAACTGTATATCGAAACGCAAGGGTGTCAGATGAATGAGTATGACAGTCACCGTATGGCAGACCTTTTAGGCGATTCTCACGGCTATGTACTGACCAGCAACCCTGCTGATGCCGATATTCTGCTCATGAACACCTGTTCAATTCGTGAAAAAGCCCAAGAAAAAGTATTTTCTGAATTAGGTCGCTGGCGTAAGCTGAAAGAAAAAAATCCTGATTTGGTGATTGGCGTAGGCGGTTGCGTCGCTTCTCAGGAAGGTGACAACATTCAAAAGCGTGCCCCGTATGTGGATATGATTTTTGGCCCACAAACCTTACACCGTTTACCGCAAATGCTTGATCAACACCACGATCAGGTCGAAAAACCAAAGAACGAAAAAATCAAACTGGTGGATATTTCTTTCCCAGACATCGAAAAATTCGACTTTTTACCTGAACCGCGTGTTGAAGGGTTTAAAGCTTTTGTGTCGATTATGGAAGGCTGTTCAAAATACTGTTCTTTCTGCGTAGTGCCTTACACGCGCGGTGAAGAAGTTTCACGTCCTTTAGATGATGTCTTAGCTGAAATTGCGACTTTGGCCGAAAAAGGCGTGCGTGAAATTAGCTTGCTCGGTCAAAACGTAAATGGCTATCGCGGTGAAACTTTTGACGGTAAAATTTGTACTTTTGCCGATTTACTGCGTTTGGTTGCCGAAGTACCTGGCATTGGACGAATTCGCTACACCACATCACATCCGCTTGAATTTAATGATGATTTGATTCAATGCTACCGTGATTTACCGCAAATGGTGTCGCATTTACACTTGCCTGTGCAAAGTGGTTCGAATGATGTGTTACAAGCCATGAAACGTAACCACACCATTGATGTGTATATCGACAAGATTGCCAAGTTACGTAAAGTACGCCCAGACATGCACTTATCTAGCGACTTTATTATTGGCTTCCCGGGTGAAACAGATCAAAACTTTGAAGAAACTTATCAGTTTATTCAAGATATGGATTTTGACCACTCGTACAGTTTCATCTATTCAAAACGTCCAGGAACACCTGCATCGGAACTCGAAGACACCACCCCTGAAGATGTTAAAAAAGAGCGTTTGTCCAAAGTTCAGCAATGGATCAAACAATCTAGTATTGATAAGACCGATGCCATGCTTGGGACGGTACAACGTGTCCTAATTGAAAATGTTTCCGACAAAGACCCGAACATTTTAGTGGGTACGGCCGACAATACACGTTTAGTAACATTTATTGGTGACCCTGCTTGGGTCGGACGCTTTGCGGAGATTGAGATTACCGAGATTAAAACTTTGAATTTAGTTTACGGTGAACTCTTGAATCTTGAGCCTGACGTGGCGTAATGTAGGAGCTAAAGTCCAATAACAGATTAAGGAATTCTCTTGACTGCAGCGATTCGACGTACAGTAACTTTTCCTGGCATTTCAATGGAACGTCTAAAAAGCATGCTCGGTGCTTATAACGGACATTTGAAACAAATCGAACAACGTCTAGACGTCCAAATTTCTCATCGTGGTGACGCCTTTTTTATAGATGGGGAAATTGATGCAGTTGAACGAGCCGAAACACTCTTGCAACGCCTGCATGAAGAAGCGGAAAGCTCTGCACAAATTAGTGCAGACACGCTCCACATGATGATTCAGGGCAGTCAGACTGACCGTGAATTACAATCGGATGATGGGCAAGAGCATACTGGATTGGATGCTGTTTGGTTGCAAACCCGCAAAGGGCGCATTAATCCACGCGGTGCCAACCAAAAGCGTTATGTGCAACGTATTTTGCAAAGTGATATTTCATTTGGTATTGGCCCTGCAGGTACGGGTAAAACCTATTTGGCTGTTGCCGCTGCCGTAGATATGTTGGAACGCAATGAAATCCAGCGGATTCTATTGGTGCGCCCTGCGGTTGAAGCGGGTGAAAAACTGGGCTTCTTACCGGGTGATTTAACCCAGAAAATTGACCCGTATTTGCGTCCCCTTTATGATGCCCTGTATGAAATGCTCGGCTTTGAAAAAGTTGCTAAGCTGATTGAACGTCAAGTGATTGAAGTTGCACCACTGGCGTATATGCGTGGTCGTACCCTCAACCACTCTTTTGTGATTTTGGATGAAGCCCAGAACACCACGCCTGAACAGATGAAGATGTTCCTGACCCGTTTAGGGTTTGGTTCACGTGCAGTGATTACCGGTGATGTGACTCAGGTGGATTTACCACGTGGTCAGCAGTCTGGTCTGGCACATGCCTTACGTGTGATTGATAAAATCCCTGAAATTCATATTACTCGTTTCCATTCTCGTGATGTCGTGCGTCACCAGCTGGTTCAGAAAATTGTTGAAGCCTATGAAGGCTGGGACAGTGAGCAACAGCGTTTAAGTGCCGAAGCGCGTGCAGAACGTAAAGCGCGCCAGGAAGCATTAATTGCGGAAAATGATGCCGCAGCAGATGCACAGCACTAATCGCTGTGCGCTCTGCAACCTACTGAAGTATTAAGGATTCATTTTGAAATTAAGTCTCAGCCTGCAACAGGACATTCAAGCGCCTGAGCTGGTGTTAAAACGTGCCTATCTGAAAAAAGTAGTCGAAACCACTTTAAGACATATAGACACCCAAAGTGATTGTGAAATTGGAATTGCCTGTGTCGATCATGCCGAAAGTCACAAGCTCAATCTGGAATATCGCAAAAAAGACAAATCGACCAACGTCTTGTCTTTCCCAAGCGATTTACCCGATGAAATGGCACAAGTTTTGCCGAGCTTCCCTATTGGGGATTTGGTAATTTGTATTCCTGTGGTTTTACAGGAAGCTGCAGAACAAGCCAAAACACCATTAGCGCATTTCACTCACATGCTAGTACATGGCACGCTGCACCTTATGGGCTATGATCATGAAACCTCAGATGAGGATGCCGAAGAAATGGAAGCTTTAGAAGTTGAGATTCTTGCCAAGTTGGGTTTGGATAATCCATACATGGAAAGAGATTGAATTTTAAGTTTTAGAAAATCATAAAAATAGCGGGCTAAGGCTCGCTTTTTTGTTTAAAACTACTCCCTCCCAATGGGAGGGAGAACATTCATTAGAGTCCCATGATTGCTAAATACCAGAAGAACATTGCTGCGTAAAGCAGAGAGTAGATTCTTGTTACTTGTCCACAAAGTCCTCTCTCCCTTTGGGAGAGAGCCAGAGAGAGGGAAAAACTAGCGCACCTCAAACTCAGCTTCAGCAGGGTCAAAACGCCACGTCCGTACAATCCGCAATTCAGAAATATCTTTCATTTTGGCATCAAATGCACCAAAAGGTGCGGCTTTACGCACCGAAGCTTTGGCTGCTTCATCTAGCATGGCATGTCCTGAACTTTCAATTAAACGAATGGCACGAATCCCACCATTGTTGTTCAAAATCACCATTAAACGTACTTCGCCTGCCAAATTCTGTGCTTTGGCTTGTTCTGGATAATAACGGTTACCATAAAATTCGACTTTTTGACGGAATTTTTCCATATAACCAGCGGTGTTGTCTTGCTTGGCCTGAATCCCATCGATGGTTTTAATTTTTTGCTGACGGCTAAAATTTTGTTGGCGTTGTAAATATTGCGCTTCAATACTGGCGACCATGGCAGCCTTAGCTTGGAATTGGCTATTCAACTCCTGCATGGCTTTTTTGCGCTGATTTTCTGCAGCCTGTTTTTGCCAACTGAGCGTGGTCATCAATACTTTTTCTTCAAAGTTTAATTCACGCTGTTGCTGCATACGCTCTAAACTTTCCAATTGCTGCTCCCCTGCACTTTGTTCAGTCATGGGTGCAGGCATATCACTCGACATGCGATGTTCTTCACGGAACGTACCTGAACCTTGCTGATCGGCTTGGGCTAAGAAATCTGCATCTTCAACTTTTGCATCGCTCATGCGTACCGATACCGCAATCTCTTTGACCGCAGCATCGCTTTGTTGCGGTGCAGCAAACTGCACGGCCAAAATTAATGCGTGCAATACAGCAGCCACCAGCAACGCTGCAGCAAAAATAGGATCTTTCCACCAATCTTGCGTAGAAGGCATCAATTGAATTTTTTTTAGCATCACATTAATCCGACAAAACGTCTGATTCCCCAAGCCGCCAAATGCGGTATAAACTAAAGAGCATATTACTTTGCTCAGTTTTTGCTTTTCTGCAAAACTGCGAAGTTCATCAAAAAGCTGACTACTGAGCCTTAAAATCTTAAAAATGGTGCAACTTATTTTGCTAAACTGCAAGCTTCTATGCCTGTATTTTTAATACAATTCGACAAAATATTTGTATCTGTAAAGAATGAATGAACGACTTGGACGGCCGTATGCAAACCCTGATCACCAATATCTCTCAACGTATCCGTCAAGTGTACCAAAAAGCGGAAGGATTTATTGAGGATGAACGTGAATTTCCATTATCTCAGGTCTTCTTAAATGCGACTTTTCAGCGCTTTGTGACCGATAATGTGAAAATGTTGCAAGATCTGCACGCAGACTTACACGACGACTGGTTACGTCTTTATGCAACCCTAGATTACAACGGCTTGAACATCACTCTGTCTGTCGATTTAAAATTAGTACAGATGGAATTGAATAAAGATACTCAGCTGATTGTGTTTGAACAAATTAGTGACACGCAGGTGATTGAAGCAAGTTATCCAAGTTTTTTGCATAAAATCGCTGTGAAGTGCGCTTTATTTTACTATCAAAAAATACGCAATGATGACCCTTTAGGCATGATTTTAGAAAAACTCAAAGTCATTAAAGTCAAAGATGATTTGCTGCATTTAGATTTAAATCGCTGGTTGGGCAAAAGCCGCTCTATCATTGACACACTCAGCAAAGTTCATGTGAATCATGCGGTATTACGTGAAGCGGAATTGGTGCTCACTGGCAACGTCAATTTAACGGCGTTGTTCCGCAAAATGTCTGAAGAAAGACTAGAAGATGTGGAAGAATCTCTTGCAGATACGCAAGTCACACCGCTGAAACAAAAATAAAGCTAAGCTGAAACTTTAGAAGAGAATACATACAGGAAAACTACACAAGCCGCATAATTCCTAATTTTCTCTTCATATTCAACGCGTATAATGGCAACAAGCAAGCAAATTGCATCTCCCTACATACAGAGGAAATATCTCAGCAATGGCAAATCATGTATTGAAAAAAATGGGTATGGCAGCCGGTGTGTCTACAGCACTGTTTTTGGCTGGTTTCTCTAGCCAAACATTTGCCATGAGTCCTTTCCAAGCCAGTTATCAATTTAACTACAATGGTAAAAACTTAGGTTCTGCAACACGTACTTTAAGCCAAACAGGTAACCAATGGAGTTATGTGTTTGCTGCCAAAGCAGGCGTGATTGCCTCTGCTACAGAAACTAGCCGTTTTAGTTTTAATAATGGCAAAATTGGCTCATCTAGCTTTAGCCGCAGCAGTAAGATTTTGGTGCATAACAACACCATGAGTATTAACTTCAATCCTTCGGCGAAAACCATTAACACCAAAAAGGACAGCGACACCCGTTCTTTTGCGTGGAAAGCGGGCGTGTTGGATGAGTTGAATGCGGAACTGCAAATCCGTGAAGACTTAAAAAGTGGCGGTTTAAAATCGAGCTACTATATTGCCGATAATAAAGAGGTGGAATCACGTCGCTTTATTAAGCAAGGTTCAGAAAAAATCAAAACCAGTTATGGTACTTTTGATACCATTAAAGTGGTGCTGAAACACAACAAACCAAACCGTGATACGATTTTCTGGTTGGCACCAAAACTTGACTACTTGCCTGTCAAAGTTACCCACCAAGACAAAGACAAGTCTTATGGATTATTACTCACAGGCTATAAAGGCCCGACCAACTAATTTAGAATATAACTACTGAGCAAAGCTTGGCAGTTATTCACCATTTGGTAAATTGTTCTTGCATTTTTTCAGGTGCTTTTTAAAATACGCTTTTGCTTTGAAAAGCACCTGCTCTTGAGGATTCTCCCGTGCATGCACTAGAACAGAAAATTTTAGCCGAAGGTATCGTTCTATCTGAAGCGGTTCTAAAAGTCGACTCTTTCTTAAACCATCAAATTGACCCTGTGATGATGCAGCAAATTGGTCAAGAATTTGCGCGTTTGTTTAAAGATGCAGGCATCACCAAAATTATTACCATCGAAGCTTCTGGCATTGCACCAGCTGTGATGGCAGGTTTAGAGCTTGGTGTACCTGTAATTTTTGCACGTAAATATCAATCTTTAACCTTAAAAGATGATTTATACCGCTCTAAAGTATTTTCATTTACCAAGCAAACTGAAAGCACGATTGCCATTTCAAACAAACATATTAGCGCTAGCGACAAAGTCTTGGTGATTGATGACTTTTTGGCAAATGGTCAAGCTGCACTCGGTTTAGCAGATTTAATCCATCAAGCCAATGCAGAAGTCGTGGGTATTGGGATTGTGATTGAAAAGTCATTCCAGCCGGGTCGTGAATTATTGCTTGAAAAAGGCTATCGCGTTGAATCATTGGCACGAGTAAAGTCTTTGGCAAACGGTACAGTTGAATTTGTACGCGATTAAGGTCGATTAAAACTGATGTTGGTTCATCATTTAAACCCGATGATCAAAGAGTGCTTAGGCGCTCTTTTTTTTATGCTTTTTTTAAACTTAAACAACTCATTTACATATATTGAATTTACAAAATAGCCGCGCTACGCCATTCTGCACTTGAAATAACAGTGATTCAGCAGTCTAGTTTTTCTGATTGCAGCTCTAGACAGCACTTTTTAGATCGTCTGCGTGCATTGATGCATGCGGCATGAGCATAAGGCAATTTACAGTCATGACACAAGACAATCCGTTGATGCAACACAGTATCACCTGTCCGAAATGTGGTTCAACTCAAGTTGAAAAACGCAACCATCAACAAAACTTACAAAAAATTGGTGGCGTGTTATTAGGCTCTGCAGGTACAGCAGCAGGTACTGTGGGCGGCGCAGCTTCGGGAGCTTCTATTGGTGCGGCAATTGGTACAGCCGCAGGGCCATTGGGCGTGATTATGGGCGGCACCATTGGAACATTTGTCGGGGCAATTAGCGTGGGAATCACAGGTGGTTTTCTTGGGCATCGCTTTGGTAAAAAAGCAGGTGTAATTGTTGATCAGAATATTTTTCTAGATTTTCAATGCCTCAAATGTAAACACCGCTTTAAAGAAAAGTTGAAACAGCCAAGCAACTCTAAGTAACCCTAAATCAATTTCAAAAAAAGTGCTGCACATTGCAGCACTTTTTGATTGCATCTTTTTATTTTGCAGTGCTGCTTGCAGAAGTCATCACAGTTTTTTGTGCCGCTAAATACTGTGCTTCCGCAGGTTGTTTTTCAATACGTTGTTCTTCTGAAAAACTCAGACTATGCACAATTTCAGTCGCTGCAACACTCGACCATGAACACCCTAAACTCATTAGACCTAACCCAATCAGCATCCACTTATTCATTTTCACTTTCCTCAATCTCTCATTTTTACAGCAGTCCGTTGTGCTCAATACATTAACCCCAGTTACGGATAAGCCAAAGATTTAATCACATGAATTTTAGGCTTATTCTTTTGGCAAAGTTGATACGCACATAGTGAAGAAAATACGCCTGCTAAAAAACCAGCAATCGAACGATGTT
>NZ_VOZL01000031.1:0-14172 GCF_013419805.1 Acinetobacter sp. YH12058
GTATTTTTCTTAATAGTGACTATAGTACAAGTATTTAAAACGACATTTCGTGTCGTTCATATGGTTTACTCCAGTCGCTTATATCCTCGTGCTGAACCACGAGGTTTTTCGCTCCAGTGGATAAAAATAAAGATTTTCTATCTGTACAATCTCGTTAGAATACTCACAGCTTATCTTAGAGAATTGTCATGTCTAAACCACAGCAAAAGCAAAAAAACTCAGCCTTGGCAGAGTTGATAGAAGAACAAAAACTGCTCTGTGAAGAATTTGGTTCAGCCTATATTGCTGTGAGTGGCGATGATGTTGTCGCAGTTGCAGTCCAGACCTTAAATAAAGATCCACTTGTGGGCTTGCGTAAAGCGCCAGAAGGTGAAGAAAAAGTCGCGTGGTACATTTATGGCGGTGAATTGGGTGAAGATGACGTGAACTTTGAAACCATGCCTGTGCGCGAGTTGCAAGATATTTTGCCTGACGTGCTTCCATATCTGGCTTTAGAACAAGGCTACCGCTTTATGATTGATGCTGATGACTATGAAGATGTCTGGAAAGAAGGCGATGAGTCTTAAGCTTATGCGCATGTCGAACATGGCAAAAATATCGGTGAGCATTATGCTTGGACTGCAAAGTCTGAGCGTAATGGCACAAGGTATTCAAGCGCAGCAGTTGGCACTTGAAGCATCATCTACACCTATTACAATTTCACATACAGCCAATGGGTTGACCCAAACACAATATCAAGATTTGTTAAATCAATACACGCAAATTGTGAATGACAGCAAAAAAATATTGGATGATCCTACGAGCCAAGCAACGGCAGAACAACAAAAACAGGCATTTTGTGCACGCTATCACGCCTATAAAAATATTGCTGAAATTTCCGAGTACAATCCAAACTTGTATCCTGCACCTGTGATGTTAATGGTGGCAAAGCGTTATTTAGAACAGCAGCACAACAGTTTCACGGCTTCAGGTATGACTGAACAAGTTTTTTGTGCAGGAGCTACATCTAAATAGTGTGATCTGCCTTATAAGTGAATAGCAAATTTAAAGATTGAAGATGCAGGCGTATAAAACCCCAAAAACTGGGGATTCCTTTTAAGCAGATTGTGAAGTCATACTTCATTTTTTATCAATTTTCATGCAAAACTAACTTTGCAAAGACTGTAGAATCTTTTAACTTGCAGGTAGTGAACTGAGGGATAGGCGACATAGATGAAATGGGATGAAATTGGCGAGCAGCCTTGTTCGATTGCACGAACCTTGTCGGTGATTGGTGACCGTTGGACGATGCTGATTATTCGTAATGCCTTTATGGGCATGCGTCGCTTTGATGATTTTCAACAACATTTGGGCGTAACGCGGCATGTATTGTCAGATCGTTTAAAGCGTTTGGTGGAACATGAAATTTTAGTCAAAGTGCCTTATGTAGAGCGCCAAGAACGTTTTGAATATAAATTGACAGAGAAGGGCTTGGAGCTTTATCCCTTAATGCTGTCTATGGCAAATTGGGCAGATAAATGGATGGATCAAGGTTTAGGTAAGCCTGTGGAATACATCCATAAAAATTGTGCTAAGACGTTTCAACCTGTCGTGGTATGTTCGGAATGTGGTGAAGAACTGCATGCCAAGCAAGTAAAACCACATTTTACCCCAGTGTATTATCAGTACATCCAAGCACAGCAGAATTTAAAACAAGCCTAAATCAGTGCTGTATTAATCAGCAACAGTTTGTCTATAAGCAGTTGGCTGGTTTAGGAATACCCGCTAAACGACTTAAATGCCGTGCCACCAAACCTGTATTAAATTTTTCCTGCAAAACAGCGTTGTTAATCTCTGGGCTTACAGTTTTCATTAAAAATTTGATTAAAGGACGGGTTGCAGGTGAGTGTCCAAATTGCTGATAAAATTGGCGTACAGCGTGCAAAACTTCAAAATGCCAAGCTGTGAGTTCAAGCTCTAAACTTTGCGCCAATTCTTGCGCCACTTGTTCATTCCAGACAGTGTAATCCAGCAAATGTCCATCTTGATCTAATTCTAGTGTCATCTCTTGTTTCATTCACCCTTAAAAATGCTTTGCATTGGTTTCATATCATTACGGCTTGCTATTTTAAGCTGATACAGCGCTGATGTGCTAAACACAGCGTTGCAAAAGCTGCATAATTAATCGGCTGTACATTTTCCGCCAAATGACCATTCAATATTTCTGCATCATTTTCCAGTACATATATTTTGTCTAGCTGGGCACAGAGTGGATGTTGCTGATGCAATACCGCATCACCCATAAGTACAACGCTGTCTTGCGGAGCATACAAGGCATTTAGCTCTGCTAAAATTGTTGCGGTGCTATCAAAGCTCGCTTGGATTAAATATAAATTTGCGTCAGACATGTTTTTCTCTTTAGATGTTTAGATATGGTCAAATGATCAATCAGATTGTTAAACCACCGATCAGCCTACCAATATAAAACTCGATCAAAGGTTTGAATCAGCTCCCGATTCAGTTCCACCCATTCAATCTCATGTACCGTATTTTTGATAAACGGCGAGTTAGCATGTTTATTTTCAATCAAAATTGGGCTGAGGTCATAAAACTCAAAGCTATCGACCAAATTGGATGCCACTTTAAAAGCATGTTTTAGTGAATCAAATGCCAGTTCCGACTGTAATAGGCTTAATGCCGCATCTTGTAATAATACTTTGACTTCACAACCAAAAGTTGCCAGTACCATTGTTGCAGACAAGCTTTCATGCACTTGTAAGCTGTTTAAATTGGCCTGACGTAAAACCACGAGTACAGTTTTCACACAATTTACCTTTTAAATGCAACAGATTTACAAAATGAATCGCTTAAAATTGAATCAGGCGTTCTGTGCTTTGCACTGCATCGGCCAGTTCGCCCAAGCCAACCAATTCAAAGCCTGCGGCTAAATTGTGTTGGCTCAGTTGATGGCGTTTGGCATTGTCTGCATCGCTAATACCACGTGCCAGTGCGGCACTTACACATACGGGTAAACGAATAGACAATTTTTGCCATTCTGTTTTGAGGTTGCGTTGATCATCGGGTACCCATTGCAACTCATTCGCTACAGCAACGCCATCTTGATAAAAAAACACACGAAAAGCCTCATTTTTCTGTTGTAAGGCTTGAGCAAGACCGAGTGCATGCCATGCATGAATAGAGGTTGGTGCGGAGGTTATTAGTAATAAGGTGCTCATCAAAATTCACTAATGCAATGTGCCAAGGCGCATTCAGACTTTATAAAAAAGGTAGTATAAATGATTTTAGTGACTGGTGGTTTAGGCTTTATAGGCTCACACATTGCATTAAGCCTAATGGCTCAAGGGCAAGAGGTTATTATTGTAGATAATTTATCCAATGCAAGTATGCAGACCTTAGAGCGACTTGAATATATTGCAGGGCGTTATGTGCCTTTTGCCAAACTGGATGTAAGAAATACGCCTGCGCTGAACAAAGTTTTTGAACAATATTCGATTATTGCGGTGGTGCATTGTGCAGGGTTTAAATCTTTAGAAGAATCGGTACTTAAACCACTGGAATATTATAACGATAACGTCAGTTGTATTATGAGTTTATTGCGTTCCATGCAACGTACAGGTGTGCGTCGTTTAGTGCATCTTTCAAGTATAGCGGTCTATGGCAAGTCAGGATTGAATCTGGAAGAAAGCCAGAGTTTTAATTACACCTATGCCAATCCGTATGTGAAATCTCAGCAGATGGTTGAAGAAATCATCCGCGATACTTTTAGAACCGATAATGAATGGAATATTGCTATTTTGCGCTTGAGTAATATAGCAGGTGCATTTGAACACGGCATTTTAGGTGAAGTCGTTGCTCCGTTACCTAAAAATATTATTCCTTTGGCGATGCAAGTCGCAGTACAGCAGCGTGAAGCGATTGAATTACGTCAGCAAGCTAATACTGCAGATCAAACTGTAGAACGTAGCTTTGTGCACGTACTCGATGCCTGTGATGCTGTGATTGCAAGCCTGCATTGGTTATTTGAGCAAACGCATAGCTGTGAAGCTTTTAATATTGCGGGAGAAGTGGTTTCAATTCAACAATTACTTGCACGTATTAGTGAAGTCACTGACACTGAAATTGCTACAGTTCCTGCAATTCATTATGAATATCCTGAGTTAGATCAGTTAGGTGCAGTCGTAGATAAGGCACAACAATATTTACACTGGCAGCCAAAACGTAGTCTGGAAAAAATGCTAGAGGATGAATGGCGTTTTTATCAAAATACGCTTAAGCATTAAAAGTAAGCGCTATAAAATTCGTTGAGATGCGATTCACGAAGCCTCATAGCTGAAACAGATACAATGCAACGGAATTATTGATAATAATTATCATTTACTAGGCTGTCTGTTTTTTATAAGATCGAGATAAGAGCACATGACATCATTGAAATCACGAAGGAATGAGGCTGAACATGCAAACACGTATTGAACATGACACCATGGGTGAGGTTGAAGTTCCGAATGACGCGCTTTGGGGCGCACAAACTCAGCGCAGCTTACAAAATTTTAAAATCGGCAATGAGCGTTTACCACGCGCCATGATTCGCGCTATGGGTTTGGTTAAAAAAGCTGCGGCAATAACCAATGCAAACTTAGGGCAAATCCCTCAAGAGTTGGCGCAGTACATTGTCGGTGCAGCAGATGAAGTCATTGCAGGGCAGTGGGACAGTCAATTTCCTTTGGTGGTGTGGCAAACAGGTTCGGGTACGCAAAGTAACATGAACTGTAATGAAGTGATTGCCAATATCGCCAATCAAAAACTGGGGAATCCTTTAGGTGCACAAAAGCCTGTACATCCGAATGATCATGTCAACCGCGCCCAATCGACCAATGATTCTTTTCCAACTGCAATTCATGTAGCAGCGAGTTTGCAAATTAATGAACTGCTCATTCCTGCAGTAATGGGTTTGCGTGATACGTTGCATGCCAAAAGTGAAGAATTTTCTGAAATTGTCAAAATTGGACGTACACATTTACAAGATGCAACGCCATTAACTTTAGGGCAGGAATTTAGTGGCTATGTATCTCAATTAGATCATAGTTTAAAGCGTTTGGAACAGGCTTTAACAGGCTTGTATGAGTTGCCGCTTGGTGGTACAGCAGTCGGTACAGGCTTAAATGCACATCCTGATTATGCGGTACAGGCAGCGGAGCAATTGGCACAGCTTACAGGCTTAGCTTTTGTGACTGCACCAAATAAGTTTGAGGCTTTGGCAGGGCGTGATGCTGCAGTATTTGCTTCGGGTGCATTAAAAACTTTGGCGGTGAGTTTAAATAAAATTGCCAATGATATTCGCTGGTTAGCCAGTGGCCCGCGTTGTGGTTTTGGTGAGTTGCGTATTCCAGAAAATGAACCTGGTTCAAGTATTATGCCGGGTAAGGTTAATCCAACACAAAGCGAAGCGATGACCATGGTAGTTGCACAGGTATTGGGCAATGACACCACGATTAACGTGGCAGGTGCATCGGGTAATTTTGAGCTGAATGTATTTATGCCAGTGATCGCATATAACTTATTGCAATCTATTCAACTCTTGGGTGATGCCTGCAATAGCTTTAATGAGCATTGTGCCGTTGGCATTCAAGCAAACCGTGAAAAAATAGATCACTTTTTGCATGATTCACTCATGTTAGTGACCGCTTTGAATCCTGTAATTGGTTATGAGAATGCAGCGGAGGTGGCTAAAACAGCTTATAAGGAAAATAAAACCTTAAAGCAAGTTGCAGTAGAGCTGAATTTGGTCACAGCAGAGCAGTTTGATGAAGTGGTACGTCCTGAACAAATGATTGCACCGAATACCAAGTAATCAGTTTTAAACAAATTCAAGGTCTGTGTTTGTCTGCACATGATGCGAGGTAGACACAGACTTTGTTTATAAAAATCAGTGAAACTTTGAAGTATTCTTTCTTATTAAAATTATGTTGTGTATAATTACACAATGAACAGCAAAGACATTATTAAGCGTCTTGAGCAGGAAGGCTGGTACAAAGTGGGTGGTAAAGGCGACCATGAAAAGTATAAGCATCCTGAAAAGCCTGGACATGTTGTGGTACCACATCCACGTAAAGATATGCCAATAGGAACTCTACGCAATATATATAAACAGGCTGGTTGGGAGTGGAGGTAAAAATGTTATATCCAGTATATGTTCACAAAGATGAAGATAGCGCATACGGTTTAACCTTTCCTGACTTTGATGGATGCTTTAGCGCAGCAGATGAGATGCAAGATATTCAGCGCATGGCACAGGAAGCGGTTGAAGTTCACTTTGATGGTGAAGATATTCCGTTACCAGAACCATCAAGCCCAGAGCAATGGTTAGGTGATGAGCGATTTGAGGGGGGGGTTTGGTTGTTAGTTGATATTGATACAACAAAAGTAAATACAAAGTCTATTCGTATTAATATCAGCATGCCAGAAGCTTTAGTGAAACGTATTGATGCTGTTGCAAAAAAACAACATTTAAGCCGTTCGGCATTCTTAGCTAAAAGCGCGGAAATGGCGTTGCATTAATCAAGTAAAATATACTAAACCCAGCCTAAATGCTGGGTTTTCTATTGCACCTAATTTGAATGTAGAGGGGTAATTCATCCTAATACGATTTTAAATTTATGTGTTGGTGTAAAGACATAATTTGCATAACGGCAGAATAGGCTGCTACAAGGTGCTATCTAAATGTAATAGTTCAAAACCCGTCATTTAGTCGCATTAACCACTTTTAGATGCTTTCTTTTATGTCCGTTCCTTATTCAACTTACATTGATTAAGCTGCCATAATTGCTAGAATACGCAATACTTCAAAATACTGTTTTGCTAAAGTTTTGCATTTATTTTGCAAAATTTAATTTTTTTATAAGCAACTCAATATCTTAACTACGGAAATTTTCAATGCTCTCAATTTATTTAACAGATGTTCAGCAACACGTGCAATTTAAAGATTACCCGGGTGAGCAGCCTGTTAAATTTATCTTGAATTTTAAAAAGATTTTTCCAAGTGTAATGGAGCTTTTACTACCTGTATTGCCTGAAAATGAAAATCTGGAAGAAATGACGTGGGAATCAACCACTGCAGATTTAGAGTTATTTAAATTGCTGCTCAGTGGGTGGGGCGTGATTGAATTACGTTTAAATGCGCTCAGTCAGTTCAAGGGCAAGACATTTGCAGATCAGTTAGTGAAACAAGCCCAACAAAAACGTAAAGATTTCGCCAAAGCACAACAACAATTACAAACTGTGGAGCTAGATTACTTATTTATGCATGAAACACATGCCTTAATTGATGCTGAATTGGTAGAAGTAGGTGAAAAGTTCTATTTGCCAATTTTGCGTGATTTATGGAAAGGCAAAGTATCTACAAAAGTATTGGAAGCGAAGTTTTAAGAACAAACCCATATTAAAAAGCTGTCTCGGCGGCTTTTATTTTTTATAGAATCATACAAGACGATTAGCAACCACTTGCAAATTCAAGATTAATTCAAAATAGCCTAAGCAAAGATTTTAGAAATTTCCTCTCTTAAGAAATAATGCCTTGAATTTTCCTGTAAATCTTTATGCCAATACATCCCCATATTAATTACAGGCAAGTCTACAGGCACATCAAAAATATTCAATTTTTGGCTCATATTCAAATGCTTTAAAATCATTTTAGGAATAGTTAGTATGGCTTGGGGATGCTGCTGTAAAATCTGTAACGCCGTAGAATAGTGCTGACAACGTAAAAAAACCTGCCGTGATAATTGCTTTTGATGCAAATAAATATCTTCTAGCAACATACCAGTACGCCGTGATGAAACCCCAATATGTGCAGAAGATAAATAAAGTGCAGTATTCATTTCTTGTTGTGAACTACAGACCACAAATTGGTCTTGAACTAAGGATTGAAACTGAATTTTATCGCCAAAGTTTTGTTCTAAATCAATTACAAAATCAATTTGTTGTGTTGCTAAATCTGCCAAAACCGTTTTGCGGTCTAATTTGTGGCTCAGAAATTGAATATCCAAGTTCAACTTTTGAAAATGCGCCACCAATTTAGGAAAAATAATCGGTTCAATTTCATCATGGATAGCAATTTTGAGCGATTGCAACATATTCGGCTCAAATTGCTGTTTCTGTATTGCAATACTTTGAATCGCCAACAAGGCATTTTTAATAGTCGGATAAATTTGCTCGGCAAAAGGCGTAGGCAGCATTTTATTGCCACTTCGCACCAGTAAATCATCTTGTAAATGTTGTCTTAAACGCTGCAAAGCATGACTGGCGGCAGATTGGCTAATACACAAAATTTGTGCAGCTTTGGAAATACTGCGCTGCTCATAAATTGCAACAAACATCGGGTATAAATTGATGTCTAAACGATGAAAAACGGTAAGATCAACTTTTGCATTGTTATGAACATGATTCATAGTGTTTTATTGAATTAAATCATTTTGTTCATATTACTTTTCAAGTTAAGGTGTTGTAAAGCAATGAATACAATATTTTAAGGGATTTGAACCATGTTTGAGCTATCTGCACGCGCCAAAGACTATATAGAACGTACCAAAGCCTTTATTGCCAAAGAAATTGAGCCGATTGAAGCTGAATTCTGGGCAGAAGTTCACGAATTAAATCAGGGTGGTGACTGGACTAAATGGCAATGGCCAGCACAATTAGAACAATTAAAAGCCAAAGCCAAAGCTGCAGGTTTATGGAATATGTTTTTACCTTGTCCAGAATTAGGACAAGGTTTGTCGGTACAAGAATATGCACACATTGCAGAGTTGAGTGGACGCAGTTTGATTGCGCCAACCGTATTTAACTGTAATGCACCCGACAGCGGCAACATGGAAGTTTTATGGCGCTATGGTTCTGAAGCACAAAAGGCAGAATGGCTGACACCGCTGCTTGAAGGTAAAATTCGTTCTGTGTTTTGTATGACTGAACCTGCAGTGGCTTCCAGTGATGCGACCAATATGCAGGCAACAGCAGTCGTAGACGGCGATGAAATTGTCTTGAATGGTCGTAAATGGTGGTCTTCAGGTTTGGGCGATCCAAATGCCAAAATTATTATTTTTATGGCGCATACACCCGATGAAACCAAAGACCGTCATCATCAACACTCTATGGTTTTAGTCCCTGTGGATACTGCGGGCGTTAAAATTCAACGCATGTTACCTGTATTTGGTGATTACGACGCGCCACACGGTCATGGCGAAGTCAGTTTTGATAACGTGCGTGTGCCTGTTGCCAACTTTATTGGCGGTGCAGGACAAGGTTTTGAAATTGCACAAGGTCGTTTAGGTCCGGGGCGTATTCACCATTGTATGCGTTGCATCGGGGCAGCCGAAAAATCTTTAGAATTGATGATCGATCGCGGCATGAGCCGTACCGCATTTGGTAAGGAAATTTTAAAACTTGGTGGTAATTTGGAACGTGTGGCAGAAGCGCGTGTTGCCATTGATCAGGCGCGTTTATTAACCCTATATGCAGCCTATAAAATGGATACTTTAGGTAATATGGCGGCATTGACTGAAATTTCTGCCATTAAAGTGGTTGCACCAAGTGTCTTGGAAAAAGTGGTAGATATGGCCATGCAAATTCATGGTGGTGCAGGCGTGTCTAGAGATACGCCGCTCACAGGTTTCTTTGCACAAGCCCGTAGTTTACGTCTTGCCGATGGGCCTGATGAAGTACATAAAGGCATGATTGCTAAACTCGAGTTGGCAAAACGTGGCTACCGTAGCAGTCGTAAAAAATAAGGCATTAGCGCACACTTTTTCCTGTTTCTCTTGCATGGTATTTGGCAATATTGTTGATATTGCCAATACATCTTAAGAGAACGCAGAAAATTTATGCTAGATTTAAAAAGATAGAAAATTAGGGAAAAATAATGTCAGTTATTGATGTAGGCGGCACAGTACGCGATGGCGAAGAGCTCGATATTCAGGCGGTCACGGCATGGTTAAAACAACAAAATGTAGAAGTCGTTGAACCCGTAGAAGTCACACAATATTCAGGTGGTGCATCAAACTGGACCTATCGCCTCAAGTATAGTAATACCGATTTAATTTTACGTCGTCCACCTAAAGGTACTAAGGCCAAATCTGCCCACGACATGGCACGTGAATATCATGTGCAAAAGAATTTAGCACCATTTTATCCTGTATTACCCGAAATGGTGGCTTTGTGTCAGGATGAATCTGTAATTGGCTGTGATTTTTACGTGATGCAACGCATTGAAGGTATTATTCCACGTGCAAAATTGCCACCAGAGCTTGATTTTAGCGAAACTCAAGTACATGAACTTTGTGTAAATGTCATTGATAAACTGATTGAGCTGCATCAAGTACCTTATGCAGGAACTGAGCTAGAAAAATTAGGGAAAGGTGATGGTTATTGCCGACGTCAGGTAGAAGGTTGGGATGCACGCTATGCCAAAGCACATACCATCAACGTGCCATCTTTTAAATATGTGCGTAAATGGTTGTTAGACCATATTCCTGCAGATTCAAAAACCTGCATTATTCATAACGACTGGCGTTTTGATAATGTGATTTTAGACCCGAAACATCCGACTCAAGTGATTGGCGTTTTGGACTGGGAAATGGCAACACTGGGCGATCCACTCATGGATTTAGGCTCGGCTTTGGCATATTGGGTTGAAGATACCGATAATCAAATTTTTAAAGCCACCCGTCGTCAACCAACGCACTTAAAAGGCATGCTCACACGTCAGCAAGTGGTGGACTATTATTTGCAAAAAACAGGCTTGAGCACCGATAACTGGACATTCTATGAAGTGTTTGGAATTTTCCGTTTAGCGGTGATCGCCCAGCAAATTTATTATCGTTATTTCCATAAGCAAACCAATAATCCTGCATTTAAGGATTTCTGGATTGTCATTCATGCTTTGCATATTCGTGCCTTAAAGTTAATTGGTTTACAAAAACTGGAAGCAAATGAACTAGCACAAAAATATATCGCCAAATTTAAGGAATTGATGCCGAAATGACCACCATTTATTTAATTCGTCATGGGCAAGCATCTTTTGGGGCAGAAAGTTATGATCAACTTTCGCCTAATGGTGAGTTACAAGCCAAATTGCTCGGACGTTATTTTGATCGCATTTTAAAAGAAGCACCCTATGTGGTGGCTGGTTCAATGCAGCGCCATCAGCAAACTGCACAACTGGCTTTGGCAGAATGTTTTCCTGAGGTCGAAATTCATACCGACAGTGCATGGAACGAGTTTAATCATCAACAGGTTTTCGCGCAGTATGAACCGCGTTTTAATCAACCTGAATTGATGAAAGAAGATGTCGCCAAAGAGGTCAATCCTCGTGCATATTTGGCAAAAATTTTTGAAGGTGCGATAGAACGCTGGACGGGCGGTGAATATCACCATGAATATGAAGAATCTTGGCCGCATTTTAAACAGCGTGTCGAAGATGCATTGCAGCATTTATGTGATGACTTAGCCCAAAAACAACCACGATATGCTGTGGTATTTACTTCTGGTGGTGTGATTTCTGTGGCTGCAGGTAAAATTTTAGGCTTAACGCCCAATAAAACCTTTGCATTGAACTGGGCAATTACTAACTCAAGTATCACCACTTTACGTTTGGTCGGCAGTGAACCACAACTGTTAAGCTTGAATGAACATCATTTTATTAAAGCTGAAAACTCAAATTTATTGACTTGGATTTAAGGATCAAACCATGACAAAAACAATTCTAATTACAGGTGCAAGTTCAGGTATTGGTGCGGGTATGGCACGTGAATTTGCTCAAATGGGTTATAACCTTGCAATTTGCGCCCGACGTTTAGAGCGTTTGGAAACGCTGAAACAAGAACTGGAAAGCCAGTTTGGTATTCGTGTTATTGCAAAAACGCTGGATGTCACCAATTATGATCAGGTGTTTCAGGTGTTTCGTGAATTTAAACAAAACTTTGGACAAATTGACCGCATTATTGTCAATGCAGGCGTGGGCGAAGGACGTCGCATTGGTAAAGGTAATTTTGCCATCAACAAAGCCACAGTAGAAACCAACTTTATTTCAGCTTTGGCGCAGTGTGAAGCCGCGGTTGAAATTTTCCGTGAGCAAAACTCAGGGCATTTGGTGATGATTTCATCTATGAGTGCCATTCGTGGTATGCCAAAACATCTTACTGCTTACGGTGCAAGTAAAGCTGCAGTAGCACATTTAGCAGAAGGAATTCGTGCAGAATTAATTGATACACCTATTCAAGTTACGACTATTTTCCCTGGTTATATTCGTACCGAAATCAACGAAGGTGCAAAAAAACTGCCTTTTGAAGTTGATGAAAAAACAGGTTCACGCTTACTTGCTGCAGAAATTGAAAAAGCGCCAATTAAAGCCTATGTACCTAAATGGCCATGGTTGCCATTGGGCTTAGCTATGAAAGTTTTACCATTAAAATTGGTCAATAAACTCGGCTAAATAGCAGCGATATCATAGTATTTGAATAGCATCCTGAAATTTAAAGCTGATGATGAATGCAATCACTTTTAAATGACACGATGCTATTTTTATATTTGAGTCTCTACTTTTGTTTGGGTTTAAAATTTGTATTTTCGGTTTTCGTATTTAAGAGTGAAATGTGATGTGGCTTAGAACAGCAACCCTTGCCTTAATTCCCGCTTTGGTGATTCAGGGAAGTCGTGTTAAAAAGAACACGATCCGATTGCCTGAAGCCGAAGGCGCACGAGAAGGTATTACAGGGCAAGGGCAAACGCTGTCATTATTGATTTTAGGCGATTCTGCCGCTGCAGGCGTTGGGGTAGCACATCAAAATGATGCGCTTTTAGGTGCGGTGATTTCTGCTTTGCAGCATCAGTACCAAGTACATTGGCGTTTAGAGGCGCAGTCTGGAGATACTACCTCACAAGTCATTCAAAAAACGAAAAAACTGGTAAATCAAAAATATGATGTTGTGGTTACTTCTGTTGGTGTCAACGATGTAACACGCTTAATGTCGGCACAGACTTGGATTAAACAACAGCAACATTTTTATCAACTTATTCAAGCGAAATTCCAACCTGAATTAATCATTGCTACGGGGGTTCCACCAATGCATTTATTTCCTGCATTACCTAATCCCTTGTCTTGGCTATTTGGACAATACGCAAAACAAATGAACTTACAATTAGAAAAAATGATTGCACAACAAGAAGATATGCAGTGGATTGAATATGATATTCGAAAATATCAATCCATGAATTTAGAAATGGCAAAAGATGGTTTTCATCCAAGTAAAGAAATTTACCAAATTTGGGGCAAAGAAGTCGCGGAGATGATTTTAGAACGGTTTTAGGTAGAATTCTTATGATGTAAAACTCGGTAATGCGTATAAGAAAGCCCGCTAATAGTGGGCTTTTGCTTAACTTAACTTTGCTTATTAATAGCTTGGAGCGGACATCCAAGTCTTATTAGATATTACTTCAGAGCAAGGAGATGTGCTTGCTACAGGCGATTGACTTAACTTAATTAAAGTTGCTGCCTGTAGCTCCATTTCTTTTGCTTTGTCCATAGACAGACTTGAATACGCCAAAGCTACCGATGCACAATTTGCCCAAGTATGAACATTATCACTATCTGTTTCTGCAAGCTTAAAATATTTATCAGCGAGTGCTTTCATTTGATTGCTTTTACCATCATTTGAGGCTGATTGAACCTTTGGTGCTGAAGATTTCAAAGTTAGGATAGTCGACGAGTTTGGAACACCTGGTTTAAAAGCTTCTAAAGTTTTATCGTCCAACACGCGCATACCATAGGTGATATTGTTTGTAGGATTCGTAAAAATATAATCGCCAGAACTATTCTTTAGGTAGGTTGATGTCTTATTCGGCTCAACAATTACAAGTTTGTTTTCTTCAAATCTCGCATCAATTGAATAATATCCATTTTGAATGGAATATGTTCCATTAGTCGCAGCAAATGTACACATGGATATAAATGAAAACACGATTAGTCCAACTATATTTTTTTTCATTTTTGCGTCCCTTGGTAATACCCCCATTTTTAATTGAATTAATGGGTAGAAAATCTAAAGCCTTGTTATTGTTTAAAAATAGGTGGACAACCATTTACTGACATATGAGGTCGTTCATGATTATAAAAGTACTGCCAGT
>NZ_VOZL01000032.1:0-13838 GCF_013419805.1 Acinetobacter sp. YH12058
TGTACACAGTGCACTGGGTTATGTATCACCTTTTGAGTTTGAAGCAATGTACTATGATAAGATTAACCCGTTAGGTCAGGTGGCCTAACTTAAATAAAAAAGTCTCCGACAAACCCGGTACGGTTCAGTTCACAAACTACATTACAGGTCAGTCTATTTTGACAGATGGTGGAATGGTTTACCGTTAACATCAATATAAGGAATACAAAATGAAAGCAGCTCGTTTTTATGACCGAGGGGATATTCGAATTGAAGATATCCCTGAACCGAAAGTACTTCCAGGCACAGTTGGAATTCAAGTTGCGTGGTGTGGTATTTGCGGTACGGATTTACATGAATTCATGGAAGGTCCTATTTTTATTCCACCTTGTGGTCACCCACACCCAATTTCGGGAGAATCTGCACCTGTAACAATGGGACATGAATTTTCAGGCGTGGTTTATGCAGTTGGAGAGGGTGTAGATGATATCCAAATTGGGCAACATGTCGTAGTTGAACCCTACATTATTGCTGACGATGTGCCGACTGGCCCCAATGATAAGTATCATTTATCAAAAAATATGAACTTTATTGGTTTAGGCGGACGCGGTGGTGGTCTTTCTGAAAAAATTGCAGTTCAGCGGCGTTGGGTACATCCTATTTCAAATGATATTCCTTTAGACCAAGCAGCATTGATAGAACCTTTATCTGTCGGTCATCATGCCTATGTCAGAAGTGGCGCAAAAGCTGGCGATATCGCACTGGTTGGTGGAGCAGGCCCAATAGGCTTACTTTTATCTGCTATTTTAAAGGCTAAAGGTCTCACGGTTATCATTACTGAACTGAGTGCAAAACGTAAAGAAAAAGCGATAGAAGCGGGTGTTGCCGATTATGTACTAGACCCATCTAAGGTTGATGTAGTTGCTGAGGTAATGAAAATTACAGAAGACCGCGGTGTAGATGTCGCTTTTGAATGTAGTAGTGTCAATAAAGTCATGGATACACTCGTTGCAGCAATGAAACCAACTGGTGTAGTCGTTATCGTTTCTATTTGGAGCCATCCTGCCACAATTAATGTGCATAGTGTGGTCATGAAAGAGCTCGATATTCGTGGAACGATTGCTTATGTCAATGACCATCAGGAAACCATCCGTTTAGTCGAGCAAGGTAAGATTAATCTAGAACCTTTTATTACCCAACGTATTGCATTAGATGATCTTGTTTCTAAAGGCTTTGAAACGCTGATTCATAATAATGAGTCTGCTGTAAAAATTATTGTTCATCCATAGTAAAGCCTAATTTGAATAAGCTAGAAATAAACTCTATGTAGCTATTTCTAATATCTTTATCGATAGAGAATGAGTCTGTACGTACAGATTCATTCTCAAATTTACAGTGTTGAGTGCCAGTATGATTTTGATCATAGAGCCTAGTAAAGATATAAGGCTTTGTTGCATAAATATGTAAGCATCTGATTTAAATAGATTTAATTTTAGATCAAAAAATAATCAAAACTTTTAAAATCATATAGTTATGAAATCTTTGTGCAACAAAGCCGTTGCAGGTGGAAAACAACACAGCGCTGGTGAGTTATTTTACGAACCGACCATTATTGCCGATGTAACTGCAGAGATGGATGTTGCAACTCAAGAAACTTTTGGACCATTAGCTGCAATTTTTAAGTTCGAAACTGAGCAACAAGCAATTGAGATGGCCAATGCCACAGAATTTGGTTTAGCTGCTTACTGCTACACACAAGATTTAGGTCGTGCGTGGCGCATGAGTGAACAACTCGAGTACGGTATGGTTGGAATTAATAAAGGCTTGATTTCAAATGAGGTTGCACCGTTTGGTGGAATTAAACAGTCAGGTTTAGGGCGCGAAGGCTCAAAATATGGCATTGAAGATTATCTCGAAATCAAATACACCTTATTTGGAGGATTAGGCTAATGAGTAATGAAAAATTTGAAAAAGGTTTAGCGATTCGTAAACAGGTGCTTGGCGAAGCTTATGTCAATAATTCGATCAACAATGCTGATGATTTTAACTTACCTTTACAGGAACTGGTCACGGAGTATTGTTGGGGGGCGGTCTGGGGACGTGAAGAACTGAGCAAACCTGAACGTAGTCTAATTAATCTGGCTATGATATCAGCCTTAAACCGTCCGCATGAATTGAAGCTACATGTTAAAGGAGCTTTACGTAATGGCGTGCCTAAAGACAAAATTCGAGAAGTACTCTTGCAAGTAGCAATTTACTGTGGCGTGCCAGCTGCTGTAGATAGTTTCCGTATTGCAAAAGAAGCAATTTTAGAATATGAACAGGAAAATATTTAAAAATTTTACCAATCAAAGGTTAAAATTATAACCGCATTATTAAATGCGGTTATTCTATTTGCGATTGAAACCTATGAATACTTTCAGCATAAGAAATATTGACAATTAAAGTGAGTAAATCATTACCATATATCAAAATTAATGAAAATTTTGCCACTTGATATCAATTTAACATAATCACTATTATACGAAGTACAACTGTTAGAACCCATTTAAAGTGTCTATATTCTCACCAATAAAAATGTCTAGTTTATGATGGTTTTTATCACCATGGACTGGATATAAATATAGATGCTGATCACTATGTCTGACAAAGAAATTCAACGACTTGCAGTTCTGCAAGACGTTCGAGATCATCGTATTACACAAGTCCGTGCCGCTGAAATCCTTAATCTTTCAACCCGTCAAATTACCCGGTTATTACAGAAGCTCAATCAAGATGGTGTTTCAGGTATGGCGCATGCCAGCCGTGGTCAACCTGGCCATCGTCGCCATGATGATTTATTAAAATCAAAATGTCTTTCCATTATTTCCGAACATCTGCTGGGATTTGGACCTACCTTGGCCCATGAGAAGCTCAGCAGCATATTTGACCTGAATATCCCGGTAGAAACGCTTCGGCGCTGGATGACTGCAAATGACCTCTGGATTCCGCGATCCAAGCGCCTTAAACGTCCATATCAGCCACGTTATAACCGTGATTGCTTCGGTGAGCTGATCCAGATTGATGGCTCATATCATGACTGGTTCGAAGGACGCGCTGCTAAGTGCTGTTTATTGGTGTATATCGATGATGCCACTGGAAAGCTGTTGCATCTGCGCTTCTGTGAGGCAGAAACGACCTTCGACTATATGCTTTCAACCCGAGCCTACATTGAACAATACGGTAAGCCTCTGGCCTTTTATAGCGATAAACATTCGGTCTTCCGAGTGAACCAGAAATCGAGCCAGGACAGCAAGATCACGCAATTTGGCCGGATTCTGAATGAGTTAAACATTGATATTATCTTTGCCAACTCCCCACAGGCTAAAGGTCGCGTAGAACGCGCGAATAGAACCCTTCAAGACCGTTTGATCAAGGAGATGCGTCTGGAAGGCATCAGTTCAATTGCCGAAGCCAATGCCTGGTTACCCTGCTTTATTGAGCATTTCAACCAGAAGTTCGCCAAGTGTGCGCGAAATTCAAAGAACTTACATCGTCCGCTAACAGAGTCTGATGCTGAGCTGGAGGATATATTCACCTGGCAGGAACCGCGTAAGGTCACGAAGAACCTCACCATCACCTATGACAAGTGTATTTATCTGCTTGAACCGACAGAGCTGAATCATAAGCTTGTTGGGCAATACATTTCATTTCTGGAGTACCCGGATGGCACTGTGGCGATCATGCATGAAGGACGGAAGATCAACTATAGTGTCTTCAATAAACTGGCTGGACTACAGCAGAATGAAGTGGTTGAGAATAAAAGATTAGGCTCGGTTCTGGCGCATATCCAGCAACAGCATGAAGAGTTGGAAAAACAAAATAAACGTTCCCGTCTCAAGAAAAGTATGCCGAGTCGTAAAGCTCAGAAAGCTGTTATTGAACAAAGAAATTTAAATCCTGTGCTTGACTCTTGCAGTTAAAAACAGGACATTTTAAATGGTTTATCGCATAGACATTTTAATTGGTGAATAACAACAACTGTAACTCCAAAATAGAAATGTCCGGTTTCTCCAAAGTAAAGAATACTCGCTTTTGCGATTATCGAAGCGTACGGTTTGATATGTTGGTGTTTATGTCGGATAAAGAACTTAAACGATTGTCGGTCTTGCAAGAAATCTGTGATCAACGCATCACCCAATCTCAGGCTGCTCAGCTACTTCACATTTCAGAACGCCAGATCAGACGCTTACTGAAAAAATATAAAGCTCAAGGTCCATCTGCATCAGCTCCTACTGCACATGGTCAAACCTGTAATTCCAAGCTCCTTTTAGACTCAAGTGGCTGAATCTAGTGCATGAAAAGCTGACCAGCATTCATGGATTCAATATTTTAACGAAAACACCGCATTCTTGGATGATTGCAGCTGACTTATTAACGGCTCATATCATGATTAATTTGAAGGACATGCTGATAAATGTAGTCTGCTAATGTTTATTGACGATGTTGCCTCAAACTATAGCAGCCGGTGAGATCAACTCACATGACTTGTTATTCCCATGTAGAAATATACTGGCTAACAAGCAAATAGAAAGATAATTAATATTATTTTATTAAAATAGGTATATAATAAGAATATTTAATATATTTTACTATTTTAATAAAGTTATGAGTAAATATTGTACCATTCAAATTTATCAGGATGACCAGTGGCTTGACTGTGCAATTGTTGAGTTGATGGGTGAAAATGAGCATGGTTGGCAAACACCAACTCGTACTTCATATTTATTTGAATATGCAATTTCTTATATGGACTTACATGATGGCCATGCACTCGCCTATCATTTTCCTGTGAATGTACAAAATAAAATTAATGAAACTTGGCCTGCTTTCTTAATGGATTTACTTCCACAGGGCTATGGTCGTAAAGAATTATTAAGACAACTAAATTACAGTGAAAATGCACAAGAACAAGCAGATTGGGCACTTTTAAAAGCTGGAGCTGGCAACCCGATTGGACATTTACGTATTAAAGAAGCTCATGAGTGGCTGCAAAGGAGCTTTCCGACTGATCAAAATATAGGCTTTAGCCTAAGTGAGATTATAGAACGAAAAGAGCACTTCATTGAATCGCTCGCCTCTTATGGCTTATTCATTGCCGGCTCTTCAGGTGTTCAAGGTGAATGGCCAAAGCTACTCCTCTCCCAAGGACATGATGACCTATTTTATTTAGATCACACACTTGCAGATCATCAGGTAAAAAAACATTGGTTAGTGAAGTTCAGTCGTGGTAGTGACGAAAGCCTGAATAAAATTTTAACTAATGAAGCACACTATATGAAAATTGCTCATTATTTGGGTTTACGCGTACATGAGGAATTACAATTACATGGTAAAACCCTGTTTATTCCAAGATTTGATCGCTACGTACAGGATGGAAAAGTCCAGCGTATTGCACAGGAAAGTCTTGCATCTCTAAGTGGAAAAGCTGGTTTTGGTATTAGGATGACTCATAATCAAATCTGTGAATTACTCACACAGTGTTGTAGTCATCCGAAAGAGGAGATCTTCGAATATCTTAAACGTGATTTGGCCAATGTTGCCTTAGGCAATAAAGATAATCATAGCCGCAATACAGCGATACAACGCTTGAATAATGGCATTATACAACTGACTCCACTCTACGATTTTGCACCGATGTGGTTACATCCTGATGGTATCGCACGAACGACTCGTTGGGAAAAAGATGATCATGGTGGTATGCCAATTTGGCGTTCAGTGATTGAACAAGTCACAGCGAAAACTGGTATTTCACATCATGAAATTCAGGCAGAGTTAGTCAAGCAATTACCCCTCTATCGAGGATTGATGGCCGAAATGAACAAATTGCAGATCTCTCAGGAGATTTTGCAAAATAGTCAGTACCGGATTGAAAATATATGCCAGCAGATTCAGGAGTTAGCACGTGGATAAGCGCTATAAACCTATGACGGCAATTGAGCAGTTAAGAAAGCGCCAAGAAATATTGGAGACGATTAATCAAAATCCTGACTGGCCATTTTACAAGGTTGCTCGTTATATCCGAACTGAGCTTCATTTGACTTTAAATGAAATGGCTAAAATCACAAAAATAGCACCCCAAACTTTGCAAAAAATGGAACAGCCCAATAGTAATCCGACTTTGGAATCTATGATGAAACTCCTAAGCACCTTTGGTTTAAAGATTGTTATTAGATATTGAGTTAAAAGTTATTAATTCAAAGGTAAGCATCCGGCTAACACAGCCTTACCAAGCGATCCTATAAGCCTTAATTTAGTTCCCACCTAAAAACAAGTGGGGACTTAATCCATGAACATGGATATATATTCAGCAACACCTCCTGTTGCTAAAAAACGGTAAGCGTCCGCTGAACACACCTTCTGAATTCATCCTATAAGCCTTAATTTAGTCCCCACTTAGAAACAAGTGGGGACTTAAATTTATGACTACAAATAATCAGACATCCATCGCATCTCTTGCGAAAAAACGAAGAACATACAGTGCTGAATTTAAACAGCAGATCGTTCAGGCTTGTAAAGCGTAAGCGTCCGCTGAACCCCATGCCTATTTTTTAATTTGAGTTGGATTTCCAGCGATGTGGCAGTAATTCTTCTATTTGGGTCGCTTTATGCGTCGGCAGCCTTTTCAGCACATCACTTAAATAGGCATACGGATCCAAGCCATTCAGCTTTGCTGACTGGATTAAAGTCATGATGTTTGCCGCTCGCTGACCACTGCGCAGCGAACCTGCAAACAGCCAGTTCTTGCGCCCTAAGGCCCAAGGTCGCATAAACCCTATTTACTCCAACGTGTAAACGCAGCTCATCCTGAATGGATTCCTGCTGTTGTACTCTACCAGGAAATTTTAGGGTTGGGATATCCAGGAAAGATCAGGATCTTGAGGGAATATCTTGCAACATTAAAACCAGTTGCCAAACCGGAACCGATCATTCGTTTTGAAACCCAACCTGGCCAACAAATGCAGGTGGATTTCACTACGATTCGACGCAACAACACGACTTTAAAAGCCTTTGTCGCAACATTAGGGTATTCCAGAGCGACTTTCGTGAAATTTTATGATCATGAACGTACGGATGCATGGATCGATGGTCTAGAAAATGCATTTCAGTTCTTTGCAGGAGTACCTCAGGAAATCCTGTTTGATAACGCTAAAACGATCATGATTGAACGGGATGCCTATCAGGAGGGGCAGCATAAATGGAACCCCAAACTGCTCGACTGCGCCAAGAAATACAGCTTTCGTCCTCGCGTATGTAAGCCCTACCGTGTACAGACCAAAGGCAAAGTTGAACGCTTTAATGGATACCTCAAATCAAGCTTTATTGTGCCATTGAAAGCAAGCCTGAAGACTTCAGGTTTATTGTTAGATGTTGATGTCGCCAATGCCCACATTGGCCGGTGGCTGCATGAAACCGCCAATCAGCGGATTCATGCCACCACGCAAGAAAAACCGGCTGTTCGACTGCAACAGGAGCAGCAAAAATTTACGCCATTACCGCAATCAGATACAGGTTCTAGCACTGTACCTGTTGCAGCAGCAGAGCATGTCATGCCCTACGAGAGTTTGCAGCATCCCTTATCTGTATATGACCAGTTGCTGGGAGTTTCCTGATGAATCTGCAATACGACCGTATAGAGCAGCTTTGCCAAAAGCTCAATCTGCCTGCCATCGCATCACAATGGTCACATCATGCACAACAAACATTAGGTCAGGATGGAAGTTATGCCGACTTTGTTGAAGCGATCTTGACGCATGAATATGCTGCCAGGCAACAGCGCAGCCAGCAGGTACTGATGAAACTCTCAGGCCTGCCTCAAGTCAAAACCCTGGAAGACTATGATTTTAATTATGCCCTAGGGGCCCCTAAATCACAGGTGATTGAACTGTTCAATCTGAGCTTTATTGCTAGAGCAGAAAATGTGGTGTTTCTCGGGGCTAGCGGAGTAGGAAAAACGCACTTATCTATGGCATTAGGCTATAAGGCCATCATGAACAACATTAAGATCAAGTTCATTACCGCCGCCGATCTCATGCTGCAACTGAGTACAGCCTATCAGCAAGGTAAACTGAAAACCTATATGCAACGTGCGGTACTGGGACCCAAGTTACTGATTATCGATGAAATTGGTTATTTACCATTTGGACGTGAAGAAGCGAATCTGTTCTTTAACGTGATTGCCAAGCGTTATGAAAAAGGCAGTACGATATTGACGAGTAACTTACCCTTTAGCCAATGGTCTAAGTCATTTGCGGATGATGTCACGTTGACCGCTGCGATGTTAGATCGGCTATTACATCACTGTCATGTGGTACAAATATCGGGTGAGAGTTATCGTTTGAAGGATAAAAAAAGAATTGGGATTCAGCCTCAGGTTGAAACTTAATACGAGATCAAAGGGGTCAATTTTACTTCGCCATTTGTAAGGTAAAAGGGGTCAATTTTAGAATGCCGTTGACAAGCTAACTCAACCATTGATTCAGAATGGCCATTTTCTGAGGCTTTCTGAAACCACTTAAAAGCTTTTTGGAAATGTTCTAAAGAATCGTTTTTGTCATCATCTTCCATTAATCTAGCATAGGTAACATATCCATCAGCTAACCAAAACATTGCTGCTACATTTCCATTTTCTGCTGATTTAAGAGCCCAAACTTCAGCTTGATTTTCATCTGAATCAACACCATGACCATATAGATAAATCTCGGCTAATTCTAACTGAGCAGAAGTATCTCCATTTTCTGCTTTCGCTAATAAATCATTAGAAAAAACAGGTTCTGCAAATGTTTCCATTGAAAGGCAAACTCCTAAAGCCATAAAAATATTTGTTAATTTATTCAATTTTTAACCTTTAAACTAAACTGTTAGGCTTGTATATTTTTATATCATACCTAAAAGAAAACTCTAAAATTAGAGTATGTCTTATCTCTATTTAACATAATGGTGGTTATACGCAATACACTTGTATATTAATATAAATATCAATCACTTGAAAATTTAGCCATGACTAAGAAAAAGCAAAAAATCGGCTTTTGTAATAAGTTGGTGAGTTTTTAAGCAGATCTGTAATATTTTGCCAGTAAATTTGATTAAAAAACGATCAATTTGGCAATCAGTGCCCATTTCATCGGCTTTCAGGATCCGAAACTATCCCCAATGGCTGTGGATAAAATTTAGGCTATTTTGTACGCCCTGGCGCACAACAATCTCGGCTCTTTGCGGCTACCAGGAACAGTGGAATTTTCCTATGATGAACTCATCAGGAACAGGAAGTTCCAAACAACAAGAATAAGAAAGATCGCACCAGGAGCGTGAGGTAAGACAGGAGTCATACCTAGCAACCCAATATGAGAAACCCCGGCAGGATGCTGGGGTTTTTTATTGTCTGCATTTAAGGTCTAATCAGTCTTAGCCAATTCATTTTGGTTGATAAGTTTAATCAGCGCATTTTGAACAAACTCATCAAGTTCAATCCCTTTTTCTTTTATGATGGTTTCTATCTTTGCTAGCGTTTCACTTTCTAATTCGAACTCGATTTCTGCTGATGTTTCCATGAGTAAATCATAGTTATTTTCGACTATCTTTTTAAAGGTTTCTTCTAGATCTTTTGTTGATGGAATATTGAAAGATAAGCGTAATGAGCTATTGATAATTTCAATATGGGTATACCCTAAATATTCAGTACTTTTTCCCACAAATCCTAAGTGCTTCATAAAAAACCTTAAATAAATATAGTAGAGAGCTGTCTAAATTAAGCCAGACTCTCTTTTACAAATTTTGGATCAACAATAAATAATCGAATAAGGGATGTTGCTGCTCCTGATGGTCTTCTCGCACCTTGTTCCCATGATTCAAGAGTACGTCTTGATACGCCAAGAATCTTAGCAAACTGATCTTGTGTTAGTTGAGCCTTTCTACGAGCTAACGCTACATCTGTCTCAGTGATTACGGTTCTTTTCGCTGCATTACTAGTAAGCATATCGTCGATGCCTTGTAATATTTCAGCTTCAATATCCCTAGTTGCTTCAAAAGCCTCAAGTTCTTTTTCAGTCATTAAACGAGTCATTTAGTTTCTCCACTAATGCTTGAAGAGTCTTCTTACTAAGCTGTACAGTTTGCTTTTTACTGTACAAGGTTAATAACCAAATCTCTCCATTTGCTAAACGATTAAAGTAGATGACTCTGACACCACCACTTTTACCTCTACCACCGCTAGTCCATCTAATCTTACGAATACCACCTGCATTAGGCTCTACATCTCCTGCTTCAGGATTTAATGCTAAGAATGTTTTGAATTCCTCATATTCTTCCTGAGTCCAATAAACAAGACAGTATTTAGTAAATAATGGAGTCTCACATATTGTATACATTGATTGCATTCATACTACCTTGTAGTAGTTTATTTTATACTACTTTGTGGTATTTTTAAATGATAATTCTTAGTTCTCAGGATTAAATGCCTATTTAAGTGATGTGCTGAAAAGGTTGCCGACACATAAAGTGACTCAGATTGAAGAATTGCTACCACACCGCTGGAAACCTGAACCGAATTAAAAAATAGGCATGGGGTTCAGCGGACGCTTACGTTCTGTTATTCCTAAGTAGAAATGTCCTACCTAATAACCAAATAGAAATGTCCTATACAGACACTTCCAAGTCAAGCACAGGATTCAGATTTCGTTCTTTGATTACTGTTTTCTGTGCACGTCTGCTCGGCATCTTTTGAGAACGATTGCGTTTGTTTTGCTGTTCTAATTCTTCGTGCTGTTGTTGAATATGATTGAGAACAGCACCTAAACGTTTATTCTCAACAACCTCTCGCTGGTTGAGCTGACTTAATTTATCGAAGATGCTGTAATTGATTTTTCTTCCTTGATGTTCAATGGCTACCGTGCCATCCGGGTATTCCAGAAACTCAAGATACTTGCCGATCAACCTTTTATTTTCTTCGGTATTTTCCAGTAAATATACGCATTTATCATAAGTAATCGTCAGGCTGTTCGTGACTCTGCGGGGTTCACGCCAGGTAAAAACATCATCTAATTCTTCGGCTGTTTCAGCGACAGTCCGGTGTAGATCCTTGGGATTAAAGGCCATATTGGCAAATTTACGATTAAATTGCTCGATAAAGCAGGGCAGCCAGGCATTCGCTTGCTCAATCGAACAGATGCCTTCCAGGCGCATTTCTTTAATCAGACGGTCCTGAAGCGTTCTATTCGCCCGTTCTACACGGCCTTTGGCTTGTGGTGAATTGGCGAAGATGATATCGATATTGAGGGTACTGAGTACGCGTCCAAACTGGGTAATCTTGGTGTCTTTCTTGCTGCTTTGATTCACCCTGAAGACTGAATGTTTATCACTGTAAAACGCCAACGGCTTACCATGCTGCTCAACATACAAACGTGTTGAAATCATATAGTCAAATGCTGATTCCGACTCACAGAAACGTAAATGCTGTAATTTTCCTGTGGCATCATCGATAAATACCAGCAGACAGCACTTAGCAGCGCGTCCTTCAAACCAGTCATGGTGTGAGCCATCGATTTGAATCAGTTCACCATAACAATCTCGGTTATAACGAGGCTGATACGGGCGTTTCAGGCGCTTGGCGCGAGGAATCCACAGATCGGCTGCAATCATCCAGGAACGCAGTGTTTCCACTGAAATATCGAATCCATGAACAGTGGTGAGCTTTTCATGCGCTAAAGTGGGTCCGAAACCATGCAGTTGATCCGAAACAATATTGAGGCACTTGAGTCTGAGCTCTTCAGGAAGCCTGGAATTGCTGATTTGGCCACGTGCAGCATGTGCTAATGCAGCTGGGCCTTGAGCTTTGTATTTTTGCAATAAACGTCTGATCTGACGTTCTGAAATATGAAGTAGCTGAGCAGCTTGGGACTGGGTTATGCGTTGATCACAGATTTCTTGCAAGACCGACAATCGTTTAAGTTCTTTATCCGACATAGACACCAACATATCAAACCGTCCGCTAAGAAAATTGCAAAAGTGCATATTCTAAAAGCGGACATTTTTACTTTGGAGAAACCGGACATTTCTATTTTGGAGTTACACGTTCAATTCGTATAACCACCATTATGTTAAATAGGGAATTCAAAGCTCTTTCTAAGAGTTGGTATAGTGGTAATACTTATTGAGTGCGTAAAAGAATTAGATTAATAAAATACTCAAAAGAAAAATAGTAAAAGGGAACTTACAGAAAATAAGTTACCGGCTCTTAAAATTATATTTAAACAAAGAAGCCCAACTAAATGATTGGGCTTCCTCATATCTAACTTTACCTTATGATTTTCATCAGTGTACTGCAAGAATTTAGACTACTTGTTGACTTGAACACCTTTAAAAATCAATTTCTCTTTTTTTTGTGTTTCTATAAGCAGTTGTGCCTGCCCCTTACGAGATTGAAGATATAATGTGGGAGCATTCACCAGAATATCTATCATCGTACTTTCACGTAAGTTGATATCATCAGGACAGCCCATCATTGTGGCAACAATTGGTTGTTCAGCATATAAATGATTGCCCTTAAAATGAATACCAATCGAATTTATATTACAAAACAAATTCCCAATATACAGCATCTTTTCTGCAAATTTTAGCGTGATAGGTTGGTCAGGTTTTGAAGCCAGAAATAATGAATCTATACGTTCACTATTAGCATTTGTTGCCTCGATTAATTCCCAAGAAAATTGCGCCAAGGTCTGCTCACTAAAGGACATCACTTGTAATTCTTGTATCTTGGACTGATCGGCTGATGAAGGCTTATGACAAGCGCTCAAAAGTCCAACGACGAACATCAGTATAAATATTCTAGTCATCGTTATTGTCCGTATAATAATGAGTAACCCTCTTTATAGAGTTCATCAGTAGACATATAGGTCATATATCCATTAGGTTTGGCGGCACCTCCGCAATACCCCTGACCTTTCATGGAAGAACTCCATGTGCCTTGATAAGTTGCAGTAGATAATAACCCTGCCGCCACACTTCCAATAAAGATTGGACCACCACTATCGCCACCCCAACAATCCAACGTTGGACCTGAAACTTTTACCCATGTTGCATTACACACACCTGCCCCTGATGGTCCACATTTATTGTCAGTACCAAATGCTTTAAATGCGGTCGACTGAACCGTACCACAACTATAACCAGTTTTCATTCCATAATGACAGACATACGTACCAACAGGTGTGTTACCTTGTGTACGTCGACCAGTTAGAGTTTTGACCACATTGTCACTGGCGAAAAATTCTGGGTTCAAGGTATGTGTAGATGATACTAAACTCATGGTTTGGAAATCCTGACTACCATTCCAGAAGTCTCCCACAAAGGTTAGTGCAATATTATCATTGCCAGTTGTCTTGCGGTCATCTACAGTAATTTTGTAATTCTTACAGTGAGCCGCTGTGGTCGCAAATTTTGTACCCGCAGCGTTTTTCACATTAAAACCTGTTGTACAATTATAAAAAGTGGTTGAAGTTGTACTATCCGCCATCAGCATGGTTTCTGCTGCCCTTACTGCGGCACTATGTCTTAATGGAATATTAGTGGTCGTTACTTTAAGTGGGACATTGGTTAATGTTCTAGGTTTTTCACTGCTCAGTAATTTCAAACCCTGTGTTTGGTTGGTTGCAGTATGCTTTGGATCATAAAGCTCTAAATCAATGCTATTTTCGGCACTGTTGCAAATAGTCGGTGGTGATAAACTTATCATCCCCTTTTGCTGATGGAGCTGCACATGAACCCATTCAAAGGCCGGCATTTTCAGCGTGACATCATTCTGTGGGCCGTACGCTGGTACT
>NZ_VOZL01000033.1:0-10591 GCF_013419805.1 Acinetobacter sp. YH12058
AACTGTAAAGCGTATATTGCAAGAACGGACTGACCGCTACAAGTCGGAACTGACCGACTCAGGCTCTAGTTACACGCTTGGCAACAAGACATTAACAGAGTGCGAATTAGTCCTTGAGTATGTTTGACTACATTTTAAGGAACAGAAATAGCGATGTGGAAAGGATTTCTAGCAGGTTTGGTGGTTGCCAATGGTTTTGAATGGGTGGCACATAAATATATTTTGCACGGAACGCATCGAGCAGGGCAGCGCCGTTATAGTCCTGTGCCTGAAAGTATGAAATCACATTGGGAACATCATCGTGAAGTGCGTAAAACCAGTTTTCACGATCATGGCTATGTCGAAGGGATTCGCAACTGGCGTACCAAAAATGAAATTGTGTCTTTGGCTGTGGTGGCAACGGTGGCCAGTGGCGTGTTCTATCCAATTTCTAAGGGTATGAGTTTGGCTGCGCTATATAGTGCTGCGAATTATTATTATATTCACCGTCGTGCGCATTTAGAGCCAGAGTGGGCAGTTAAGAAAATTCCGTGGCATTATGACCATCACATGAACAGTAATCAGGATGCGAACTGGTGCGTGACCAAACCGTGGTTTGATTATATTTTAGGAACGCGAGTCATTTCAGCACCTGCCTTACAGGAGCAAAATCCGTTAGGCATTGCCTTACCTCGGGTGATTGCACAGGGTTTAAACCATCTGTCTGCTGCATATTTTCCTGCCAAATGGGTCGAGAAAAAATTAGCTGTGGCAGAGCAGTTATCTTAACTGTATTGCAGCAAATGAAGGTTTGTACTGACAGCTTGGGCAAGTCTTGTCGCAAATGGTCAATGTTTTTGGTGTTTTTGGTCAATATTTCAGCTAAAGCTCTGCGTATATTGTGTGCAGTGAAATATCCACGGATGTTTCGGTTGAATATTGTGTGATGATAAATTGATTTTGTTGATTATTTTTTTATAAGTCTATTTAAAAAGATAAAAGAACCTCAGCGCTGTGGTTTTTTGAGTTGATAGGAGTCTTCGGACTCCTTTTTTTCTGCCTAAATTTTACCTTTACTTCAATTTTAAGCGGCTTTGTTGCACAAACCTATCTGTAAAGGCTTTTTCAGCGATATAATTTTCAAATGAAGAAGCCTACACACAAAATCTACCGTACAACCAATTGGCCCGCATATAACCGAGCACTCATGAGTCGCGGAAATATTGCCATTTGGTTTGATCCTGCTACGCAATGGTATGCTCCATCAAAAGGCAAACAAGGGCGAAATCAAACCTACTCCGACGCAGCTATCCAATGCTGCTTAATGATTAAATCCTTATTCCGTCTATCTTTACGTATGGTCACTGGCTTTGTGCAAAGTCTGATTAAACTTTGTGGATTAAATTGGACCGCACCAGATTACAGTACGCTTTGTAGAAGACAAAAGCATATTGATATTGCAATCAGCTACCAAAAAAGTAGCGATGGGCTGCATCTACTCATAGACTCTACAGGCATGAAGTTTCTAGGTGAGGGCGAATGGAAACGCAAGAAACATGGACCTGAATATCGTCGCCAATGGCGTAAACTTCATATTGGTATAGATGCCAAAACCCTTCAAATACGCGCTATTCAACTCACTACAAATAATGTGAGTGATTCACAAGTACTTGGTGATTTACTCGATCAGATTCCTCAAGATGAGCAGATTGACTCTGTTTATACCGATGGAGCTTATGACACCAAGCAATGCCGTCAGGTCATTGCAGATCGGCAAGCACATGCGGTGATTCCACCTAGAAAAAATGCGAAACCATGGAAAGATACAAAGAGTAGCTCGCTAGCGCGAAATGAATTACTTCGAACAGTTAAACGTTTAGGCAGGACACTATGGAAAAAATGGTCAGGCTATCATCGCCGCAGTTTGGTGGAAACCAAGATGCATTGCATCAAATTATTAGGCGATAAATTAATGGCAAGAAGCTTTCCTAGTCAGGTGAATGAGATTCATGCACGTGTAGCAGTCCTCAACAGATTTACGGAATTAGGTCGACCAGTTACCCAAGTTACGCCTTAAATTTGGCTCAATTAGGGGCGCTTTGCATTTCAAATCTTTGTGCAACAAAGCCATTTTAAGCTAAAAAAAGTGCAATCCTCAGATTGCACTTTTCACAGTTCGTTTGCACTATGATTTTACAAACGCATTTCAATGCCTTGTGCTGCCAAATATTGTTTGGCTTCAGGAATGGTATGCTGACCAAAGTGGAAAATTGAGGCTGCCAGTACCGCATCGGCACCGCCTTTTAGAATCCCATCGGCCAAGTGTTGTAAATTACCTACACCGCCAGAAGCAATGGTAGGTACCATTACACGGTCATTGATGGCACGCATGAGCGCCAAGTCATAGCCTGCTTTGGTGCCATCGGCATCCATTGAGGTGACCAATAGCTCACCTGCGCCATAGTCTGCCATTTTCACTGCCCATTCAATGGCATCAATACCGGTTGGTTTACGACCACCGTGGGTGAAAATTTCCCATTTGTTATCACCCGTTTTTTTCGCATCAATGGCAACCACAATACATTGCGCGCCAAAACGCTGTGAGGCTTCTTGCACAAATTCAGGGTTAAACACGGCTGCAGAGTTAATGCTGACTTTATCTGCACCTGCGTTAAGTAACAGGCGGATGTCCTCAACCTTACGCACGCCACCACCAACGGTGAGGGGCACGAACACGGTTTCTGCCATACGTTCTACGGTACGATAAGTCGTATCACGACCATGATGGGTAGCGGTAATGTCTAAAAAGGTGATTTCATCGGCACCTTGTTCATTATAACGACGCGCCACTTCTACAGGGTCGCCCGCATCACGAATATCAAGGAATTGCACGCCCTTAACCACGCGACCATTATCTACGTCTAGGCAAGGAATAATACGTTTCGCTAGCATAAATTTTTCCAATTATTACAGCCGATTATGAAACTCACCCACACAAGCGCTACACCTTGGCAGATGGAGCGGGTATTCTATCAAACTTAGCTCAGGTTTTTCGCAGGTTTTCTATGTCGGTTTATACTCCTTTGACTTTAAAGGAAGTTCAGGTCTTTGCAGCGCCTTATGGATTGGAGGTGGTCGAGCTGATTCCCATTCAAGGGGGGATTCAAAATACCAATTATTTTTTGCGCTGCGACAATCAAAACGAGTACGTGCTGACCATTTTTGAAGAATTAGATCAGCAAGCGGCAGGTGAATTAATTCCTGTATTGCAGCATTTGGGGCAAGCGGGTTTGCCTGTGGCAGTGCCTTTATCCTATTCGGGACAAGCCATTCACCAATTAAAAGAAAAACCTGCACAAATTGCACCGCGTTTAATTGGGCAGCATCCGACACTGGCAACAGTGGCGCAAGTGGAAGCGATTGCGATTGCACAAGCCAAAATGCATGTGGCCTTACAAAATTTTCCTTTGCAGCGCGATCATGTACGTGATCATGCTTATTGGGCAGGGGTCGCACGCCAATTAAAACCAAGCATGCATGTGGCCGATCAAGCCTTACTGTCCAAACTTTTGGGCTTGTATGAAGCTTTAACCGCAGTCTATCCGCAGCGTCCCAAAGGTTTTATTCACTCGGATTTATTCCGTGACAATACCTTGTTTGCAGATGATCAGTTGCAAGGCATTTTAGATTTTTATGAATTAAATCAAGATGAATTGCTGTTTGATATTGCGATTACGCTGAATGATTTTTGTACCGATTTTCCTGAGCTGAGCTTAAATGAAAGCAAGGCGATTGCATTTTTAAATGCCTACGAAACGGTGCGTCCTTTAACCCAAGACGAAAAGGCTTGTTTAGAACTGTATTTGGCAATGGCGGCAGGACGTTTTTGGTTAATGCGTTTGCAGGTGGCTGCTAAAAATGCGGCAGAAGGGCGGACAGGCGCAGATATTCTGCAGAAAAATCCAGATGAAATGCGGAATATGCTGATTGAACGCTTAAAGTTTGTGACAGCTTGAGGGATATAGAACATGCGTGATCAAGGGCGTTTAGTCGAATGGTTTGATGAGCAGGGTTATGGGTTTATTCAGCCGAATGACCACCAAAAAGATCGCGTGTTTTTACACATTAAGGACTTCGCCCGACAAGGGCCACGTCCAATTGTGGGCTGTGCCTTGGAATATACCGTAACTGTGGATGAGCGCGGACGTTACCGAGCACAGCAAGCGGTGTATTTAAAAGCTTCGCAGACCAAAGCAGCAAAGGCATCTGCTGTGAGTGCGAAAACATCCAACATCACGCAAAAAATGCAGCCGATGCAAATATTATGTGTGGCTTATATTGTTGCTTTGGCTTTGCTGACGCTGTTGGGATTGCTCAGTGGCATGTTGTTATTATTCATCAGTTTAATGAATGCGCTGAGTTATTGGCTGTATGCACAAGATAAAGAAGCTGCACAGCAGGGCGGGCGTCGTATTCCTGAAAATAATTTGCATATCGTGGCTTTTTTAGGGGGCTGGCCTGCAGCATGGTTAGCACAACAAAAATTACGCCATAAAACACAAAAACAACCCTTTGGTAAGATTTATTTTTGTACGATAGGCTTAAATATCTTGCTGATTTTATGGTTAATTTCTCCGTTGAATCAGCTCAGTATCTAATTGGGAATATTGTTCCAGTAACAGGCTTGTCAGGTGCATTATGTCAGAAGCAGAGCATTCATATTCAGTAGATCAAGACCCACATCGTTCATTGACCATGATTTTATATGTGCTGTATATCGTGGCGATTTTTTCTGCGGGGATATTGGCCGTGATTGCCTTAATCATCAACTATTTAAAACGTAGTGATGTACAAGGTTCAATTTTTGCCAGTCATTTTACTTGGCAAATTCGCAGCTTCTGGTGGTATCTGTTTTGGAATATTGTGGCCTTTGTGCCGTTCTTTTTGGTGTTCTTTAGTCCAGATGCGCAAAGCTTTGCCAGTATGACTTTGGCTGCGACACTTTTCTGTATCGCAGTGGTTGCTATTTCGTGGTTATGGATTGTTTACCGTGCTATACGCGGTTTAATTCGCGTGAATGATAATTTACCGATGTATCATTAAATTCACGTTCGTTCGTCTTTTTAAGATGTTTTGAGCGATCTTGCCTAGATGCTGTTCATTCAACTTTTTGGGATGATGTGTTTCGTTTTAAAAATTTTGGTCGCCATTCGCTGACCAGCACGCCTAAAACCACCAGTAGTCCACCGAACAACGCCAGAACTGCCAAGCGCTCGCCTGCCAAACGTCCAATCAATGCGGCCCAAACAGGCTCACCTGCATAAATAATAGCAGCTTGCGCAGGGTCTACTTGTCGTTGCGCCCAGTTCATCACCAATTGAATCACGGCACTGGCAATGCCTAAGCCGAGCAAAACAGCAAGGAGTGACCACTGAAATTCGGGCAATTGAGTTTCTCCAACCCATGGTGCAATCGCAAAACACAATAACGATGCACAACCCAGTTGGATGAGGGTAACGCGCTTTAAATTGACCCGATTGGCAAAATAGCTAATTAAAATAATTTCAAAGGCAATCGCAATTGAACCGATTAAAGTAATGGCTTGTCCAAAACTTAACTGAATTGCGCCTAAGCCATTGCCTGTTAAAAAGACCAAGCCTACAAATGCCAAAATAGCACCCAACCAAGTCATGACATGCGGACGTTGATCAAAGCATAACCACAGCAATAGCGGTACAAGCGGGACATACAGCGCCGTTAAAAAGGCCGATTCGCTACTGCTGATACTTTGTAAGCCAATGGTTTGAGTGACATAACCTAGCGCAATGACTGCGCCTATGGCAAAGCCTGCATAGAGTTCATCGATGCTAAAACCACGTAAGCTTCGCCATGAAATCAGCCCCACGGCCAACGTGGCTGCGGCAAAACGTAAGCCTACAAACAGTACTGGACTGCTGAAGTTCAAACCGTATTGCACGGTAATGAAGGTTGCACCCCAAATTAAAGTAATCAAAATGAGCGCCAGTTGCGGGGCTTTACTGCGAAGCATTGGTGAAAGCTGAGACATATAATTTGTAGGAGATGAAAAACTTAAGATGAGCAAAATAAAATCAAAATAAAAAAGAGGTCCGCAGACCTCTTTAAAAATACGCGGCAGAATTACAAAGATTGCTCATCTAAAAGCAACTGTGCCTCACGCAGGCTTAACGTGCCTTCGTAAATTGCACGACCTGTAATCGCACCTAAAATGCCAGGCTGACCTTTTAGGTTGCGTACGTCATCTAAATTGGTCACACCGCCAGAAGCAATCACGGGTAAGCCTGAATATTGCGCCAAGTTTACGGTTTGTTCTACGTTCACACCTTGCATCATGCCATCACGGGCAATATCGGTATAAACAATGCTAGATACACCTGCATCGGCAAAACGCTTAGCTAAATCTGTTGCCTTCACGTCTGTGACGTTGGCCCAACCATCAGTAGCCACCATGCCATTCATGGCGTCAATGCCGACAATGATGTGTCCTGCAAATTTCTTGCAGGCTTCTTCTACAAAAGTAGGCTCTTGTACGGCTTTGGTACCAATAATCACGAACGATACGCCTGCATCTAAATAGTGTTCGATGGTTTCGAGTGAACGAATACCGCCACCAATTTGAATTGGAAGATCCGGTTGTGATTTTGCAATCGCTTCAACCACAGGTTTATGAATTGGCGTACCTGCGAAAGCGCCGTTTAAATCGACTAAATGCAAGCGACGCGCGCCTTCATTTACCCAGTGTTGTGCTGTTGCCACTGGATCGTCAGAAAATACAGTATCATCTTCCATACGACCTTGTTTTAAACGAACACACTTGCCATCTTTCAGGTCAATTGCAGGGATGATCAGCATGCTTTCGCTCCTTGCCAAAAACTTATTGAATTCAATCTGTGCATCTTAACAAAGTATTGTTAAATATCTAAGCATCTGTTGTAGGTTTTGTTTTAGAGGGACGAATCCGCAATTTGAGTGAACTGTTTGGGATATGCTCGGGCAATAGACCCAAACGCCCCAATTCTTCAAATATCAACACAGGTGCGTAGGCATCGGCGGCAGCATAGGCAATTTGTGCTTCACTGAGCTGTTTGCATGCCCAGTTTGAGGTGCTGATACTTCGGCTTTTAGGGAAATGAACGTGAAATAATAATGCCATGGCATTTTTAAGCCCAAGCGGACTTTTAAAACCAAAACTGCCAAAACATTTGGATAGTTCAATCACGCTATTCAGTTGTATACCTTTTTTACGAAATAAATGGGCATCATTTTTCAGCCCAAAACCTACTTTAATTTGATCGCGATTGGCAAAAACTGGCTGCAAAAATTGCCAAATGTCATCATTGAGCTGAAATAGATAGGCTTTTTCTAAGGTTGCGAGCTGAATTAAATGCGGGCCTGTAGAAACTTCGCCTACATTAAACGTGGGTTTAGATTCAGAATCGAAACCCAAGACAGCTGCGGTTTTCAGTTCAGCTTCAATTGCTAGACATTGCTCTAGATTTTGAATCAGTACAATATTTTGACGCGCAATATTTTCAAACAGTGGCAATTGCCGAATTTCATCAGGGCTAGGCAGGGTACGCAGACGAGTGAGATCCATAACATTCAAAGCGGTAAAGAAGCGGTTTTAGCCTAAAGCGTTTTGCGGAATTTGGCAAAGTTTAAAAGATTGAAAATGCTGTGCAGGACAAAGATTGCAGCGAATATCCTGAAAAAATAGCCCAATAGATGGGCTATTTCGAAATATCAACCAAGTGGAATATTTTTGCTTAGACGTTGCTGAATATACCTGACAAGAAGCTGCCAATAATCGCCAAAATCATCAGCACAATAAAAATCCAAGCCAGTACTTTTTCCCAACCTGCAGTTTCACGTACCGCACCATAGCTATTTTGACGATCATCGCCAGGTGCAAATACCAAATATAAACCCATAATAATATTCACCAAAGGCACCAAAATCAGCAAAGATAACCAGCCAGTATGATTGCGGTCATGCAAGCGGCGGATGGTGAAAATAAAGCTAAAATAGAACGCAACGATATAAATGATCACGAGCAAGATCATGCCGATGCCCATAGAGCCAGAGCCGAGCTCTAGCAATAAATTGGGTGCAACAACGGCAATAATTGCAATCAGTACTGCAAGCCCCAAGCTGAGCAAACAGTTCCACGCTAAAAATGATAATCGACCAAAACGCCCCGCTGCACTGAGTGCAGAATCTTCTACATATTGACTCATTGTTGTAATTCCTAGATTTTTTGAATTTTCTGTCGCATACCGTATATTTGCTCAAAAATCTTGTGAGATATCTCTCTCACATCGCAAACATAGACCAATTATCGACAGACCCTCAGTTTATTTTGAATAAAAGGTATAAAAAACGCTTTAATTTTAAACACAAATCAATGTGCAATAAAAGTGAAAAACATTCACGCAAAAATAAAGCCGAGATTAACTCGGCTTTATTGATTGAAGCATCCTGAATATTAGATATTCCATTCCACAAAGTTTTTTAGTAACTGCAAACCAACAGTGTGACTTTTTTCTGGGTGGAACTGCGTTGCAAACAAGTTGTCTTGATGCAGGGCTGTACAGAAAGTTAAACCATAATCACAGGTCGCGGCCACGATTTTTTCATCTTGCGGTTCAACATAAAAACTATGCACGAAGTAAAAACGCGCATCTTGTTCAATGTTGTTCCACATAGGGTGGCTCGGGTCACGTTGATGTACCTGATTCCAACCCATGTGTGGCACTTTTAAACCTGCTACTTCAGGAAAGCGTTTGACTGTACCTGCAAAAATGCCCAGTGCATCTGCTCCGCCATTTTCTTCGGAATGTTGCATCAGCGCCTGCATGCCTACACAAATTGCAAGTACAGGTTTATTAAAGACCGCGTTGCGTACCACGTCATCAATGCCAGCTTCATGCATGCCTTGCATACAATCACGCATAGCACCCACACCTGGAAACACAATTTTATCGGCTTGTGCAATCAGTTTTGGGTCATTGGTCACATCTACCGTTGCACCCACATGCTCTAAAGCTTTCGCTGCAGAGTGTAAATTTCCCATGCCATAGTCAAGAAGGGCAATTCGGGTCATTAGAGTGTTCCTTTGGTTGATGCCACTGTATTTTCAGCACGTGGATCGACTTCACATGCCATACGTAAAGCACGTGCAAATGCTTTAAATACGCTTTCAATTTGGTGGTGGCTGTTTTTACCTTTGAGGTTGTCGATGTGCAGTGTCATTAATGCATGGTTGACAAAGCCTTGGAAGAATTCTGAGAATAAATCCACATCAAAAGTACCAATACGTGCGCGGGTAAATGGAATATCCATAAATAAACCCGGACGACCCGATAAATCGACAATCACACGGCTTAAAGATTCATCAAGTGGTGCGTAAAAGTGACCGTAGCGTCGTAAACCTTTTTTATCGCCCAAAGCTTGAGCAAAAGCTTGTCCAAGCGTGATACCACAGTCTTCTACAGTGTGGTGATCATCAATTTCCAAGTCGCCATCACAATGAATATCAATATCAAACAAACCGTGTCGCTTGATTTGATCAATCATATGGTCTAAAAATGGAACTCCAGTGTTGAGTGTGCCTTGACCCGTACCGTCCAGATTCACACGAACTCGAATTTTAGTTTCGTTGGTATTTCTCACCACTTCACTGATACGTTGGGTCATAGACACGTTCCTCAAAAAACGTCAAAAATGATTGATGTAAAATGTTTTCGCTGTGACGAAGTCTCAGCATATTAGATTGCTCAGGAGGGTTAATCAATGCCTATTACCGTACATGCCTATACTTCACTGGAAAATACCGAAGTGCGCAGCCAGCTTGAGCGACTGTATGATACCAGCCCTGAATTTGGCGATGGGCAAGATGCGGTAAGCCAACTTGAGCAGAACTTGGCTCAGTATACCCTACTTTACACGGCAGAATTTAATACTAAAGTGATTGGTGCGATTTGGTGCACAGGGCAAGATGATCATCGTACGCTTGAATATATTGTGGTGCATCCTGCAAACCGTGGTCGAGGTGTGGCAGATCGTTTGGTGAGTGAGGTGTGCCGTATGGAAGAAGCCAAAGGTGTGCAGCACTTTCAGCCGGGTTGTGGTGCGATTCATCGTTGTTTGGCGCATTTGGGTAAGTTGTGAGTTTTTAAAAAGCTGACGTTGTGTCTGTCTTTTCAGTTTATCCGTATAGGTCAAAATTAAATTAGTATCGAAAATCCCTTCTCTTGCGCCATATATGGCTCAGGGATGAGGAATATCTTCCGTAAGAGGATGATGGGGGATTGAAGTATGGTTTTAATCGGATTTGTGAAAGAAGTTTATCCACTGGAGCGAAAAACCTCGTGGTTCAGCACGAGGATATAAGCGACTGGAGTAAACCATATGAACGACACGAAATGTCGTTTTAAATACTTGTACTATAGTCACTATTAAGAAAAATACTGTTAAAATAATTGGATGAAGACACTCAAATTACGCATAAAAGACAAACATTGCAAGGTGCTAAATCAGTTAGCATCCGAAGTAAATTTTGTCTGGAATTATG
>NZ_VOZL01000034.1:0-10583 GCF_013419805.1 Acinetobacter sp. YH12058
ACCGAGCGAGTGTCTACGAGCGATTGAGCATTATAAAAATTTCGTCCCTGCCTTTTCTCTGATTACAAGCTCCCTTTCGATTTTAAATGGTAGGTACAGAGCATCCCGAATGGGTGCGAACAAACTTAATTTGAATCTAGACCGAGCGAAGCGAGCATAAAAACTTATGAGCGAAGCGAATTCCGAGTTGCTTTTTTTTTAGAGAATTAATTCCAGTTATATGAAAAAAATTGCCCCTTCGAACTGAGCGAAAGCGAAGTTCAATAGAGTTTGAGCGTAGCGAAAACCAAGGGCAATTTTTCATTCCCTGTGTTTTTAATTATTTTAAGGTTTTTAAATGTTTTTAACTTAGTTTTAATTATTAAATTTCAATAACTAATCATTGTATTCCCCCACGTTTAGTTACCCATTCCCCCACGTTTAGTTACCCATTCCCCCACGTTTAGTTACCCATTCCCCCACGTTTAGTTACCCATTCCCCACGTTTAGTTACCTTCCTAATTACGCCCTTAACTATACAGTTGTAGTTATCCCCACATTGTTATAATCTGTGGGTATAAAAATATTTCAATCGAGTCTATGTCAAAAGAATTAGTTGTAAAAACCAATCGGTTAAACCAGGCTTTTCAAACTCTATCTTTATCAGAGTTTCATATTGTTCAATTAGCCATTGTTGATGCTAGACATACGGGTACAGGACTAAGTACAGATACTCCTTTACGAATAGATGCTTTGAGATATGCTGAAGTTTTTGGGACGACAAGGCAAAATGCTTATCAGAGAATGAAAGAAGCAGAGGATTCTTTATTTAACAGAAGATTTAGCTTCTTTGATGAAGATGGAAAATTAGTCAAAAGTAGATGGATTCAGCAAGTAAAATATCTAGATGATGAAGGGGCTATTGAACTTGTTTTCACTTTAGCTGTTGTACAAGGCATAAGTAAAATTGATGGTATTAAAGACTTTTTTACTCAATATTTACTAAGCCAAACAGCTCAGCTTAACAGTACGTATTCAGCAAGATTATATGAGTTACTAATTCAATGGAGAGCTGTTGGAAAAACACCAGTATTTGAATTAGCAACTTTTAGAGAACAACTTGGAATTGGTGTTAATGAATACAAGCGTATGGATCACTTTAAAACTAGAGTTCTTGACTTAGCCATTTCTGAAATTAGCGAAAAAACAGATATAGAAGCAACTTACCAACAGCATAAAAAAGGTCGTTCAATATCTGGTTTTTCTTTTTCTTTTAAGCAAAAAAAATCTAAGACTAAATCATTAGAAAATCAGACAATATCTGGGAATGTAGATCTTTTTTCAAAAAAAATGACTGACTCTCAACGCCACTTATTTTCCAATAAGCTATCTGAACTTCCTGAAATGAGTAAATACTCTCAAGGAACTGAAAGCTATTCTCAATTCGCAGTAAGAATTGCTGAAATGCTTAAAGATTCTGAGAAGTTAAAAGAGTTTGCTCCAATGCTTGAAAAGGTTGGCTATCGTTAAATCATTGATGTAACGTTACATCACTAAATATTGTCTACTGACATACAGACTTTTACTTGGGTTACATGATGAAAGCACTATCTGTTATTGAATTAGCTCAACTCTATGGAATCAATCGTCAAAGTATCTATAAACGTATAAATAAAGGGGATTTATCAAAAAATAGTGATGGGAAAATAGATTTATCTGAAGCCATACGAGTATTTGGCGAACCATCTAATAAAAATAATAATGTAACTACGTTACAGTCTACTACGGTACAAAAAGATACAGAAGTAGACATGCTAAAACAGCAAGTAGACATACTTAAAAAACAGCTAGAACTTGCACATGAGCGAGAAGTTTTTCAAAGAGAACAACTAGAAGCAAAAGATAATCAAATAGAAGCAATACAACGACTGCTAGAAGCCCCAAAAACCAATATGACTACGTTTACCGATCCGAAACCTAGCCAAGATATAGCAACGGATCCTCGGTCAGAACCTGAGCCGAAACATGACGGATTGACTACTCCAGAGCAGAGGGAAAATAAGCGTATTCCAGTCCCTGAACATATTGCGCCAGAACCAGAAAAAAGGGGCTTCTGGAGCCGTTTTTTCAAGCCCTATGGATGATAGGACTATTTAATCAGACTAATCAAAACCGTGGAACATTGTTTATTTATTGATCGTGGAACATGAAAAAGCACTAAAACAGCCTGAGCGTGACTGCTTAGGCTGTTTTTACATCCATAAGACATTGTTTTAAAATGGTTTTTACAAAACGTTTCGTATAAGGTGTATTATGTTAATTTTAGAAAATCTTAAGATAATTATTAATGAGTGGCTTAATGAATAAAGAAATTTCTGTATTACTGCATGACGTTCCTACTCATGCAGATTACGCATGTGATGCAACAGATTTAGATCCAGAAGATATTCCTGAAGATCGTATAGAACAAGTCATAAATTTATTAAATTCTTCTGATGAAAATATTGTATTTGAGGCAGCAAAACTTCTGACTAATTGGGGACAATCCTCTGGTTTTGATGCATTAGTAAATTTATTAAATGAAAATAAATTAGTTGGTTATATAGATCATCGTTTACATGGTTATGATGATACACTTCAGCATGTACTTAGAGCTTTTGTTCGTTATTGGGCATTCCAAGCTGATCTAGGATTTGGTGAACAGGCTAGAATAAAAATATTTCATCCTATACAAAAGATTATAGAAATATCTAATACAGAACCATTTGATATTAGTCGCTTATTTTGGTTAATTGATGATGAAAAATACGATGAATATATTCCTTTAATTAAAAACCATTTAATCCAAATAATAGATCATCCTGAATTACAATTTTGGAAAATCCATGATGCTATTGAACTGATGCTGAAATTAGAGCCTGAGTTTGTTCATAATTTATTAGAAGAAAAAGGCAAAACATTGGAAGACTTTAAAATTAACACTTTATAAAGTTATACATTTAACATAATGGTGGTTATACGCAATACACTTGTATATTAATATAAAAATCAAATACTTAAAAATTTAACCCTGAGCATAAAAACAGCAAAAAGCCGACTTTGAAACAAGTCGGCTTTTTTATGAGCGGTTTTGGAATGTTTTGCCAATAAATTTGACTAAAAATTACGCTTCTCAACTTGAGAGATACAATTTTGTGATACATTATTGTATATACAAATTTAAATGTTTTTTATGGAACAGTATTTTGAATGGGATGAGGCTAAGAATCGAAAGAATCAGAAAAAGCATGATATCTCTTTCGAAACTGCAAGCCTTGTCTTTGATGATCCATTACGGATCTCAATCCAGGATAGACATACCAATGGTGAAGAACGTTGGCAAACCATTGGACGAGTTAAAGGCGTACTAATGTTATTGGTGGCTCACACAATTTTTGATGAAGATGACTGTGAAATCATACGAATCATTAGTGCAAGGCAAGTCACTAAAGCGGAGCGAAACAAATATGAGCATGGTTAGATACTCACGCAAAGAACTGAATGAAAAATTTAGTGAGAAGCAAAATGCTGAAATTCAACGCTTGCTTGCTAAAGGCACGGTTCCTGATGATCAGCTAGATCTATCAGATATTCCTGAAATTACAGACTGGAGCAATGCTGTACGCCATAATCAGTTCTACCGTCTAGTGAAGCAACAGACTTCCATTCGTTTAGATGCTGATGTACTTGCATGGTTTAAATCTCAAGGCAAAGGTTATCAAACACGAATGAATGAAATCTTGCGGGATGCTATGCTGAAAGAATTAAAAAATCATCAATAAAAATGGGAGCTTAAGCTCCCATTTTTGACTTCGCATAACGTGTATTATGTTAATTTTAGGAAATCTTAATTAAAGAAATATTTACATTTTTTAATTAATAACTCTTAAATCATTGAATAACTATTAAAACTTAATAGAAAATAGGTGCATTAATAAATGCTTGAAAGATTTGATATGACTATTGAAAAACTACAATTACGGTATAAAGCCCCACATAGAGATGTACCATTTGGACTTGTGGGTGATCCATCTCCTTATCAAGATATACGAGGTCAAGTGATTCATGTTGGCGATCAATTAACATTTGAGTTTCAGGGTGAAAAACAAACCGGAATAATGGTGTGTAACGATCGTCTTAGAAAATACTTTATTTTTGGACTCGTGGAAAATAACTTAACTGATTTTGAAAATATCGAAATTTCAATATCTCATCAAACATTGGATATAGGTGATATTGATCAATCTTTTTATATCTGTGAAATGTCTTTTTTGGAATAACTTATAATTACATAAACTAAAAACTCTTACTCACTTAACATAACAGCTGTTATACGCAATAAAAAAACCTGGGCACCAACCCAGGTCTAAAATTTAAAAAACAGATAAATATCAGTGCAGTAAACTCATTTTTCTAATTTCGCATAACGTGTATTATGTTAATTGTAGCCAGACTTAATTTTCAAAATTCTTCGATGCCTCTATCAATGAAAAAACTAAACTTTCTACTTCTCTCTGGCTTTGTTGCATAAAGGTTTGAAAGGCTGAGTTCCCTTAAGCTACTCAAATTTAAGAGACAACTTGGGTATGAGGGCGACCTAATTCTGTGAATTTATTCAAGACTGCCATGCGTGCATGGATCTCATTCACCTGACTTGGAAAACTCCGCGCTGTTAATTTATCGCCTAATAATTTGATGCAATGCATCTTGGTTTCAACCAAACTTCGACGGTGATAACCAGACCACTTTTTCCAAAGCGATCTGCCTAGCCGTTTGACTGTCTTTAATAATTCGTTCCGCTCTATAGACCTCGCTTGCTGATCCTTCCAAGGCTTTGCATTCTTTCTAGGTGGAATGATCGCATGTGCATCTCGATCTAAAATGACTTGTCGGCAGTGCTTTGTGTCATAAGCACCATCTGTATAAACAGAATCAATTGGTTCATCCAAGGGAATTTGAGCAAGTAAATCTTCGAGTACTTGAGAATCACTGACATTATTTGTGGTGAGTTGTACTGCACGTATTTGCAGGGTTTTAGCATCTATAGCAATGTGAAGCTTACGCCATTGGCGACGATATTCAGCCCCATGTTTCTTGCGTTTCCATTCACCTTCACCAAGAAACTTCAAACCAGTAGAGTCTACGAGTAGATGCAGTCCATCACTACTTTTTTGATAGCTAATCGCAATATCAATATGCTTTTGTCTACGACAAAGGGTGGAATAATCCGGAGCTGTCCAATCTAATCCAGAGAGTTTAATCAGACTTTGAACAAAACCTGTGACCATACGTAAAGAGAGTCGGAATAGTAATTTGATCATTAAGCAGCATTGAATCGCTGTATCGGAGTAGGTTTGATTTCGACCTTGCTTGCCTTGTGATTGTGCATACCACTGAGTCTTTGGATCAAACCAAATGGAAATATTACCTCGGTTAATTAAGGCTCGGTTATAGGATGACCAATTGGTTGTACGGTAGATTTTAGAGGCAGGCTTATTCATTTTGAAATTATATTGCTGAATAAGCTTTTGATGCTAGGTTTGTGCAACAAAGCCATTCATGGTTAATTTTAGAGAAAATTAAATTTCACTTTCTTTTTTTGCCAAAGTAATTAGATAATATTTGTTCCGGTCTATATCGTGAATCGTATAATTTTCACCACTATTGACAAAAAGAGGCTCTTCATGCTCTAAATATTTATTGCCCCTAAACCATAAAAAATTTATATTTTGAGCATACATTTCAGCTCCTAAAAAAAGTTCAAAGTTTTCTATTTTTCTATGTAAGAAAAAAGTTTGAATTTCTAGGCAGTCGTCTCTATATTTTATTGTTATTATAGATTTAGAGTATAAAAAAATCTTAAACCAATAAGCTATTGGAATATATAACATAAAATATAGTGCGACTACTAATTGAAGCATATAATCAAACGATTTTTCATTAAAAGAAAACTCATCTACTCTTAGGTATTTAATTACAAAAAACCCCAATACAAAAGATAATACGCTAAGACTTATATATAAAATTATATTACCATCAAACTCACGTCTTTTATTTTGAGTGTTATAGTAGTTAGTCTTTTCAAATAAAATACTATTCACTTTGTCTATATCTTAAAAACAATTACATTTAACATAAAATCTCTTATACGAAATTTAGTCGAAATAACTAAATTTCGTACAGCCCTTAATATTTTTAAGCTTTTTATTCACCAAAAACTTTATTGAAGTCCCCATAGTCAACCTCTTTCAGTTTATCTAACAGATAAGCTGTTTGAGTTGCATCTAAGTTTTCATGTTCAATAAGCTTAATTTCATCAGTCAAACCCACTGTTAAGTTACGTGAATTTATACTGATGTTGATGGTTCTATTTTTGAAAACCTTATCTAAGAACTTTTTGGATCTTTTATCAATTTGCTCTTTTGCATAATTTTCAAAAACATCTATCCCCCAACTTTCACCATAAAAATCTTTCTCATTTAGGTGCGGGCATACAAAAGCAACTCTAATAAATGATGCTTTAACACCATAGACATGCTTTTGTAGTAAGAAATTTGTTAACCCTGCTTTAATTTCATCACTTAAATTAAATAATGAAGTACCTGTTAGCTTTGGATAAAAGACAACCAATGTTAGTTGATGATCTTTTCCAACGCCTTCTTGCACAAAGCCGTATAAAATTTTAATTGGGCCGTTGTCACCACCCTCACTTGGGTAATATGCTTCATGTAACACTTTTTCTAGTACTCCCTTATTTTCTGAACCGTACTAAGGTTTTTCGTTATTAAAACAGATTTGAGTTTTAGGCGACTTTAAAATCCTGAATCGTTTTTAAAGTTGTGCGTTTTGGCATGTTGTAGCACTCATAATATTTCGGCATTTCCAGCGTTCCATAAGAGCCGTTATACATCACCACGGCCGTACCAATCGGCAATTTAATAAATTCGGCAGGCTCAATAATGGATTCCAATTTAATCGACTTGGTTGTCCCTACATTTTGCGATCTGTTAGAAGATGAACTGCTGGCCCGACTGGATGAACTTGTACCGCTGGTTTGACTGGTGCCTGCTGTTTCAGAGATATATGTCGTCTCAGTTTGCCCGACCAACCGACTGCATTCTTCAGCAGATTCAATATCCCCAATCCTAAAAACGATTTTCAAATTGCTCGAACCCATAAATATTTTTTCGCTATTTGGCCCATAGAGGCGATTTAAGCCCTCTAAACTCTGAAGGTATAGGAACGTAGGCATATTTGCAGAACGTATCGTATTGAGCAAATCAGTGAATTTTGGAATGGGTGCACAATTGATGATTTCATCTAGGGCAATAAATACCGGTCTACGGTTTTGATTGGCTTGTAAAATACGCATGGTATGCGCCACCATCGCCCCGAATAGCGTAGCTGTTGAACTCTTGTACTGCTGGTCAAACTGTAAAAATACGGCTTGTTTAGGCTGCATGAGTACTTCTTTTAAGTAGAAGCCTGGAGCATTGTCTGATGTCGTTGCCCGAATACGGTCATCATCAAGAAACTCAAAGGCTTTTGAAACGGCCGTCATCACGGATGCAAGCAAACGATCATTTTGAGCAGTCCGAGAAATTTCTTTGGCAATATTGGAAACACTGGATTTCTCAGACTGTCTTAATGCCTTTAACAGCTCATCATTGCTATCCATGCTGTTAATATAATTTTGAGCACTCACCAGTGATGCTTTATCGCCCAGTTCGATGAGAACAGCCTTCAGAATACGCCTTGCCAGGTCATTAAACACCACTGATTCAGCGGTATCATCTTTAATGATAATGTTCAAAATCTCGTTGAGTTCTGCTGAATCCTTCACTTCTGAAAAAATATTATAGTGGTCACTCTGAACATCGGTCGGGTTAAAAACCCAATCTTTATAACCAAAAATTTTAAAGACATTGTTTGCCTTCAGAATCGCCCAAATTTCTGGCTTTACATCTGTTGCAACGAAGCTACGCCCCGATTTCATCCACTCTACGATTTGAGAGATTAAAAACGTTGTTTTACCTGAGCCAGGTGCGCCCAGAACGATGCCCCTATCCTCATTTGTAACCCTTAAACTTTCACGATGAAATGACCAATCTAGGTATTCTTGTTTCATTTCCTTCATTTGCTTTTTGGGTAAAATCTGATCCGTAAAAGCAATAAGCGGAGTTTTATTCTCAAACCCTCGATGAACTTCAGCTAATAACGTTCCATATCCGTCTGCAGACTCTTTTTTTATACGTTCTGCACGAGGTTTCGACTTTCCATCAGCAAAATAAAAAAAGGCATAAATACCAGCAATCACAAACCATGATATGAAATAATTATTATAAGAAACAATAATATAACTATCAGGTATTAAACCTCTTATATAACTCAACATATAGGTTTGAGCTAATATTGCCAAACTCAAAAGCATAAGGTTATATACAAGCTCATGTAATTTATTATGCGCTTTAAAAATTGACTTCAAACTCACAACAATCATGAGGAGAAGCGCAATAATAACTAGAACTAAAAGCGTATTCGCAATACCAACCAAAAGTGGTTTAAGGTGCAAGCTGTTTATTAAAAACTTGTTATAAGATATAAGAAAATCATGCACCATCTAACTATCCCCTTTTTGCTGTTGTTTACCTTCACAGGTATCTAAAAATTGAGGTTCAGAAACAGGGCTTTTGAGCCATGAACAACGAACCGTATAATAAAAAGATGCGTCAGAGCTTCTAAATTTAATTAAATTTTGAGTCGGTTTTAGTTCCGCTTTATCACTCCAAATCAACAATTTGCAATTAATACAACGACCACACAACGGCAATTTTGATCTTATTTCTGATGCAATACCCATCTAATTTTTACTCCATGAACCCAAGTACACGGACGTAATATTGATGCGGCTATGTCCCAATTCTTCACTAATTAACATACGGATTTCTTTATCTTTTACTTGCTCGTCAGCAGACAATGAACGAGAACCGCCTACCGCAGGGCAATCAAAGCCCATAAGTTCACGGTATCTGGTCTGAGCGTAGCCATGTCTTAAACCATGCGTTTGCCCCACACCTAGCGCATGAGTCACTGCTTCAAAATTGGCTTTGTGGGACTTATAACTTTTTTCTTTAGGAATCATTGAACCGCCATTTTTTACTGCTTGAGCGTAGGCGTTTTTGAGTTCTTGACGTTGTTTTTCGTTAGTTATTGGAATAGTTCGAGGTCTTCCGCCTTTCGTCCAACTGTCTTTTAAACGGATATATTTAGCATTTTCAATCTTTTGACCATCCAAAGCATACTCTGGTTGGAATTTCATGCTTTCTTCACGTCTAAGCCCAAAAGCATCTTGTAAACGTAAGCTCTGGGCTATGTTTGGATCTGTTTTAGACAAATCCAGATCTTTTAAAGAAATGGATTTATTTTGATTGGTCACATAAACACGATTTTCTATTTTATAAGTTGCATTGTCTTTGACAGCACCACTATTACCAATTTTTTCCGCCCACCACCTTACCGCAACCATCCGATTTTTTATTGTTCCTGTAGACACACCATCTTTACGCCATTGCTCAAGCAATTTATTTACATGCCGACCTTTTAAATCTTTAGGTGACATGGTTTTAATGTCATAACCATTCTTGGCAAGCTGTTCAGTAAACAGTTTTAGCATAGCTCGCCTATTTGCTTGTGTGGCGTGTGAACCTTCACGAAACTTATTGCAGAGCTGATCGAATTGATACTCTAAGGTCATGTGTCCTCTTTTATTTGAGATGCTTTATTGATGAGTACAGCACAGCTTTATGCTGTGCTACGGAATCAATGAAGCATCATTTTTTTAATTTATAACTATTTGAGATCCGATGTACTGGTTAGTGTTAAGAGCCGAATTAACGTTTTATCAAAGTCAATTATAGAAATTGGTTCGATAAAAAATGCTCAAAAGTGGGTATAAAAATTCGAGAATCTTTAAATCCAAATATATGAATACTTATAAAAATAAACCGTTTCTGCATATAGGATGAGAGCGATTAAAAGTATTTGATCTCCGTTATTTAGTTTGTGTTTAAGCTGAAAACGTAAATGAAAGTCAGCAAAGAAAAGTTATGAAAAAACAAGAAAGTTTGATCATTATATCGTCTATTTGTTTTTTATCACGCATCTATAACTGAATATTTTGTGTTGAATTGTAAGTATTATGAGCTTTTTCCCAGTCGTCACTACTTATGAGTAGTGACGACTGGGGAGCATGGCCACTGTTTACGCGTATCAAAAAGGGCGGTCGCCACCCGTTCGGGATGGCTCTGCTACTCCCTGAAAAATTCAGATGGGAGCTGATAGTCAGAGGGAATAAGTTTTTAGATTTAGATTTAGATTTTTCCTGGTCGCTCACACTCCGTTCGCTTTGTACTTTTCTTTTTGACTGAAACAGGTTTAAACCGAGCGAGTGTCTACGAGCGATTGAGCATTATAAAAATTTCGTCCCTGCCTTTTCTCTGATTACAAGCTCCCTTTCGATTTTAAATGGTAGGTACAGAGCATCCCGAATGGGTGCGAACAAACTT
>NZ_VOZL01000035.1:0-10259 GCF_013419805.1 Acinetobacter sp. YH12058
GGCCAGGCCTCAGCATTTTATTATGGTGATCCCCTGGGCGAAATGCGCCTGGTAAGCAGAGTTTTTGAAATGTAAGGCCTTTGAATAAGACAAAAGGCTGCCTCATCGCTAACTTTGCAACAGTGCCCATTTATGAATGTTCCTGTTATGGCTTATGTTCAAGAAAGCATTGCCCCTGAAATGATGGGCAAGGTGTTTTCCCTTTTGATGACCGCCATGACTCTTTCTATGCCGATAGGCTTACTTGTTGCAGGTCCGGTTGTTGAGGTTATAGGTGTTAATACATGGTTTTTCTGGTCTGGTGTTGCGTTGATAGTAAACGCTGTTCTCTGCCGCATTCTGACACGACGCTATGACAAAGTAACAATGAAACCGCAAGTGGACTGAAAAAAGGACCGGGTTGATGATAATTTGTAGTGGTGAGCTTCTGGGAGTACAAAACAAAGTGCTCAAAATTGTCGGGCTCATGGCGTTTAACGGTATTAATTTCGCTTATAATAATCTTTCTATAATAGCCTAAAGGAGAATATCTATGATACCTAATAGCGAAAATAAAAGAGTATGGTTTATTACCGGAGCAAGCAAGGGGCTTGGCTATGCTTTTACATGCGCCGCCTTGAAAGCCGGGGATAAAGTTGTTGCAGTTGCAAGGACTATCGATAATTTGGCGAAGCTAGAAGAAACATATCAAGAGAGCTTACTGCCATTAAACCTCGATGTTACAGATAGGGAGGCTGTTTTTTCTACGGTTGAAACAGCAGTTAAACATTTCGGTAGGCTTGATATTGTTGTTAATAATGCGGGTATCATGACTATGGGTATGATTGAAGAACTAAACGAATCCGATGCTCGGAAACTAATGGACACAAACTTTTTTGGAGCTCTTTGGGTTTGTCAGGCAGTGATGCCCTATTTGAGGTCGCAGCGTTCTGGACATATCATACAGATTACAAGCATTGGCGCTATTATCTCGGGTCCGATGTCTGGTATTTACAGTGCAAGTAAATTTGCGCTGGAAGGAATGAGTGAAGCCTTAGCAAAAGAAGCGGAACATTTCGGAGTGAAACTCACTATGGTGGAACCAGGAGGATATTGGACAGATTTATACACTTCGATGAGTTACAGCAATCCATTAGATTCATACGGTACACTGCGCGATGAGCTGGCGAAACAGTATTCCGAAGATTCGGTCGATAGTGATCCTTCCTTGGCAGCGGAAGCCCTTATGAAATTAGTAGCCAGCAATAATCCGCCTTTGAGGCTTATCCTTGGCAGCATGGTATACGATTTGGCGATGGATACTTTAAAAGCACGGATGGCTACCTGGGAAGAATGGGAAGCTGTTAGCCGTGCATCAGAAAAGGCTATTCCTGCACCGGAGAGATATGGAGTATAATACCAAACATGGTTTTTGAGGCAAGGACGAAACTATCATGAAAATTGAAATTATGGAATATAACCCGGATTGGACAAAGAATTTTGAAGAAGAGAAAATAAAATTGCTCCATTTTTTCGGTTCTCATGCCGTAGCCATTGAACATATCGGAAGCACGGCGATACCCAATCAACGGGCGAAACCGGTTATAGATATATTTATTGGCGTTTCGCCTTTTGCTGAACTACCTTTTATCAGCGCATTTTTAATGCAAAGGAGTATCACCACACTCCGACAGATATGACAGGCAGATATTTGTTTGCAAAATATACAAATGAAGTTTGGACCCATAATCTTCTTGCTTTGGTGTAGGTATAATACCCAAAAACGAAGTTTATGCGGAACAGGATAACACCTCGAAATCGGAGTTTATATGGCTTCGTGGGGGAGTTATGTGTTTGAGCTTTGTCGCATTAACGCGAATCAGGGGTTGACGGCAGAAATAGACTGGAATTACACTTCTTGGAGTCGGCGTTGCCGGAAAATTCTGATTGGATTAGTTGTTCGGGGTGCGAAAACAGTCGTAGTTCGGGGAAAAAACCGAATTTTGACCCAAAACCGCGAAAAACTCGAAATGACAGTTCCTATCAGTTTTCATAATGAATTAAAACAAAAAAATTAGGCTGCAAAGATAGGGAAAATGTGTCAATTTGCGTAAGTGATAATTAGTCAATTAAGATAAATGCTACTTTTGTAATCAAAGCAAAATGATATGAGCAAGATTTTTGGAATCGTAAATATAACCACCGATAGTTTTTCCGATGGAGGACTTTATTTAGATACAGATAAGGCAATTGAGCATGCTCTGCATTTGGTTGAAGATGGAGCAGATGTGATTGATTTGGGAGCCGCTTCCAGTAATCCTGATACAACTGAAGTGGGCGTTGTGGAAGAAATCAAAAGACTCAAACCTGTCATTAAGGCTTTAAAAGAAAAAGGCATTTCTATTTCTGTTGATACATTTAAACCTGAGGTTCAGAGTTTTTGCATAGAACAAAAGGTTGATTTTATTAATGATATTCAAGGTTTTCCTTATCCTGAGATTTATTCAGGCTTGGCAAAGTCAGATTGCAAACTTGTGTTGATGCACTCCGTTCAGCGAATTGGTGCAGCTACTAAAGTTGAAACGAATCCGGAAGAGGTTTTTACTTCCATGATGGAATTTTTTAAAGAAAGAATTGCTGCTTTAGTTGAGGCTGGTGTAAAGCGTGAACGAATTATTCTTGATCCGGGTATGGGCTTCTTTTTAGGCTCTAATCCAGAAACATCTATTCTTGTTTTGAAGCGTTTCCCTGAAATTCAAGAAGCTTTTAATTTGCAAGTAATGATTGCAGTGTCACGGAAATCATTCTTAGGTAAAATAACTGGAACCGATGTGAAATCTCGTTTAGCACCAACTCTTGCAGCAGAAATGTATGCATACAAAAAAGGTGCAGATTATCTCCGCACCCATGATGTTAAGTCTTTATCAGATGCCTTGAAAATATCCAAAGCCCTAGGTTAGTTTTATTTTTTTAGCTTTCTAAATGAATATGCTATACTTGCTCTGAAGTTGTGTTGGCGTACTTGACTTAGGTCTGGATCTTTCGAACTGTTACTAAGAGGGTAATCATAGCCAAACATAAACTGGAAATGTCCTAATTCTAAACCTGTTCCAATACCTACACTATAATCAAGAGGACTTAAACTTCCATCACTTCCAAAAGGTTTTGTGTACTTCTCTTGAGTTTTCGTAGCTAAATAGTAGTGTTTGTTGGTAAATCCAAATAATCCAATATTCAATCTTGCGACCGGGAAAGTCCTCTTGAAAGTACCACAAGTTCGCGGGATGGAGTTTTATCCCAGCTGCATCGAGAAAGGCATGCGCAGTGAGCGTGCTCTCAAGCTCGCCATCGCCGAAATGTATGTCAAAGGAGTAAGTACCCGCAGGGTCTCGGATATCGTCGAAATTCTTTGTGGCACCGAAGTCAGCTCGTCCCAGGTCAGCAGGCTGGCAAAGGAGCTCGATGAAGAGATTACGTCTTGGAAGGCGCAGCCTGTCGGACAGATTCAATACTTGGTACTTGATGCGACCTATGAATCGGTTCGCGTCGGTTCCCATGTGGTCAAGCAGGCGCTTCTAGTGGCTATTGGCGTTGATTACAGCGGGAATCGGCATATTCTTGACGCCGAAGTCGCGAACAGTGAGGCAGAGGTAAACTGGCGTTCCTTTCTCGAGGGTCTCGTACGACGAGGGATGCACGGCCTGCGAATGATCACCAGTGATGACCACTCAGGACTGCGCGCGGCAATCGATGCTGTCTTCCCTGGAATTCTGTGGCAACGCTGCCAGTTTCATCTGCAGCAGAATGCCCACTCCTACGTCACGAAAAAAGATGAGATCCCGCTGATAGCCGCTGATATTCGGAAGGTGTTCAATCGGAATATGTCAAGATAGTTTATGCCAGATTTTTGAGAGGTTTGCATCAAGCAGCCTTCGAAAGAGGACGGCATGACATTGAGACCGGCAAGGCGTCGTAGATACGCACTTTCCCAGTACGCCACCGTAAGGGGTTTTTCTCTTTGGCAGCAAGAATGGTTTGGTTTCTTTTTTCCTCGGCGCCGTAGGCGTCCGACTAACACCTGAATTAAGCCGCGCCGCGAAGCGGCGTCGGCTTGAATGAACTGTTAGATGCCAGCCCGATCAATGTGCGCTGACCTTGGATAGCAGATTTAGAACGGCGACGCCACTAACGATAAGTCCCATGCCAACGAACGCCCACAAGTCTAGTTTCTGGCCATGGAAGATCCAAGCGATAGCTGCCACAAGTACGATGCCGAGGCCAGCCCAAACAGCATAAGCAATGCCGACCGGGATGGACTTGAGTGCGAGAGAGAGGAAATAGAACGCAAGCCCGTAGCCAGCCACAACTACAACAGAAGGAACTAACTTGGTGAATCCATGGCTGGACTTCAGTGCGGAAGTTGCGACGACCTCACCAAATATTGCAATAGCCAGAAAGAGCCAGTTCTTCACGTGCAATCTCCTCTACGGTATGAAGGATAAATAGTGGTGGCTATGAGTTGCCAAAAACAGTCTTGCGGCTGTCGATTTTCTGTGAGCATACGCAACGCCAAATCTGGCATCTAACGCTTGAGTTAAGCCGCGCCGCGAAGCGGCGTCGGCTTGAACGAATTGTTAGACATTATTTGCCGACTACCTTGGTGATCTCGCCTTTCACGTAGTGAACAAATTCTTCCAACTGATCTGCGCGGGAGGCCAAGCGATCTTCTTCTTGTCCAAGATAAGCCTGTCTAGCTTCAAGTATGACGGGCTGATACTGGGCCGGCAGGCGCTCCATTGCCCAGTCGGCAGCGACATCCTTCGGCGCGATTTTGCCGGTTACTGCGCTGTACCAAATGCGGGACAACGTAAGCACTACATTTCGCTCATCGCCAGCCCAGTCGGGCGGCGAGTTCCATAGCGTTAAGGTTTCATTTAGCGCCTCAAATAGATCCTGTTCAGGAACCGGATCAAAGAGTTCCTCCGCCGCTGGACCTACCAAGGCAACGCTATGTTCTCTTGCTTTTGTCAGCAAGATAGCCAGATCAATGTCGATCGTGGCTGGCTCGAAGATACCTGCAAGAATGTCATTGCGCTGCCATTCTCCAAATTGCAGTTCGCGCTTAGCTGGATAACGCCACGGAATGATGTCGTCGTGCACAACAATGGTGACTTCTACAGCGCGGAGAATCTCGCTCTCTCCAGGGGAAGCCGAAGTTTCCAAAAGGTCGTTGATCAAAGCTCGCCGCGTTGTTTCATCAAGCCTTACGGTCACCGTAACCAGCAAATCAATATCACTGTGTGGCTTCAGGCCGCCATCCACTGCGGAGCCGTACAAATGTACGGCCAGCAACGTCGGTTCGAGATGGCGCTCGATGACGCCAACTACCTCTGATAGTTGAGTCGATACTTCGGCGATCACCGCTTCCCTCATGATGTTTAACGCCTGAGCTCAGCCGACCGAAACCGCGTAGCGGTTTTGGGTCGGCTGCAGCGATTTGTTGGGCGATAGCTTGCCACATTCTCTCAACGATTGGGATTTGATGTACTTTCCGCACTTTGTAGCGCGACCACATCATGCTCCCCCTGGCCGCGAGAGCCCTTCACTCGGGAAACACAAGACAGACCGAGCACGACTGTTGCAAGGGTCAAACAGTACACGACAACCGGCCAAGCCGTGTTGCGCGGCAACAGCGAAATGATCAACGTTCCGATGCTTCCTAGCAGTACACCGCCCAAGCAGAAGTAGACTGCCGTGACCGTTCCAGCAACATGGTCGAATCCTCGAAGAGCGCCATTGGGCGCCACAGATACCGCTGTGGCGACACCAATACCCACTAGCCACATTGGAGCAATAAAGCCTAACACGGACTGCAAAGCCCATATTTCGGTGATGGCAAGCAATACTGCTCCAGCTATCAGGCATCCCATTCCCATTCGCAAGACACTTGGGCTGCCCCACTTGGGTATCACACGCCCCATAAAACGAGCCGTAAACACCATGGCAATTGCCACTGTGGCGAACAGCAGGCTGAAGCCAAGCTGAGACACACCTTGCCTGCCCATCATTAGTCCGGGCGCAATGGAGAAAAAGACGAAGAAGCTACCCATTCCAGCGGCGTAACACAACGTGTACAACCAGAAGTTCAGGCACTTAACGGGGAGTAGCAGCTGCGACCATTGCAAGCCCGCAACTCGTTGCACCCGGGTTTCAGGCCAGAATCGCCACGCTGCTGCAGATGCAGCGATCATGCCCAAACCTAGAAACGCAAAGATAGCCCGCCACCCAAGCCACATGTCGACGAGCGCTCCGAGCAATGGGCCTACCGCCGGGACTATGGCCAGCATGGATCCGAGTATGCCGTAAATGACATTACTTTCCTCGCGACCTGCGTAAATGTCACGTACTGTTGCAAATGTGGAAACAAGGCACGCCGAGGCACCACAAGCCTGAAGAATCCGAAGCCCCAGAAAGACTTCAGCCGATGACGTAAGAGCGAGGCCCATTGACGCCACAACGTAGGCGAGGCCACCTCCCAGTAGAACGGGGCGGCGCCCCAGTCGGTCCGATAGCGGTCCAAACAAGAGCTGACCGGCACCAATCATGACCAAGTACGTTGTCAGCGTAAGCTGAATTGTGCTCGCTGTCGTACCAAGCGCGTTTGGCATAAACGGCACTGCTGGCAAGTACATGTCCATGCCGAGTGATGCCAATAAATCGAACGGTGATAACAACAACACCGTGGCGGCAAGGGAGTACCGCCAACTAAAGTTTTTTGAGCGCACGAAACCATCTCCTTGAACAAAGGATTTGGCGGCGCTCCCGTAGAGCAAAAGGATTCATGAGAACGCCGCAACAACCGAAAAATGAAGGTTGCTGCGGCTTACTTGTCTGCGTTCTTGGAAGTGCTCATCTGCTGACTATCTCATGATTAAATTTGAATCGTAACAACTTTCAAGCAACTCTGCAAGGAGCCTTATTGTGCGCCCAACGCCGGAGTTAAGCCGCCGCGCGTAGCGCGGTCGGCTTGAACGAATTGTTAGACATCATTTACCAACTGACTTGATGATCTCGCCTTTCACAAAGCGAATAAATTCTTCCAAGTGATCTGCGCGTGAGGCCAAGTGATCTTCTTTTTGTCCCAGATAAGCTTGCTTAGCTTCAAGTAAGACGGGCTGATACTGGGCAGGTAGGCGTTTTATTGCCCAGTCGGCAGCGACATCCTTCGGCGCGATTTTGCCGGTTATTGCGCTGTACCAAATGCGGGACAACGTAAGCACTACATTTCGCTCATCGCCGGCCCAGTCGGGCTGCGAGTTCCATAGCTTCAAGGTTTCCCTCAGCGCCTCGAATAGATCCTGTTCAGGAACCGGGTCAAAGAATTCCTCCGCTGCCGGACCTACCAAGGCAACGCTATGTTCTCTTGCTTTTGTAAGCAGGATAGCTAGATCAATGTCGATCATGGCTGGCTCGAAGATACCCGCAAGAATGTCATTGCGCTGCCATTCTCCAAATTGCAGCTCGCGCTTAGCCGGATAACGCCACGGGATGATGTCGTCATGCACGACAAGGGTGACTTCTATAGCGCGGAGCGTCTCGCTCTCGCCAGGGAAAGCCGAAGCCTCCATAAGGTCATTGAGCAATGCTCGCCGCGTCGTTTCATCAAGCTTTACGGCCACAGTAACCAACAAATCAATATCGCTGTATGGCTTCAGGCCGCCATCCACTGCGGAGCCGTACAAATGCACGGCCAGCAACGTTGATTCCAGATGGCGCTCAATGACGCTTAGCACCTCTGATAGTTGGTTCGAAATTTCGATGGTCACCGCTACCCTCATGATGTCTAACGCCGCCATAAGTTGCGGCTTTGGAGTTGATTGTTTTGTGGTAGCGTAGCGTTAAACCACAAAACAAGCGACGGAAAAGCCGTCAACTTGATGGCCTTGTTAGCCTTATCAGCGCGACTGTGATGTATAAACGTCAAAAATTGAATGACCAATTTTAACAATCGCATCATTTCGCTCTGCCATTGAAGCCTGTGTTTGAGCTAGATAGATGCTCACAATAATTGGGGCTTGATGCTCACTCCACACAACTGCTGTAATACTCCGAGCACCAAATCCGCCAGCACCTGAGCGATCCGCAATGTTCCATCCCGCCGGCAATACTGAACGTAGTAAATTACCAGTGACTTGATTGTTCACCATCCAAGACTCTAATTTTTTCTGGTTCATTTCAGATAGCGCGGAACCAAATAAAAATTTATTCAAAGTACTGGCTATTGCCTTAGGAGTTGTCGTATCCCTCAAATCACCGAGCTTACCTTCATTTAAATCAGGCTCAATACGGTCTAGACGAGTCTCTTTGTCCCCAATTTGTCTTAAAAAATCAGTAACGCCTTTGGGGCCACCTACAGCACTTAGGATGATATTTGCCGCAGTATTATCACTTGTAGTCATAGTTGCGAAGCACGCATCATCGAGTGTGATTGCCTGCCCTACTTGCTTTTCTATTACAGGGGAATAGGTCACAAGATCTGCTTTCTTAATCTCGACTGTACTATTGGGATTAACTTTTCCTTGCTCAGCATCATATAGTAATTTAGCGCAAGCTATTGTTTTAAAAGTACTTGTTAACGGGAAGCGCTGATTGCCATTGTAATCCCAATATTCTCCATTTTGAGTATCAAGAACGGAAACACCTATACGAGCAGAAAGAGAAACTTCAATTGCCTTAACGTCTTGTTCAACTTGCTGAAACTTTGAACTACTTGCAAAAACCACGGATGGTATTAAAAGCGAAAATGCCAATAAAAACTTCATGTAAGTAACCCCATAATTTTGATTGTCACACATTTTATATAAAAGCATGAGGCTCCATAATATGGCTAACGCCCGCCTCAACTGCCGGAGGTTAATGGCGCCTTTTTTGCAGCTCCACCGCAAAAAAAGGTGACAGTAACCGGAGGTCAGATTGCAGGCGCTTGTTAACTCTTTTGCCAGATTTGATAACAATAGTTAATGTTAGACTCGAAATCTTGCTCAAATACCAACTTGAATGTATCTGGGATTTCAGGAAAAACTATGTCTCCATCTCGCTCGATGTCGACTGTTGAAATATGCAAAGTATCTACTTTGGAAATCAAGCTTTTGTATATTTCACCACCACCAGAAACGATAACATGATCCGTGATTTCCTCTAAATTTATTAAGGCATCCTGAATTGAGGAGAAAACCATTACACCCTCATCATTCGTAGAAAAATTAGAGCGAGTTACAACTGCATACTTTCGATTTGGGAGAGCGCCCATTGACTCAAAAGTTTTGCGTCCAACTAAAAGCCATTGATTATATGTAATTGCCTTAAATAGAAGTTGCTCGCCTTTGGCGCTCCATGGAATATCTGGTCCATTACCGATAATACCGTTCTTCGACTTGGCAGCCATTAGTGATAACTTCACGATTTCTCCCTCGAGTTAACTTTGTTTTAGGGCGACTGCCCTGCTGCGTAACATCGTTGCTGCTCCATAACATCAAACATCGACCCACGGCGTAACGCGCTTGCTGCTTGGATGCCCGAGGCATAGACTGTACAAAAAAACAGTCATAACAAGCCATGAAAACCGCCACTGCGCCGTTACCACCGCTGCGTTCGGTCAAGGTTCTGGACCAGTTGCGTGAGCGCATACGCTACTTGCATTACAGCTTACCAACCGAACAGGCTTATGTCCACTGGGTTCGTGCCTTCATCCGTTTCCACGGTGTGCGTCACCCGGCAACCTTGGGCAGCAGCGAAGTCGAGGCATTTCTGTCCTGGCTGGCGAACGAGCGCAAGGTTTCGGTCTCCACGCATCGTCAGGCATTGGCGGCCTTGCTGTTCTTCTACGGCAAGGTGCTGTGCACGGATCTGCCCTGGCTTCAGGAGATCGGAAGACCTCGGCCGTCGCGGCGCTTGCCGGTGGTGCTGACCCCGGATGAAGTGGTTCGCATCCTCGGTTTTCTGGAAGGCGAGCATCGTTTGTTCGCCCAGCTTCTGTATGGAACGGGCATGCGGATCAGTGAGGGTTTGCAACTGCGGGTCAAGGATCTGGATTTCGATCACGGCACGATCATCGTGCGGGAGGGCAAGGGCTCCAAGGATCGGGCCTTGATGTGGCACTGTTGCAAAGTTAGCGATGAGGCAGCCTTTTGTCTTATTCAAAGGCCTTACATTTCAAAAACTCTGCTTACCAGGCGCATTTCGCCCAGGGGATCACCATAATAAAATGCTGAGGCCTGGCC
>NZ_VOZL01000036.1:0-9975 GCF_013419805.1 Acinetobacter sp. YH12058
ACCAGGTGCTCGGCGTGGCAAGACTCGCAGCGAACCCGTAGAAAGCCATGCTCCAGCCGCCCGCATTGGAGAAATTCTTCAAATTCCCGTTGCACATAGCCCGGCAATTCCTTTCCCTGCTCTGCCATAAGCGCAGCGAATGCCGGGTAATACTCGTCAACGATCTGATAGAGAAGGGTTTGCTCGGGTCGGTGGCTCTGGTAACGACCAGTATCCCGATCCCGGCTGGCCGTCCTGGCCGCCACATGAGGCATGTTCCGCGTCCTTGCAATACTGTGTTTACATACAGTCTATCGCTTAGCGGAAAGTTCTTTTACCCTCAGCCGAAATGCCTGCCGTTGCTAGACATTGCCAGCCAGTGCCCGTCACTCCCACTCTATTGATGTGTGCTTAAAAAACAGGAGGGTTTAACTTGGTAAACTATACATACTCATTAGGAGTTTACCATGAGCAAGAAACAGAAGACTTACACCGCAGAATTTAAAGCTGAAGCCATAAAAGCCATTGAAGAGAACCAAGGTAATGTATCGGAATCCGCTAGACAACTTGGCATTTCAATGCAAACCCTTTCGAACTGGAATAACAAAGCAAAGGCTGGAACTTTAGCAGGCACAAAACAGTATTCGCCCGATCTAAACGCCTTACTCGAAGAAAATAAGAAGCTTAAACAACAGCTCAAAACAGCTGAAATGGAACGTGAATTTTTAAAAAAGGCAGCAGCGTACTTTGCCAAAGAAAGTCAGTGAGGTACGCCTATATGAAATCGCAAAGCCACTTATTTCCGATTATTTTAATGGCTCGATTACTTCGTGTATCCGTTTCTCGCTTTTATGATTGGCTAAAGCGAGGCATGAGTAAAAGATCAATTCAGCGAAATCAGCAGACAATTTTGGTCAAAATAGCCCATGAAGAAACCAAACAAAGCTATGGCTATGTTCGATTAACCAAGCATTTACAAGCGCAAGGTATCAAAATAAGTACGTATGCTGTGCGCCAAATAAAAAAATCAAATCAGTTGTATTGTAAGCGCCATAAGCGTTTCAAAAGAACCACGAACAGTGATCACAACCGTTCTATTTATGACAATTTACTCAAGCAACAGTTTTCAATGACGAAGCCTAATCTTGCGTGGTCGAGTGACATTACCTACATTTGGACGGCTGAGGGCTGGTTGTACTTGGCAGCTGTCAAAGATCTTTACACGAAACAGGTTGTTGGCTATAGCTTAAATGAGCGCATGACAGCCAAGCTTGTTTGTGATGCATTGAATATGGCTATTCGCAATCAGAAACCTGCTAAAGATCTCATTGTACATTCAGATAGAGGCAGCCAATATTGCAGTAATGAATATCGAAACTTACTTGAGAAATTTGATTTTCAGGGTTCAATGAGCAAAAAAGGCGACTGCTTTGATAATGCACCGATAGAGAGTTTCTGGGGCATACTCAAAAATGAACTAGTCCATCATCGCAACTACAAAACAAGGGAAGAAGCCAAAGCGGATATTACAAAATATATAGAGTTATTTTATAATCAGCGAAGAATTCAAAAAGGCTTGGATTTTAAGACACCAAATCAAATGGCAGAAGACTTTTATCGGTTAGCTGCCTAGAATCTCCCAAGTGAAAGTCTCCTGCTAATTCAGCACACATCACTGTTGATAAATTTTCTAAACAAAAAGGATCAAACTAATCTATAAGCTTTGTGGGTTAGAAAAAAAATAACTCACTTTGCATTGATCATATTTAAATTCTTGTTTTATCCATAGCACTAACCTATTAATTTTAAAAAATAATAGGTACTGGCTAAATAGCAAATCGATACATATCTTTTTCATAGAGGAAATATGATTTTAGTAAGTTCTTGTCTGGCTGGCTTAAAGGTACGTTATAACGGGACGCATAGCTTAAACGAAAAAATCGAAAAATTAGTCAAAGATGGAAAAGCTACTATGGTATGTCCAGAGATTCTTGGCGGTTTATCAACACCACGCGAACCTGCCGAGATTTCGGGAGGTAATGGCGATGATGTCTTAGATGGAAAAGCCTGTGTAATTGAAAAATCAGGAAAGGATGTGACTTCAATCTATATTGAAGGGGCATATAGAACTTTAAAAAAAGTTCAATTATTAAAAGCTACTCTGGTAGTGCTTAAAGAAAATAGCCCTTCATGTGGTAGTTCAATGATTTACGATGGTCAATTTAATGGGAATAAGATCTATGGCAATGGAGTTACCTCCGCTTTGCTTAAACGTCATAATATAAAAGTCATTTCAGAAGAAACTTTTTGGCAACTTTTACCCTAGTTCCTCCGCTTTTATTTAAAATCTTCATGCAACTCCAACCACGCCCCCCTTTGCAATATCAAGTCTCTTCGGTATTTAGAGATATAGTGAGGTAATAATCTAAGAAGCATATCCATTACTTCCACATCAGTTAAAAAGTAGTGGTTCAATTTTATGCTGTAATTCTTTAACAATTTTAGCAAGCTGATCATGTAAAACTAACCAACATTGCTCATGACCTTGCCCAATATATTCATCTATTATGAGTTGCAAAATGTCTTGATCTATCTGACTTAAGAATTCTAAAAACCATGTCGCAGCAACATCCTTGGCAACTATTGTTTTATGATCTAATGTATAAGCTATACGGCATAGCGCTAAAATTTGATTACATTCATCCTGATCGTCTTTCCAATGAGCAATAATTTGTGGATAAGTTTTTTGCATGGCAAATATTAATTGTTCATAGCTAATTGGATTTAACCAATCGCAAATATCAGGTCCAAAGATAGTAATGTTATGTAATTGGGCAGTTTTAAGTAAAATACTAATATCTGGATCAGATTGACTATAAAGTAATTCACCTTTGAGTAATTCTTCTCTCAACCACTCGCCATATTGTAGCTGATATGTATATGGATGATTTTTATTGGTAATACTCCCTTTTTCTAATATCGTAATTTCTAAGGCACGCGCTGTAGCATGACCAATCGGAACAGATATATTTAGAAAATTCTGCGCTAATTGTTTTCTTTCCTGATCGGTAATTTCACGTTCAATAATAACTAAAATATCAAGATCACTTTTATGTTTTAAACCACCATCAACATACGAACCATATAAATAAATAGCATAAAGCTTATCTTTAAAATTTTTTTGTAAAAGCTGTTTTACACTTTCAACTTGGCGACACTCTTCATCATTTAAGCTTTGCATATGATTTTTAATTTAAAAAAATAAGTAATGAATTCATAGAGCATTATACAGAATAAGTGTAAATAATTTAATCAATTAGTAAATAACATACTATTTTTACAATATATTTACTTTCAATATAGAGTTTAATACATAAAACTCTATCAATCAAAAAAAGCTTGAAACAACATCTGAATAGTAAGAGTCATTTCCTCCTCACTTAGAGATGGATCCGGAAATTTGAACAACTCCTATAAGTGATACTCTGCTCCTCAAATGATGTTATAAACATCAATATATGGAGTATTTTATGGCACGTAGACCAAGAAGAAATCATTCAAACGACTTTAAGGCTAAGGTAGCACTTGCTGCGATCAAAGCAGAAAAAACACTTGCTGAATTGAGTTCTGAGTTTGATGTTCATCAAAACCAAATTATTGACTGGAAAAATCAATTGATCTCAGCTTCCTCACAAGCTTTCGATCAATCAAAAGCTCCATCAGAACCTCCCATTGATCTTAAAAAGTTACATGCAAAAATCGGTGAGCAGGCATTAGAAATTGATTTTTTAGAAGGTGTGTTGAAGAAACTGGGCCGCTTCAACCACAAAAGTTAATCGATCACTCACTTCAGATTTCAGTATCTAAACAAGCTAAGTTACTGAAAGTCTCTCGTGGTTGTTATTATTATCGCCCAAAACCTGTTAGCTCATCAGATCTGAAGCTGATGCGATGTATTGATGAATTACATATGCAATATCCTTTTGCAGGCAGTCGTATGATGCGTGATTTGTTGAATCGTCAAGGGCATCATATAGGACGACGTCATACACGTACTTTAATGAAGAAAATGGGTATTCAGGCGTTATATTGCAAACCAAATTTAAGCCAGGCTAATCAAGCTCACCGTAAATATCCATATCTGCTCAAAGGATTGGCTATTCAGCGCAGTAATCAAGTGTGGTCTACGGATATAACGTATATCCCTATGGCAAAAGGCTTTGTTTATTTATGTGCTGTGATTGATTGGCATAGCCGCAAGGTACTTGCGCATAGGGTATCGATTAGTATGGAGGTGGATTTTTGTATTTCGGCTTTAAATGAAGCGATTGAAAAATATGGATCACCTGAAATATTGAATACAGACCAAGGCAGTCAGTTCACCAGTGATGCATTTATTGATGTATTGAAATCAAATGGCATTCAAATCAGTATGGATGGTAAAGGTCGATGGGTAGATAATGTGATGGTTGAACGATTATGGCGGAGCGTTAAATATGAAGAGGTGTATCTCAAAGCTTATAGCAGTGTCACAGATGCGAAAAAGCAATTGAGTGCATATTTTGAGTTTTATAATCTGAAACGACCTCATTCGAGTCTAGACAAAATGACACCAAATGAGTTTTACTATGATCAGCTACCCCAACAAAACAAGGTGGCTTAACTAGAGCGGAATATCACTTATAAATACGCTTTTAGTTGTTCAAACAAGTGGAACCACCTCTGTTTGTAATGATATTTTATAAAATTCAATATTAGATCTGCAGAGAAAAACTTATCAAACTAAGTATTGGCTAGTCTTTTTCTTCGAAAAACTTATCAAACGAAGTATTAAGTTAATCTTTTTCTTCAACTTCTTCCTTAAACTCAAACAAATCATTCATCGTACAGTTAAAGTACTTACACAACTTATCGGCGACTGGTAATTCAATACGTACAGCACGGTCATAATACATACTTGTGAGCGTGTTGCGATTGATACCTGTTGCATGCACCACTTCACTTAATTTTAAAATTTTTCTATCGCCCATGAGGCTAGATAACTTACAAGTAATCATATTTAAATTAATTTACAAAAAATAACTTGCTGTGGGTTATTTGAAGTTGTTGACTGAGTAATACTTTGCTAAAATTAACCTACAGCAGGTTATTACAACTTATAGAAAGTATATTTTATCCATTTCAACTAAATTATAACTTTTTAAATATAAGGATTGAACCTGCATTAGATTATTTTGTGGAGATGACCGCCGTGTTACCAAATGAGTTATTGATCAGCCAGCAAGCTCGTGACTTAGGAAATCAATTAATTAAAGAAATGAACATCAATAGAAGTTATGGAATGGCTAATTTTCTTGGAGTAAATACTTGCTATGATAATCATCAGGCTGTACTTATTTGGACATTTCAACTGCTTGAAAGGGAACCTGCCTTAAATGAATTAGCAGAAATTAAAAAATATTTTCTTTTAATCTTTCCAGATAGTGTTTATCAATTAGCCTAAGTTGTTTTTAAAATTAATTTATTAAATAAAAAGCACTAAATCAAAGAAAGCTTTATTTAAAAATACCTATTAATTCAAAAACATACCATTTACTGAATATATGAAGCATAGGTTCCTGCTCTATCACTCACTCGTACTAAAATTACATCGCTCTTTTTACTGATACTAAACAATTTATGTCCACGCCACGTTCTGCGGCTTCGAGGGCTAGTTTTTGTTGAACCACTGAGAACAAGGACAACAAACTGCCTACTATATTTTCCCGGAGAGTGGTGTAGGAACTTTTTCATTATTGCTAATCATATCAGCGACAACATCAGCAACGAGCTCCTCTATTCCTGAGAATGCTTTAGACTGATCCGCATCAAGCCAAGACAATGATGGAAACTCAGCACATCATTCGTTTAAGACCTATTTTAATGACGGCACTGGTCGCAAGTTTAGGTTTTATTCCAATGGCGTTAAACACTGGAATTGGTGCAGAAGTACAACGACCACTAGCAACAGTTGTTATCGGCGGTATTGTATCTTCTACAATTTTAACTTTGTTTGTATTGCCTATTTTATATCAATGGGCGCATGGCTCTGAGAGTAGCAAACAGCAATCCGACGAAATTTAAAATCAAAAAAAGCAGCTTAATTACTAGGTTATGCCTAATTAAGCTGCTTTTAATATTGTATGCCCAACATTTTATTGATAAAGCTTACTGCGCTTCATCCCGACAATTTTCATTTAAAAACTCAAACTCTATCGTTGTATGCGATAAATGATAGGAAGATAATTTAGCTGCAACTTCTTGTTTAAGCCTAATTAATTCTTTAACGTCAAAGTTGTCACTCAGCTCAAGGTGCGCTGTTAAAACGTGACTTTCACCATCTAGTGACCAAAAGTGCATGTGGTGGATACCATTAACTTCAGGAAATTCCATTAGTGATAGTTTAATACGCTTTTGAGTCTCTTTATCGGGTGCAGCTTGAAGAAATAAAACGAGTGTTGATTTCAGGTTTTTGAAAACATTAAACAAGATGAACAGCGTGAACCCTATTGATAAAAGGGGATCTAATATCGGCAGTTCAGCGAACAACAGTACGATAGAGACTATAAGAACGGCAACCCATCCAAGTACATCTTCAAGAAGGTGCCATGTCAGCACTTTCTCATTTAATGTTTCACCCGCTTTTAATTTTAATACAGCATATCCGTTAACGGCAACGCCGAGTATCGCTAGCCCTAACATCCCCTCGACTACAGGCATTTCAGGATTGGACAGCTTTGGAATTGCTTCAAATAAAATCCAAATTGAGCCAATGATTAAAACAATACTGTTTATCAATGCGCCAAAGAGAGTAAGTCTACGATAACCATAACTAAACTTATCTGATGCTTCTTTATCTGAAAAACGACTTAAAATCCACGCAAAACCTATTGAAAGACTATCACCAAGATCGTGAACTGCATCTGCCATTATCGCCGTACTGTTAGTGAGCCAACCACCTATAAATTCGATAATAGTGAATGTCACATTAAGGAAAAATGCCCAACCAATACGGTCATCTTTACCATGTTGATGACTATGATTATGGTTGTGCATTTTGTACCTCTAGTACTTTTCTATTTCTTAGTTTTGATACATTCATATTAATCAAGTGACGTATCAAGCGTTGATATATCCAGCGTTTGAACCCCGACAAGTTAGTCCCTTTTTCGAGATAGAACTCATCAGGGGAATCATAAAGCCCAAAGTCATCATGAATACCTTCTTTTTGAATATAGGTATTTTCTCCACGCCAATCTGTATCTGGTGATGAAAAGCACTTTGTTGCAACACCATAACCACAAAAATCATCTTTTACAAACTGATAAGCGGCACCAATTTTGTTGAAGTTATCCAAGTTTTTCCACCTACGTTGATCGATCAAGGATTGGATATCTTTGTGTTCAAAATTAACGATATTCGTATTGTTTAAATATTTCTCAGTCATTTTTTATATATCCTTTTCGTTGCATACTTATACTATAGACTCTATAGTAACTATAGAGTCAAATGTCTGGGGGAAATTGATGAAAATAGGCGAATTGTCAAAAAAATCGGGCTGTTCAATACAAACGATTAGATATTATGAAAGAGAAGGATTACTGTTAAATCCAAATCGTTCAGAAGGTAATTTCAGGCTGTATGATAGCAAAGCACTTAAACAATTGGAATTCGTAAAGCATTGTCGCAGCCTAGATATATCACTCAATGATATTAAACGTCTTATCGAATTAAAAAATAAGCCAGAAGAAAGCTGCTCTAGCGTTAATGCATTAATTGATCAGCAACTTGCACTAGTGAATAAACGCATGAAAGAATTAAGGGCGCTTAAAGCTGAATTACAACAAATGGCTAGTGCTTGTGGTTCGAACAACCCAACATACTCATTATATTCTGCTGACCATGTAACACGGCAAGTATATTGTTTACTATCCATTTGAAACCCCATAATGTTTTAAGTCTATGTATAAAAGTACGATTTTCACTTAGCAGTACTTAAATAATCACCCCACCACTGCATCATTTCAGTCCGCTGGGCTAAATAGTCAGCGTGATTATAGCTGGCACGGGTACGGTTCTTATCAATATGTGAAAGTTGTGCCTCAATCCAGTTATCCTGGAACAAACCTGAGTCATTCAAAATGGTACTAAAAGTGGAACGTAGTCCATGAGAGGATAATTGATGTTTTCCATAGCCCATCTTACGTATAGCCATATTTAATGTATTAAAATGAATCGGTTGATTATGTTTCCGTGGGCTAGCAAAAATGTACTTTTCACCGTATGACCATTGCATGACGTCTTTTAAAATATCTAAAGCCTGATCTGAAAGTGGAACTAAGAAGTCGGGAATCTCATGGCCTAATATGACTTTTCGTCGAAACTGTTTAATATGCAAGGCAGGTATTTTCCAGACTTTTTCATTTAAATCAAAATGATGAGGCTCAGCCAATAACAATTCAGCCCCTCGCACGCCAGTATGTAATTTGAACAGCAGTGCTTTTTTAATAATCGGATGGGCATCCAATTTTTGTAATTTATACTTAAAATCAGATATATCCTCCGCTTTCAAATACGGATAATTTTTCTTGATTTTACTGTTAATGGCGATTTTATTTAAACCATGCGCGATGTTGAATTCACAATAACCCATCGCTACAGCGTAGTCATAAATTTGGTTCAAATAACTACAAGCTTTCTTGACAGGTTCTTTTACTTGGCGTCCCTCTATTTTTTTGATTACTGAAACCAGGTCATAACGCTTGATGTTTTGAAAAGGTAGATCCTGAAGGTCTGGATAAATATCTTGCTGTAAGCATCTTTCTGCTAACTGTAGTACACCACAGCGGGGTAGATCGTTGAAGGCATTTTTCAGTTTGAACTGTAACCACTCCTCCCCGACCTTACCAAAGGTGATGACATTAGAGGCAGTATCTTGTTCAAAACAGAAATCATTGTCTTTAAAGTCATCTCTGACTTGTCGTGCCTTTTTCAGCGATAAATCAGGATAACGACCTAACTGAATGCGTCGACGTTTTTTAGTTTGTGGATCTGTATAGCGATAGCACCAAGATTTTCTTCCACTCGGCTCAATCTTCAGGCTAAGCCCATCTTCATCGGATAAAAAACTGGTTTTTTCCTTACAATGAGCTTGGCGAACTTTAATTTCAGTAAGACTCATGGAATTTAAATGAAACCTAACAATGGGTTGATTGGATCAATTATATCAAAATAGAACGCTTTATGTATGATGCGTACACTACGCATCATATATATTTGTAATATATTGTTTTATATATTTAATATTTTAAGTATTTGTATTTTAGTAACCATTATAAGTACCACCTCTTCTTTAAGTTCCCAACAACTCACTTTTTCTGTCATCAATGTTAAATAAGTCTTGTGCTTTAAATTCTTAGATGACCTCCTCTACCCTTTATTATCATTTTTATAAAAGTAACTATATGTACTCATTAAAATTTGTAGAGCTCAAAAACAAAAAAGACCGCTATATAGCAGTCTTTTAACTTAATTAAATAATAATTAATTCATTTTCATCATAAGTGCATAAGCATCACGTTTGTTTTGACGCAATGATTCTATCTCGGACTTCGTCAGCTGTTTTACGAGAGTAATTAACTATAACTAAAAATATAGACAAATATTTGCATAAGTTCTCATTTTGTCTATGTCGATTCAGTAGTGGCAAGGTGGGTATTTATTAGAGATTTAAATGATTATCTTTTGTATTTTAGGTGAGTGTCTTGGTATATTAGCATCCATATCTATTGATTATCCAATCCCTTAACCTAGGCATGACTTTGTGAAATTAACACGCATCCACCATTGTAAAAACTTGAATGTGCAAAAGTACAAACAGCTTGAGAAACAAGCTGTTTTACTTGGTCGTATTCGTAGCGAGGTGTGGGCTAAATATGGTGCTATTTCAGGTTTGAA
>NZ_VOZL01000037.1:0-8670 GCF_013419805.1 Acinetobacter sp. YH12058
TGGAAGCAGATGAAATATTATTGGCGAGATTTTCAAGTCATGACAGCTGATAAAATAGAGCAATGGGTGGAGAGAGTATCAAACCAATTCGGAAAAGAATACATGTTTACTTTTTAATGACAGCTTATGTGTAGATCGCGTCAATATGCAAAAAACCTTAATCCCTGAAAATGTACGCGCGGGTATTCATAAAATAGAAAAAACCGTACAGCATATTCTTGATTAAATCTTAATAATCAGTTCATAATATGTCCGACTGTTATTTATATGTAGAGTAGTAGATTTTTTATTGACGCTTCAGTTTGATAAAAATAGAATGAATCTGCTTAATTTAATAACTGAATATAAAAAGCATAGTTTTTGGAGTAAGTATGATGCCTGATATTAGCAATTTGTCTGTAGAACAGTTAAAGCGTTTACAAGCTGAAGCGGAAGCATTAATTGCCACGAAAAAAGATCAAGCAATTGAAGATGCCTATAATCAAATTTTAGCGATTGCAGACAATTTGGGTTTAAGCATTGAGCAGATTTTGGAAGTTGGCGAAAGCAAGCGTAAGAAAAGCCCACGTAAAACTGTAGCGCCACGTTATCGTAGCAAAATCAATTCTACAGATACTTGGACTGGTCGTGGTAAAAAACCACGCTGGTTAGTCGCTGAATTAGAAAAAGGCGCAAAACTTGAAGATTTTCTAATCTAAGCTTCATCAATTTGTCATTGATTTGACTTAGAGTTCAAAAACCAAGCAATACGGCTTGGTTTTTTTATCTGTATCAATTGGCGACGCCGAAAAAGTGTGCATAATGTGTGAGTGTTATAAAAAGTCATTCATAGAAAAATTAGTAAGGTTGGTCGTGGTGGCATGATAAAGAAACCCAAATACATCACGTGGTGGATTTTCGCCCTCATTGCATCTTTGTTTTTTGTGTTATTACAAATTCCAGCAGCGTGGTTAATTTCAAAATTTTATAAAAATAATCAGACCTTACATAATGTGAGTGGCAATATCTGGAAGGGACAAGCCGATTGGCACAATGGACAGTTACGTGGTTCTTTAAGTTGGAATACACGTCCTTTAGATTTGGTTTTATTGCGTGTCGCTGCCGATGTTGAAGTACACAGTGGTAATACTAAACTCGAAGGCATTGTTGGCTATCGTTTTGGTAGCGTCTTGGTGCAATCTTTAGATGGGCAAGTTGCGCCAGAAACCTTAAAAAGTATTGTGGATTGGCAGTGGCCAAGTAATGCGATTCAACTCAAAGACATTCATTTGAATTTTAAAAAACAGCAAGGCTTCACCAAAGCCAAAGGACAACTGCAGTGGGCGGGTGGCGAATTGCTGTATCGTTTTGCTCAGCGCCAAGACCGTATGAATATCCCTGCGTTAAAAGGCAGTTTGTCCGATGAAAATGGCAAACTGTTATTTGATATTCGCGATCAACGTGAACAAAAAATGCTGAATATTGCGCTTGATCAAAGCTTGATGCTAGATGTGCAACTCACGCAACGCTTATTGATGAATATCGCCTCTTATGAAGGCAAAGCGGGCTTAGATACCTATGTGATCAGCACTCGCCAACCTCTATTAAAAGGAGGTTTCTAATGCGTACACTCTCTGAACGATTAGGGAATTTGCACTGGAAGCAGTTTGATCGTGCTGCGCCAGTATTTTTAGCTTTTTTGATTTTGTATCTGTGTTGGAAACTGGCGAGTTTATTTTGGTGGGTTGTTGCGCCGCCCCAAGTCATGCAAATTGATCGGGTGGAGTTGGGTTCACAGCAACCACAAATCCCGAATATTACCTCCTTTGCATTGTTTCAAGAACTTGGGCGCAGCAACACTGCCGATGATCAATTAAATATGACTTTGCAAGGTGTAGTGGTTGGGCAGCCGAGTCAGTTTTCTTCTGCGGTCATTAAAGTGAATGAGGTGGCAGAGCGTTACCGTGTGGGTGATGTGATTGATTTGAGTCAGTACCAATTGGCAGAAGTCTACTGGGATCGGGTTATTTTACGTCATAGCAGTGGTGCGACGCGTGAAGTATTGTTTAAAGGTATTGAAAATGGTTTAAATCAACCTATCGCACCTTTAATTCCAAGTGGTAATCAAGCTCCTGTAACTGCACCTACGCAGTCCGCACAACCGAATAATGCCATTGGACAGGCAGTGCAGCGCATACAGGAAGATCGCGAACAATACTTAAAAGAGATGGGTGTTGAAGCAAATACGGGCAATGGTTATGAAGTGACTACACGTACGCCAGCCGCTTTAAGAAATAAACTGGGTTTACAGCCAGGTGACCGTATTTTGTCTTTAAATGGGCAAAACGTCGGGCAAGGACAAAGCGATGCACAATTGCTTGAACAGGCACGTCGTGAAGGTCAAGTGAAATTACAAATAAAACGTGGTGATCAAGTGATGACCATACAACAAAATTTTTAAATGGATCGGCATCGTAACTACATGCAGAGACATATTTAGGGTTAGGAAACACAGTAGATTATGGCTTTATTGAATTATGAGCGTCCATTTTGGGCATTACTGGCTGCTGCACCGCTTGTTGCAATGGTGAGTACTGCAAGTCATGCGCAAACCTGGAAAATTAATTTACGTGATGCGGACTTAACTGCATTTATTAATGAAGTGGCCGATATTACGGGCAAGAACTTTGCAGTCGATCCGCGTGTGCGTGGCAATGTCACGGTGATTTCCAACAAAGCCCTGAATAAAAATGAAGTCTATGACCTGTTTTTAGGCGTATTGAATGTGAATGGTGTGGTGGCAATACCATCAGGCAATACCATTCGCCTTGTACCTGACAGCAATGTAAAAAGCTCAGGCATTCCCTATGATGGTCGTCAAAATGCGCGTGGTGACCAAATTGTAACGCGAGTGATTTGGCTAGAAAATACCAATGCCAATGACCTGATTCCTGCTTTACGTCCGCTCATGCCGCAGTTTGCGCATTTGTCTGCGGTCGGGGGCACCAATGCTCTAATCGTGTCTGATCGTGCCAGTAACATTTATCAGTTAGAAAGCATTATTCGTAACCTAGATGGTACGGGGCAAAATGACATTGAAGCGATTAGCCTGCAATCCAGTCAAGCCGAAGAAGTCATTGGCTTGCTTGAGTCGATGAGTTCGACAGGGGCAGCGAAAGATGTTAAAGGTTCGCGTGTGCGTATTGTGGCGGACAACCGTACCAATCGTATTATCATCAAAGGCGATACCGCAACACGTAAACGCATTCGTCAAATGATTGAAATGATGGATGTGCCTGCGGCAGATCGTTTGGGTGGTTTGAAGGTTTTTCGCTTGAAATATGCCAGTGCACAGAATTTAGCAGAAATATTGCAAGGTCTGGTTTCAGGACAGGCGGTGAGCAGCAGCTCTAATGCAAATAGCAACAGTAACAACAACAGTGCTAGTAATTTAAGCAGCACCAATAACAACACAGGTAATTCATCGACTATTTCCACCCCAAGTATTAATTTGGGTGGCAGCTCGAATAGCAACAATCAAAACAACATCACCAGTTTTAATGGTAATGGTGTCAGTATTATTGCCGATGGCTCGCAAAATGCTTTGGTGGTCAAAGCCGATCCGCAGTTGATGCGTGAAATTGAATCGGCCATTCAGCAACTAGATACCCGTCGTCAACAAGTGTTGATTGAAGCTGCGATTATAGAAGTGGAAGGTACCGATGCCGACCAATTGGGTGTGCAGTGGGCATTGGGCGATTTAAGCAGCGGTATCGGTCTAATTAATTTTGACAATATTGGTGCAAGTTTAAAAAATGTTGCTGCAGGCTATTTAACTGGTGGTGCAGCAGGCGCAGGCAGTGCGATTGGTGCAGGTACGTCATTGGTGTTGGGTGATTATCGTGAAGGTCGTGATGGTTCACGCAAGCTATATGGTGCGATGATTCAGGCCTTGAAGGAAAAAACCAAATCCAATTTATTGTCTACGCCATCTATTGTGACCATGGACAATGAAGAAGCCTATATTGTGGTTGGTGAAAACGTTCCTTTTGTAACAGGTTCATTATCTACCAATGGTGGTGTGGCAAATCCGTATACCACTATTGAACGTAAAGATGTCGGGGTTACTTTAAAAGTCGTGCCACATATTGGTGAAGGCGGAACACTACGCTTGGAAGTTGAACAAGAAGTGTCAGATGTCAAAGCCAATAAAGGTCAGGCGCAGGATTTAGTCACCAGCAAACGCGCAATTAAAACTTCTATTTTGGCCGAGCACGGACAAACCATTGTCTTAGGTGGCTTAATTTCTGATAACTCGGTTTATAGTCGTCAGGCTGTGCCAGGTTTGGGTGCTATTCCAGGGTTGGGGCGTTTATTCCGTTCCGATGGTCAATCTAATCAAAAACGTAATTTATTGATTTTTATTCACCCAACCATTGTGGGAGATAGTCAGGATATTCGCCGTATTTCGCAGCAGCGTTATAGCCAATTGTATAGCCTTCAGTTGGCAATGGATGCCGATGGTAGCTTTGCTAAACTGCCTGAGAATGTTAGCGATGTTTATCAGCAGCGTTTGCCTGTATCTCGAGTTGCGCCGCAAACAGGAACTTATCAAACCTTACCATCAGCAGTGTCTGCAAACCGCACAGCAACGGTGGTGAGCACCCCTGTTGCGATTGAGCCTGCGGTACAGCGCCAAAACGTAGTTTTGCCGCAGCAGGAAGTCAGCAAAACTAAAAATACAGTCACTACGACCACAATTCGCGCTACACCTTAATCGTATCCTGCGCAGATTGTGGTTGAGGGCATGTTATGATGTCGCCAAATCACACGAGAGAAGTTATTTATGACTTGGAAAATACAAGCAATTAGCGGTGAATTTACTGGCCAAGAAATTAGTATCGACCGTGATATGTTGGTGGGGCGTCATCAAAGTGCAGATTTGGTGCTGCAATCGGCAGAAATTTCACGTAAACATGCGGCTTTTTTACTTAAAGAACAAGCGCTGTATGTGCAAGATTTAAATTCTTCCAACGGCACTTTTGTAAATGATTTACGCATTGCCGATGAAACCTTACTTAAAGAAGGTGATATCGTCCAATTTGCCAGCTTAAAGTTTTCAGTATTTGCGCCTGCGGTTGAATTGGAACATGCGGCAGATGTCGCCAAAACTGCTGAAAAAGTCACAGCACAAACAGAAAAAACACCTGCACAGCAAATGAACGAGCAGGGAATGCCTGAATTGAATCAACGTGACAGTTCTGTGCAATTAAACCGTGATGGTATGCCGCAAGGCGTGGCAGTACCAAAACCAGCACCTATTCCAGAAGGCGTGGATATTCATGCAGTTCCAGCAGAGCCAACACCTGTGTCTGTCGAGCAGCCTGTTTCTCGTGTGGAACAAGAGAAAGAACAGCAAAAAAATGCTTCTGTTGGCTTGATTTCACTGATTGTCTTGGTGATTTTGGCAGTTTTGGCTTGGCTATTGTTTAAATAAGCAGCCTTTGCTTTACAATCAAGGCATGCGATCGCATGCCTTTGTTCATTTAGGGGGAAGAATGTCTATTGCTCAGCTTGATACACGTCAAGTCATTTTATTTGATTTAGATGGCACTTTGGTCGATTCTGCGACAGATTTATACCGCGCCATGAACATGAGTTTAAATGCACTGCAACTGCCTTTGGTAACACTGGAACAAGTGCGAACTTGGGTGGGGAAGGGAACTGCTGTTTTTTGTCATAGCGTGTTGATGCATTTAATGGGGGTTGTGCATCCCGAGCAACATCAACAGCTCTTGAATACCTTTTTAGACATTTATAGTGCGGAACCGTGTATCGACACGCAGCCTTTTGCAGGCATTATTGAGTTTTTGGATTGGGCAAAAGCACAGAACAAAACTTTGGTTTGTGTGACCAATAAACCAGAACAACCTGCACGTGCCATTATCGAAGCCTTAGACATGCAAAATTATTTTGATGATGTGATTGGTGGAGACCGTTTTGAAGAGCGTAAACCACACCCGCGTCAATTGCTGCATTGTGTTGAACATTATCAAGTGGAGAAGTCTCAAGTCTTGATGATTGGTGATTCTTCTAATGATGTTGAAGCCGCGCGTCGAGCGGGGATTGATTGTATTGTGGTCAGCTACGGCTATAATCATGGTGAGCCGATTGCCAATTGTCAGCCGCAACAAATTGTGGATAATTTAACTGAATTGTTAAATATTTAAGATTCAAAAATCAAATAATTTTACGCTAATTGCTATAAAGGATATCAATATGAGTCAGGCTGTAATGCCCATATTTCGATGGCGACGCTAGTCAATCTACAACCGTCCTTCACTTCGTCTTATCGAAAACATTGCTACATCGAAATATAGAGAGCTTCACATGACCACTCTGACTCAATTTGAACAACTTAAAGCAGCAGGCTACAACCTCATTCCTGTATATCGCCAGCGTTTGGCCGATACCGAAACTCCATTGTCGGTATTTGCACGTTTGAAGCAGCATCAACAAGCCTATTTGTTTGAGTCTGTAGAAGGTGGTGAAAACTGGGCACGTTATTCAATTATTGGTTTGGGTGAATCTACAGTTTTCTCCTGTAATGCGGGTGAACTCACCATCCAACATGCTGACGGTTCAATCGAAAAACAAACTTGTGCACAGCCGTTTCAGTATATCCGCGATTTTCAAGCGCAATTTAAAGTGCCTACGCAAGCTGACTTGCCTGAATTGCCAAGCTTTACAGGTGGTTTGGTGGGTTATTTTGGTTACGATGCAGTGCGTTATATCGAACCGCGTTTAAAAAACGTGCCTGCAGCAGATCCAGTCGGTTTGCCTGATATTTGGATGATGTTGTCTAAAACAGTCATCGTGTTTGATAACTTAAAAGATACCTTGTTCTTAATTGTGCATGCCGATGCAGCGCAGGCAGATGCTTATGACAAGGCACAACAACAACTCGATGCACTAGAAGAAATTTTAGCAACCCCGATTAGTCTAAAAGCAGAAAAACATACGCCACCACATTTTGAATCGCTTACAGGCAAAGAAAAATTCTTGGCGACCATTGATACCGTCAAAGAATACATTCGTGCAGGCGATGTTATGCAAGTGGTGCCTGGACATCGCATGGTGTCAGATTTTGATGGTGAGCCGTTACAGGTTTATCGTGCTTTGCGCCATCTCAACCCATCGCCGTACTTATTCTTGGTACAAGGCAAAACTTTGGGCGATGATCAGCCGTTTCATATTGTCGGCTCATCACCTGAAATTTTATCGCGTTTGGAAAATGGTATTGCCACTGTGCGTCCTTTAGCAGGTACACGCCCGCGCGGTAAAACCAAAGAAGAAGATTTGGCACTTGAGCAAGATTTGTTGTCGGATGAAAAAGAAATTGCCGAACACTTAATGCTGATTGACTTGGGGCGTAATGATGTCGGGCGTATCGCCAAAATTGGTAAAGTACAAGTGACTGATCAAATGGTGATCGAGCGTTATTCGCATGTCATGCATATTGTGTCCAATGTGCAAGGTGAAGTGCGTGACGATGTCGATGCTTTGGATGTTTTTCAGGCAACTTTCCCTGCAGGGACACTTTCGGGTGCACCAAAAATTCGTGCCATGGAAATTATTGATGAAGTTGAGCCTGTAAAACGTGGTGTTTTTGGTGGTGCTGTTGGTTATTTAGGCTGGCATGGCGAAATGGACATGTCGATTGCGATTCGTACCTGTGTTATTCGTCAAAATAAGGTCTATGTGCAGGCAGGCGCAGGTCTAGTTGCGGACTCAAATCCTGAATCTGAATGGAATGAAACCCAAATAAAAGCTCGCGCAGTGATCAAAGCGGTTGAATTATCATCAAATGGATTGATTTTATGAGTTTTTAGCGTTTTTTTTGAAAAAAACACTTGCACGGATTTCAAGTTTTGCTAAACTGCACACCGTTCCGATACGAAACGTACGAAACACTAAGAAACGCCGGCATAGCTCAGTTGGTAGAGCAACTGACTTGTAATCAGTAGGTCCACAGTTCGAATCCGTGTGCCGGCACCATCTTAGGGAGTTTGAGTTGTTAAGTAAAGAACGAACACTGAGTAAGTGTGAAAATGGTGGGATTCCCGAGCGGTCAAAGGGAGCAGACTGTAACTCTGCCGCGTAAGCTTCGAAGGTTCGAATCCTTCTCCCACCACCATTAACTTCGATAGAAGTGGTAATTACCAACATAGATGCGGGAGTAGCTCAGTTGGTAGAGCGGCAGCCTTCCAAGCTGCATGTCGCGAGTTCGATCCTCGTCTCCCGCTCCATCGAAGGATTTGTCGCTCTTATAGCTCAGTGGTAGAGCACTCCCTTGGTAAGGGAGAGGTCTCGAGTTCAAATCTCGATAAGAGCTCCAGATACAGTTTAGCGATTATTCGCACAAGATTTTCAAAAAGCAGGCTTATTAGTCTGCTTTTCAAGTATTAGGTGTCTAGTTTTTTAGGCGATATGTCGGGGCAGAGTTTTACTCAGCATTGTGTTCGACGTAAACGAGGAAGATGAACATGGCTAAGGCTAAGTTTGAACGTAATAAGCCACACGTTAACGTGGGCACAATCGGTCACGTTGACCATGGTAAAACAACTTTAACAGCTGCGATTGCTACAGTATGTGCACGTAAGTTTGGTGGTGAAGCGAAAGATTACGCTG
>NZ_VOZL01000038.1:0-7113 GCF_013419805.1 Acinetobacter sp. YH12058
AATTTAAACCAATCAATCAATGAAATATTTTCGATCAATCAATCAGTAAAAATCCACACAAGTTGTTCTTCATAATCTCTTAATGATCTTCTCGATGCTTCGTCAGCATCAAGCTAGGTCGGCTATACTACTCTCTATTTCCATAAAGTCAACATGCAATGTTGATTTTATTTTCAAACCCATCTACTCAAAACAAACTCAATTAATCTTAAATCAATCAACCAAGCTATTGTTTTTCAACAAGTTTTTATCAACATCGCCGCCGATGGATGTGCATTATAGGCCAAATATTTTGCCATGCAAGGCTTTTTGTAAAAGAAATATATCGAGTGTTTATTTTATAAACCCCAAAACAGATAAGCCACTGTTTTGTCTCATAAATTTATTTTAATAAAAATCTGTGCAATTCTTCAAAATACAATCACAAGATTTAATCTATTGTTTTATATGAAATTATTCTAATAAAAAAGTAAAAAGCAGAGCCTAAGCCCTGCTTTTGGTTTAAATAAAGTTCAAATTAGAACTTCATACTGATACGCGCCCAATAGTTACGGCCAATATTGTTAAATTGCTCATTCGCAGCAAAACCCAAACCCGCATTACCCATTTTGTTTAGATGCTCGGTATAAGTTTTATCCAGTACGTTATCAATACCCACAGACACATCAACACTTTTATTGAGGTTATAGCTGCCGTTTAAAGACAATACGCCAAAGCCACTGCTTTCTTTCACATCATAGCCCACGATATTACCTTCACGTTCGCTAATACGACTTTGACCATCAACAACACGTAATAATGCACCTAAAGTATATTTATCCTGAACATAGCGCAGGTTTAAACGCCCTTCCAAAGGTGAAATTTGTGGCAACGGCGTATTGTCCGCAGTGTTTTCACCCCACGCATACATGGCACTCACATCAGCCTGTAAAGCATCGGTAAATTGATAAGCAATACCAACTTCTGCACCTGCAATCGTTGCATCCACATTGCGAGTATGCGCCTCTAAAGGATTTTCTTTACTCTGAGGCTTGTTTTCATCTCTCAGTTTGTAATTCGTCAAAATATAATCATTAATTAAACCTGCATAAGCCGATGCCCAAGAGCTGAATGCACCATGTTCATGTTGATAGCCAAAGTCCAATTGAAGGGTTTTTTCAGTATCAATGTGATTAAACGTATTTTTATTTCCGTTACCCGACAGAGGACTAAACAATTCCCAATAATCAGGCATACGCTCTACATAGCCCAAACCGACATAAGTTTTAGCATCATGGTGCGGATGTTGATTTTCCAAACGAATAAAGCCACTTGGCAAAGTTTCTTTACGTTGTTGAGCTGTTTGCACTGCGTCTACTTCAATTTGATCAATACGCACACCTGTGACTAACTTGTTTTGATCGTTGAATTGATAACCAAGCTCACCAAAACCTCCTATAGATTGAAACTCCATATCCACAGTACGAGGCAAATTTTTATAGCTGTTCATTCTGCCTTTACGACCACTATGCTCATTATTTTGAGTATCAACACCTGTCACAAAGTCAACTTTATCCCACTCATGTGTCACCGCCATACGTGCATTCAACGTTTTACGTGCCACATTATTTGCCATAGGATGCATCATCCCCCCTGCAGGATTGAACGCACGCAGACTAAAGTTATCCATCACGTGATCGTTAAAACTATAATTCACCTGTGCTTCAATTTTCTTAATCACATCGGTAATATTTTTCTTTTCTACACGTAAACCTAAACTTTCACGGTCAAATTCAGCACCATCCATTGTACGGCCCGCATAAACCACTTCAGCATCACCACGACCACCTGTCAGTTCTAGCCAAGTGTTTTCATCGGGTGTCCAACCTAAAGCGACATCAGCATTCCAACGCTCCCAATCCGAAGGAACAGTTGTACCATTGCCATCTTTATAGCTGTCTGCTACAGAACGGTTGGCGTTTAAACGGATGTATTTCTGCTCATCACCCGCAGCCGCTTCAACATTATGATCTAAACGGCCAAATGACCCCATCAAGACACTGGCTTGGCCACGATAGTTTTGACCTTCACCAAATTGCTCAGGCTTACGCTCAAACAATACCGTTGCTGCCGAACCTGTGTTGGCATATTGCACCGTTTGCGGGCCTTTAATGACGGTAATTTCATCAAAACTTTCTGGTGAAATATAAGAGGTTGGTGAATCCATACGACTCGGGCATGCACCTAAGTTTTCAGAACCATCGGTTAAAATTTTAATACGTGAACCAAACATGCCGCGGAAGGTCACATCGCCATTGGTACCCGCACCACTGTTGACAGCACTAAAGCCAACTATGCTTTGCAAATAGTCTGCACCATCTGTGGCTGGAATCGGCTGAATGGGTTGTTTTGGATTAGCACGAACCACCAAACCATTGGCATCATTGCCCTGTTGTGCGGTTGCAACAATAGGCGCAAGACTATGCGTATTCGCAGACAGCATACTTTGATCGGCAAACGCACTTGCTGAATAGCAGGCAACACAAACTGCAGCCGCAATGGGCTGTAATAAAAATTTAGGCTGAGCCATTTTATTTCTCACTTCAAAACATAAATACAGTTAGGGTCAAAGCAGACCCGAAAAACATTGAATTTATGCAAAGTGAGGTGGAGCACGTCCCTGCGGAAGTAAAAAGAGTTGCTGAAGTGCAAACCAAACGTGTTGAAAACGTTTTTGGAAAGCCAAAAGACGTACCTGAATGCGATCAAGCACTTCTTTAAGCTCTAATTCAGGTGGCAAGACCAAGTTGCCATAGACCGTACAATACTGACATTGGTGTGAAGCATCGTGATGATGATGTCCATGCTGTGCAGTCAGTTGTTGATCATCAGCTTGCGATGTAGATGAATGTGCAGTATGCGAAGAATTTGTATGCACGGCGTGGGCTTGTGGCAACAAAAGTGCACGCGTGATGGTTTCACAGACTGGCGCAACTTGATATTGCTCAGGCAGCAAAGGCTGTAAAAATACAGCAATCTGTAAAAAAACTGCGATAAATGAAAGCAGTAAGCCACTACGCAACAACAAAAACATCTATCCTGAATTTGTGTGGCGCAAGTATAACAAAGCCCAATCGAAATTGGGCTGATTTTTATGCTTTGGTCTAAACATGGACAACTAGATGGTTGTTTGTTTTAACGCTTCACAGCAACTTTTTCTTTCTGACGCTGGCGCACTACTTTTTCCACTTTTTCACGGGCACGCTGTCTTTTGAGTGGTGATAAATAATCGACAAATAATTTACCATTTAAGTGATCCATTTCATGTTGGATACAAACAGCGAGAAGTTGATCTGCTTCTAGCGCAAAGGATTGACCCTCAAGGTTAATCGCTTCAATTTTTACACGTGACGGACGCTCAACTTTGTCGTATATTTGAGGCACTGACAAACACCCTTCTTCATACGGTTGGGTCTCTTCAGTCAATGGGGTAACTTTGGGGTTAATGAAGACCATGGGTTGATCTTTATTTTCAGATAAATCCATGACAATCAGCTGAATATGATGATCTACCTGTGTCGCAGCTAGACCAATTCCTGGTGCGGCATACATAGTTTCAAACATATCTGCAGCAAGCTGACGAATTTCGTCGGTCACTTCTTCGACGGGTTTGGCAATGGTACGCAAACGGGGATCCGGGAAACTTAAAATAGGTAATAAGGCCATGGGACGTCCTCACTTATATGCCATTGATCAAAAAACCGAATGAAGGAATGCTTCATCAAAAAAATGTGTGTAAGATCGTTATTATAACGCAACTACATACATAATTTTAGGAATTATGATAATGAAAAAGGTTTTGACAGACACATCCTCTTTTCGTGTCTTGGGGTTTAAAAAGCAAGTTTTAGCACTCGCAGTATGTCTCACAGTGGGACTTAGTGCGATCAGTGTGGCTGAAGCAGCACCTGCACGAAACATCAATCCGCCTGCCTTAAAAGCCAGCGCACCAAATGTGTATGTGGTAAAAAAAGGCGATACCTTATGGGATATTTCCAAAAAATTCCTGAACAATCCATTACGTTGGCCTGAAATTTGGGCAAGTAACCGTCACGTAAAAAATCCACACTGGATTTTCCCAGGTGACCGTTTGTTGATGTGTACCTATGAAGGTCGTCCAATTATTGGTAAAGATGAAGGCGATGGCTGTGAAGGCATTATTCGTCGTTATGCAGGCAAGAGCACCAATTTACAGCCGCAAATTCGCGTGGAGTCTTTAAATAATACCATTCCTGTGATTCCACTTGACTACATCAAACACTGGTTAGAGCGCAGCAGCATTATTGCCGCAGATGCGTTACAAGGCACACCATATATTTTAGGTACTTCTGATCAACGTGTTTTAGCCGCTAAAGGTCAAAGTGTGTATGCGCGTGGTACAGGTCTGGAAGTAGGTCAACGCTACGGTGTATATCGTGAAGGCGAACCGTACATGCTGACCGATGCCAATGGTCAAAAATTCAATGCAGGCATTGAACTCACTCAAGTTGCTGCAGGTATTGCAGTACGTGGTGAAAATGACATCACCACACTTGAATTGACCGATACCTACAATGCCGAAGTGCGTCGTGGTGATCGCGTCTTACCAATTTATGACCCAATGCTGCCAACCTTGTTCTACCCAACGCATGCTGAAAATGTCAGCACAGGTGGTCAGGTGCTACGTGTGATGGGTTCGATTGGTACTGCAGCAAAACACAGTGTTGTGGCAATTGATCGCGGTACATTACATGGCGTGCAATCTGGTCATGTGTTTAGCGTAGCGCAAAAAGGCGAAGTGGTCACCGACCCGAAAACCAAAGAACGTGTTCAGCTTCCAGGCGAACGTATTGGCAATATCATGGTCTTCAAGAGCTTTGACCACATTAGCTATGCCTATGTTTTAGACAGTGAATTACCAATTAAAGTCGGTGCGAGCTTACAAGCACCACGAATGGACGACTAAAACGGTTTAAGATGGTGATGTTGAATTCATTCAGCCCACAGCAAATCAACTACATTTTGTTGTGGTATTTGGTTCAACATTCACTGTCTAGTTTTTCCAAACTCGTACAACATTATGGTTCCGTGGCTGCCGCAGTGCAGCCCGAACACCTCCTCACATGGTCAGATGTGCGCATTCATGCCAACCATCTACAACGCGCCAAAGAATATCTCAGCCCAACAGGGCAACTCGCCTTTGAACAATGTCTGAATCAACTGCAACAGCAGTGCGATTTTATTCTAACTTTGGACGATGCGGACTATCCCAATCAGTTACGACCCTATTCCAACAAGCCACCCATTTTATTTGGGCAAGGCAATGCACAGGCTTTGTTGCAAGCGCAAATTGCGATTGTCGGCAGTCGCAAAGCCAGCCCGCATGGTCGGCAAGTGGCTTATGATTTTGCTTATTATTTAAGTGAACAAGGATTCTTTATCAATAGTGGTTTGGCACAAGGTATTGATGAAGCTGCACATCAAGGTGCTTTGCAGCATCAACGTACCATTGCAGTCATGGGCACAGGTTTGGACAGCACTTATCCAAGTGCACATCACAGCCTGCGCCAACAGATTGTGGAATGTGGTGGTGCCGTGATTACGGAGTTTTTACCGCAGACCAAGCCCTTGCAGCAACATTTTCCACGACGTAACCGTATTGTCAGTGGATTAAGTTTAGGCGTGATAGTTGCTGAAGCCAGTTTAAATAGTGGCTCGCTGATTACCGCGAAACTAGCAGCGGAGCAAGGCAAATTGATATTTGCCATTCCTGGACATATTTATAGTGAATTTCATCAAGGTTGCCATCAATTGATTCGTGAAGGTGCAATTTTGGTCGACCATCCTGAACAAGTGATTGAGGATTTAGCCCTGCCAACCCAATGGCAATATCAACAAAACCAAATAGCATCAAGCCAAAATCAGACTACAGCAGCTTCAACAAAAGCAAAATTATCTACACCACCGACTGAAGCAATACTTCAAACCACCACAACAAAAACAGCAGATACAAGTACACCGCATATTCCCGAGCATTTATTGGCACTGTATCAACAACTGGATTGGGTCGGACAAAGCATCGATCACTTGGCACAGCAACTGAATTTAGATATTGCCACACTCACCAGCGCATTAATGGAACTGGAACTCATGGGCTTCTGTTTACAACAATCAGGTTTATATCTGCGTTGTCGTCCACTCAAATAAGGTTCACAATAAGCGCCTATTTCACGTTTCTGTTTAGGTAAAACTCCCATGATTACAACTTCTGTCACCGAAGCCGCTGCATGTCTACAACAAGGACAGGTACTGGCCTATCCTACAGAGGCGGTTTGGGGATTGGGATGTGATCCATATAATCAACAGGCATTTTTGGAAATTTTGCGTCTGAAACAGCGTCCGATTGAAAAAGGTGTGATTTTACTGGCAGGACATCTGTCACAAGTAGAGCATTTGCTGCAGGATTTAAACCCCGAAATGCGAGATCGCGTAATTGCGTCATGGACGAATACTTATCCCACAGATCGAGCAACCACCTGGCTATTACCCAGCACAGCCGCAATTCCAGAGTGGATTACAGGTCAACACCCCAAAGTAGCGGTGCGCGTAACCAATCATCCTTTATGTATGGCGTTATGCCATGCCTTTGATGGCTTTATTGTATCGACCAGTGCCAATCCTGCGGGACTTGCCCCTGCACGCTCTTTGCAAGAGACAACGCAATATTTCCATCAACAATTGCACTACTTAAATGGTGATTTGGGTTTAAGCCAGCAACCTAGCCGTATTTTAGATGCAGAGAGTGGGGCAGTGATTCGCGCCTAGCTTTAGACAAATTTTAGTTGACATCCTCCCCGACCTAAAGGACGGAGATTCCTACTGCTAGACGCTCATGTCCGAGCGCAAGAATATTCAGTGCGGAATTTACATCCCGATCATGGAGCGTACCGCACTCCACACACTGCCACTCTCTTATTCCAAGTCCTGCTCTACCTTCCGGACTACTGGAGCGTGAGCCACAGCACGAACAAATTTGGGTGGTATAGGCTTCATTGACTTCTTCATAACATACCCCTGCGTTCTCGCATTTATACT
>NZ_VOZL01000039.1:0-6820 GCF_013419805.1 Acinetobacter sp. YH12058
CTTATTATCTAGGTTTTAATTATTTAATTGAGCTAATCAAAGTTGTGAAACATTGATTAAATAGTAGGCGTGGAACGTGACAAATCATTAAAAAAGCCCGAACAGTGATGTTCGGGCTATCAACTAGAAACTACAGCGTTGAATTATAAGGATAATTATAAAGCATTTCGTATAAGGTGTATTATGTTAATTTTAGTAGAACTAATAAATCTATATATTTGAAAATGTCATTTTACTCAATTAAATACTCTTCAGATATTTCACACTGTTCAACAAAAAAATGATCATGTGAAACTAAAATTACAGCGCCCTGATATTGGCTAATAGCCTGCGATAGAAGCTCTCTAGACTCAATATCTAAATGATTTTCTGGTTCATCAAGCAATAATAAATCAATACCATCAGGATAGTGACTCATTGCTAATAATGCGACTTTCAATTTTTCACCACCACTCAGTTCTGATAGTTTTAATAAAGCTTTTTCACGACGAATACGTAACTGACCTAACAAATTTCTCCACTCAACTTCAGTAAGATTGGAGTTATAAAGTGCAAGGTTTTCGATTACGGATAAATCATTATTTAATAAACTAAAGTTTTGATCTAAATACAAACATGTTCCACTAAAGAAAATATCATCACGTTGATGGGTAGAAATCAATTTCAATAAGGTTGATTTACCAATTCCATTAGCACCTTTAAGATGGATTTTTTCGCCAGCTTTCAATGCAAAATTAATTTTATTTGTTGCTGTATGGGGTAGCTTTAAATCATGAATTCTTAAAATCTCTCCTTGCTTCGTACTCTGTAAGTGGAATTCAAACTTCTGAGCTTTGATTTTTTCTACAATGGTCTGCCTATTAATCAGACTATTTTTCAAATCATCAGTTTGTCGAGTTTGTTGGGCACGTAGCTTACCTAAGCTTTGTCCAGCATTTTCCTTTTTGAAATCTAGAAAAATCTTTGCTTGAGAATTAGAATCACGAAGTTCATTGCCTTTAGATTGACGTTTATTCGCTTTCATTAAGCTATCATGTTGCCGTTGTTTTAACTGCTTTAATTCTTTTTTCTCATTATTAATAGACTGAGTTAATGCATCCATGTGTAGCTGATGCTGTTGAATGTAATGCTCATAATTACCTTTGTAGTGTTGTAAGCCTAATTCAGTTAAAGCATAAATATGTTGGACTTGATTGAGTAATTGGCGATCATGACTAATCAGGCATACACCACTAGGGTGTGCCAAAATACTCTCAATTAACCATTGTCTAGATGTTGAGTCTAAATGGTTGCTTGGTTCATCTAAAAGTAGATAGTGATCCTTTTTTAAAAACAAACGACATAAAGCCAGCTTTGTTTTTTGTCCTTCACTCAGTTTTTCTGTTGGAAAGTTCAAATCCGTAGGTAAGTCAGCATTTTCAAGTATATTTTGCCATTTTTGTGGTAAATCCCAGGTATTTTCAACTAACTCATAATCATCAAAACTAGCTGTATTGTTCTCTATACGCCGAAAAGCATGATGTAAATGATCTACCTCTAATGCTTGTGCAATATTTTCAGCATTAAGGCGTTCTAATTGTGCCAAATAATCATGTTGGATATTCCATGAAACTTGACCACTATAATGAATATCTAAAGCTTGGCTTTGATCTAATATTCTGAACAATAGGGATTTACCTAAACCATTACGTCCAATTAATGCAGAAACCTGTCCTGATAAAAGCGTAATGTTTAGCTGATCAAACATTTTCTGTGTAGAAAATTCTAAATTTAAGTTTGAAGCAATACATGCATGTTGCATAAAAAATTCCTCATGTAGAGGATATGCAAAATAGTGAAGATTAACTTATAAAAAACAATATATTATTTAGGATATAAAGTAGAGACCAAGAATATATAGCCACAAGTAGAATCTATTTTGCACATCAAAAGTTTAAAAATAATGATGAGAAAATGACTTACTTCATTGGCGTTACTCTTGGGAGGATGATTTGAATAAGGTTATTTTATAATGATAAGACAATCTGTCAAGCTTGTACTAAAGCTTCTAAAAGTTATTTAACATAATGGCTGTTATACGAAATTCAGTTGTCAGAAACCATTTATTACATCAAAAGTAATGAAAAAGTAAAGAATATGACTTATATTATCTTTACTTTAATGGTTTTTGAGTGAGGGAATCATGTCCGCAGTCAATTTCAATATGCGCTTAGAAGCAGAGTTAAAAGAACAAGTCACCCCAATTTTGGAAGACTATGGTTTGACTATGCCTCAAGCATTCAAACTGTTCTTGAATCAAATCGTTAAAACTAAAGCGATTCCTTTGTCTTTTGACTATGCACGAGAACCTGCTTTAACTCCTAAAGCAGCAGCCAAGTTACTTCAATCTTTAAAAGAGATTGAAAATGGCGAGTACACCGAGTACGAAACGGTAGAAGAAGCGATTAAAGCTATGTCGGAAGAAGCACATGGCTAAACGTAAGATTATCGTAACCAGTTCTTTTAAACGTGATATTAAAAGACGTTATTTAGAACTGGTTACGGCTGAATGGGCAGAAGTATTAGATTGTTTAGTCGCAAATAATCCTTTGCCTGAAAAGTATTTAGATCATCCCTTGAAAGGTGGTGCAGAGTTTAAAAATTGTCGTGATTGTCATGTGAAGCCTGATTTAGTCTTGATCTATAGGCTTGTTGGTGACGATATTTTAGAACTGCATCAGTTGGATAGCCATTCCGAAATTTTTGGATGACTATCGCTCGATGCTTTGAAAGATGGCTTTAGCCATGTTTCAAAGTCGGGCAACTTTGCGACTGCTGTCATTGATTCGGTGATGGCAAGAGCCGAGCAAAGTACTGTCTAATCATTATTTTGGGTCAATCACACAATAATCCTTATTCGCTCCGTGACAGTCATTTTTCATGATGCGAACGCAAGACTTCCCATTGCAATTTTTAATATCTAGGCTGTATTTTTGTTCTAGCCATGCAACGTCTGCTCTACGCTGTTTGATTTCGTCCATGCTCGGCACATATAAAAATAATGCTAAAAAGAAAACGATCAGCAAGCTAACAAAAGCACTGGCGTAGATTGCCATGAATCGCCAGTCAAGTTGATTGGTTGCATTGTTTAATTCCCGAATACTGTTGTTGAGTGCGTCTATTTGCTTCTGATTGGCGTTTTTTAGGTGTTTTTCGGTCTTATTGAGTACTCCGCTAGCCACTTCCTTGTAAAACGCTTCTAATCGCTTGTTATCGTCTGCTATGGCTTCTCGATACTCTTTCATAGATGCCAGTAAAATATAGAGCTGGTCATCTAGGTCGTTTTGGTTGCTCATCGGTACATTCCGCCCTGATCTAAGTCTTGTGATGCTTTACGGTTGGCTCGCTCGGCTTGCTGTTGCTCTAGTTTTTGCTGTCGTTGTATTTCGGCTTGGCGTTCTTGTTCTAGGCGTTTAGCTTCTTGGTTTTTCTGCCATTGCTCGAAGCCTTGCTCGGCACGGTTTAAACCACGCTGTAAAACGCTGTCTGTGCGCTGTTGCTGTTGTTTGAGGTGTTGGGCGTTGTGTTGCTTCACATGGTCGTTATAACGGCTGATTTCGGTGTCTATGCCTTGTCTACGGAGTTGAGTGACCGAAGTCCCCTCATGAATGGTGGCTTGTAGTCCATTGTTCTGATCGGCATAGCTGCGGTGGTCTATTTTTTCTCGGTAGCCTGCTCGCTCCAGTGCGTGATTGGCTAAGTCCGCCCATGTTTCCCGAATCTGTTTGATGTCGTCTTGGGTTGTTCCCATATTTAGGCTTTTGCGTTTGGCATTACTTAACTCAATATCGGTTTTTGTCGTCAAAGTGAGTTTATTGTCAGGGTCTAATTCAGCTTTTCGGGTGGTCAGCATGATATGGGCGTGATGGTTTTTATCATTTCCGCCTTTGCTGGGTTCGTGAATGGCTAAATCTGCGATCACGCCATAGCGATCAACAAGTGATTGAGCAAACTCTTTTGCCAAGTCCTTACGTTGATCAGCGTCTAATTCATCAGGTAGGGCAATGACCCATTCTCTAGCAGTTCGAGCATCTTTGCGGTTTTCGGACTGTTCCGCCAAGTTCCACAATTCGCTACGGTCTATTTCTATATCAAGGTTAGACACAATTTCGCTATGGGCGACACCATCCTTTCTCGTAAAATCGTGGGTTAGTCCTGTTCGTTCATCTTTGAGTTTTTCCCCTGCACGATAAGCCATAGATGCAACGGCAGTTCTTCCCGAACTGCGGTTAACGGTTTTGGTTGTACAGTGGTAAATCGCCATTAAATTTTCCTTGTGGCATCCACGTATTGATTACATTTCGGGCATTCTTTTCTAATAGTTTGAATGGATACTCCATTCATTTGCTCTATAAGAATTTTAGGTAATTTGTATAAAAATTCATTCCCACAGTTTGAGCATATAAAAATATGCTGTTCATCAATATTGTATTTCTTCATTTGCTTTACCGCTCTTGCTTTTGCTTTTGGGGTTAAGGGGTGTCCCCCTTACGCATCTTTTGACTTGAATGAAATTCAAGTCGTAAGTGCGCATTTCATGAAAAACACGATAGCATATTACCCGCTTGAATTTCAATTCATAGGGTCTTATGCTTGAGTGGTTTTCTATATTCCGAAATTAACCGTTATGACTAAATCTGCTGAAAATATCGAAAAGAAAATTGAAGCCCAGTTAGAGAAGCTGAAACAGTTAAAAGCACAGAAACAGGCTATTGAAGCAAGAGAACGTACCAAAAAGAAAGAACAGGAGCGCAAGGATGATACTAGGCGTAAAATTTTGCTCGGTTCTTACTTGATTAAGAAAATGCAGGCAAATGAAGCCAATAAAGAAAAAATACTCGCTGAACTCAACGAATATTTAACAGAAAATAGAGATCGACAGCTTTTTGATTTGCCCGATATTGAAGCCTAATTTTTCTTAGCTGTTTGGTTGTTTTGTTCGGCTTGATACTCTGGAATGAGCGTATTTAAAACCTTTTGAATATTGTCCTTGTCCTCGATTTGTAAATTATCCCGATAGTAAATTAAGTTCTGTATTTTGCTTTCCATCTGCATTTTTTCGGTGGGTTCGGCATCTTTGGATAGTCGGGATAATAGGAAGATATAACCGCATATATTTTCCCTCGCAATTTCATAATTTACGATGTCGAGGTATTCAACGGTCACATGCTTTAGATCGGTTGATAGGTTATTTAATTTAATCATGGCTGAAATCCTGATTTTTCTAAAATTGGATAAAGCTCTCTGAATTTTTCAGGCTCTAAAAGCATATCAGCGATACGAATAGCAAATTGTTGGTAGCTTTCTGTACCTTGTGAATATTTCCCCATTTCAGGCATTTCTGACATTTTTTTTGCAAATAAATGGCGTTGTGCATCGGTCATTTTGATAAAAAAGTCAGGTGTGTTTGGGTCACGCTTAGAATCTAATTTTTTCGGTTGTTGTTTCTGCTTAAACTTGAATGAAAACCCAGTAATTGTACGCCCTTTCTTGTGTTGCTCATAAGTGGCTTTTATGTCTGTATGTTCATTGATTTGAGTAATGGCAGTTTCTAATACACGGCTTTTAAAATGGTGCATACGTTGATATTCATCATCTTCAACACCTAAATTTTTACGTAATTGTTGTAGTTCAAAAACAGGTGTTTTACCAACTTCACGCCAAGCGATTAATAACTCATAAAGTCTAGTAGCATACTTACTGGTTAGGTGTGCAACTTGTTTGGCTTCATATTTTGTAAAGTGTTCTTCTAATCTAGTGATTAAAGGAACTACATCAGGTGCGAAAGTAATTTCTAGTAATGCCAAATCATCTACATAAAAAATACGGCTTACCCAGCGAGAGCGAACGATACCTACCTTCCCTGTTTTTTTATATTCGGCTGTATAGCTAAACTGCCTGTTAAATAGATTATTTACGGCATCTTTCAGGGCTTTGTAGGATGCATCAGGTGATACATTAAATAGTTTTGCATAGTCACTAGCATGTATTTCTAGTTTGCTATCTGCCGTAATACCCCGCCCTAATTCCCTTGCATTAATGATTGCAAGCATGACTAAACGCTGTTCCGTTAGTTCTAAATTATAACTGGCGTTTATTAATGCATTATCTTTCACAACTAAACCATTCTTCATATTAAATACACGTTATTATTAATGTGTATTTACACACTATATATTTTATGTGTGTAAATCAAGAGAATTTGTGTGCTTATACAAGAGAATTTGTGTGCTTATACAAGAGAATTTGTGTGCTTATACAAGAGAATTTGTGTGCTTATATAAGCTGTAGTCCTCTAATATCAATGTTTTCAGCTTATCTAAAAGCATTTAAAAGCTTTAAAAATAATTAAAAGCCTTTCGAGAGGGGAGTGCAAACTGCCCTAGGTACTCGCTAAAGCTCGTACTCTATTGAAGCTCGTTCCTCGCTTCGTGGGGCAGTTTTTGGGTAATCCTATTTGTGAAATCTAAAAGCAAAAATATTGGTAATGTATTCGCTTCGCTCATACTTTTTGAAAAGCAAAAGCTCCAAAGTTCGCACCCATTCGGGATGCTCTGTACCTACCGTTTAAAATCGAAAGGGAGCTTGTAATCAGAGAAAAGGCGAGGGCGAAATTTTGATGATGCTCAATCGCTCGTAGACACTCGCTCGGTTCTTATTATCTAGGTTTTAATTATTTAATTGAGCTAATCAAAGTTGTGAAACATTGATTAAATAGTAGGCGTGGAACGTGACAAATCATTAAAAAAGCCCGAACAGTGATGTTCGGGCTATCAACTAG
>NZ_VOZL01000003.1:0-238747 GCF_013419805.1 Acinetobacter sp. YH12058
CAGGGGTATGTTATGAAGAAGTCAATGAAGCCTATACCACCCAAATTTGTTCGTGCTGTGGCTCACGCTCCAGTAGTCCGGAAGGTAGAGCAGGACTTGGAATAAGAGAATGGCAGTGTGTGGAGTGTGGTACGCTCCATGATCGGGATGTAAATTCCGCACTGAATATTCTTGCGCTCGGGCATGAGCGTCTAGCAGTAGGAATCTCCGTCCTTTAGGTCGGGGAGGATGTCAACTAAATCCTATATTGTTTTTTGTGCTTGCACAGCCACAATTTTTAGCTAAGGTTTAAATAGCTTTGCGTAGGCATCTTCCTACTTTGGCAAGACCCAAAGTAGGCAAAAGTCTTTTGTTACCCATACACGACATCCTTGTCGTGATGGGTAACGTGGGGCATCCGTGCCCCACATTCGCGTATCGGAAGTTTGTCAAAATTTAATTGGAAAAGAACTCATTTTTAAATTTTTGGGTGATATTTCAGCAGAAATAGAATGAGGTTGCTGTAAAAGTAAACATTTGCACTGAAAAGCGAAAAAGACTATTGACGATTTACAGCTGAAACTGTTTAATACGCGTCATTGGCGTGATAGCTCAGTCGGTAGAGCAACGGATTGAAAATCCGTGTGTCCCCAGTTCGATCCTGGGTCTCGCCACCATATTCAAAACGGTTAAACGTTTTCAATCCCTGATCCCATCAGGGATTTTTTTTGCATAAAATTTATGCGATCAAATAAAAAAGTGATGATTTTTATTGACTATTCAGCCGAGATACGGCTTAATACACGGCATTGGCGTGATAGCTCAGTCGGTAGAGCAACGGATTGAAAATCCGTGTGTCCCCAGTTCGATCCTGGGTCTCGCCACCATATTCAAAAAGCCTCAAACACTGTTTGAGGTTTTTTTTTCGCCTCTAGGTTGGTCATAGAGAATTATAATTACATGCAAAGCGCATTAAAATTCCAAGAAAAATTGCATACCCATAATAGATTTAAGAAAGTGAAAAAGACCGTTTATCCGAGTCAAGGTGAGCCAAAATTGATTTTCAGGTAGGCTATAAAACGTATACGGTTGCAGTGAAAAATTTTTTTCTTGCATGGTGTAAAACTGCATTGTCCTGAAATTACATTGCGAGACAAGTTTATGAAATTTATAAAAATATATCCTTTGCTGCTGATATTGGGCTGTCCATGGAGCATGATGGTCCACGCGGATGACGCGGTGACCTTACCCACCCTGCACGTACTGGCCGAGCCAGAGTTACGTACAGAAACCGGGATTGTGCCGTATCAGAATGATGAAAAAAATCTCCGTGCTTTACAGCATCAAGTTATTCGTAATTCACGTGAAGCACAAAACTTTATGATCGACAGCTATGTGGTTGCCAATCTGGAAATTCAGCCCTTACAAGCACAACCCGACCTAAATTCGTTATCGCCCTTTCTACAACAGTATGTATTGAGTATTGCTCAGGGTTTACAGTCGAGTGATCCTACACAAGGCTTGTATATTATGTTGCAACCCTTTGGTATAAACCGTAGCAACAGTATGCAGCATATTGATCGTAGCAATAGCAACAGTATGCAGCCCATCGATCGTGATATGCATATACAGCTCGACCTGAAAAATGTCAGCATTGGTACGATTGAACCTTCTATAAATAATTTTTCTGTACCTGAGCTACCGACACCGAAAAAGTAATCATTTTTCTTTTGAAAAAATCCTTAGCTTTGCCAGCGAAGCCTATATTTGCCGCCGCGAGAAAGTGGCAAATGCCTGCGCAGTTGAAAATTGGGGCTGTTTTCAGCCTGTGAGCTAGTCATGTTCTTCAGAGATCATTACTCCGTTATATGCTCAGCCAGTCGGGAACCACCGGGTCAGTTTTAATCCTGCCCAGAGCTGGAAATTGGCTCCATACGATGTTAAATATTATCAATTGAATGATCAGCGGGTGCTCATTGCCCAGACCAGTTTTAGAATTGATCAGGTCATTGATTAAATTTATAAATATTATGAGCATCGTTAAATGAAAGATCTGTTTTCTGATGACAGCTTGCGCTATAAACAGGCCCGTCCGGCTTATTCTGCAGAAATTGTCCAGGAAATTTTAAAGCATGTACCTGAACGAACTTTTGCCTGGGATTGTGGTGCCGGTTCGGGGCAGTTTACCCAGTTATTGGTACCACATTTTCAGCAGATTTTAGCCACAGATTTAAGTCAAGCACAGTTGGATTTGGCACCGCAGTGGGCAAATGTGAGTTATCGTATCTGCTTGGCGCAAGACAGCGGATTGGCAGATGCGAGTGTGGATTTAATTACCGTTGCACAAGCGATTCACTGGTTCAATTTTGATGCCTTTTATGCCGAAGTGCATCGGGTGCTAAAACCGAGTGGAATATTTGCTGCGGTGGGCTACGGTCTGATTCAAGCTGTAGATCCTGAGGTGAATACCGCAATTCAACGCTTGTATTTTCAGACCTTAAAAGGTTGTTGGGATGCTGAACGTCGTTATATTGATGACTTATATCGCACGATTCCTTTCCCATTTCAAGAAATCGTGACACCCGAACTTTGCCTGAAATATCGTTGGTCGGCAGCACAATTGCTGAATTATTTAAACACTTGGTCGGGACTGCAGCATTATTTAAAGCAACATACTGATACGCCCTTGCTTGAATTACAACAATTGTTGCAGCAGCAACCTGCTCAGGGCTTGGAAATTCAGTTTCCAGTTTTGCTGCGTTTAGGTCGCTTGGTATAAAAAGTCAATGTATTGAGTGATTTTTGAACTTAAAATATAAGTTGGTGAAAAAAGGATGTTTCTCCACAGGTGTAATTTACCTATGTGCGAGGTGTCCAATGTTAAAATTTTCTCTCCCTATTTTATTCAGTCTTGCGCTGAGTCTCCCTGCGACTGCTTTTGCCAATCTTGATCAGCCTTTACAGGTCTTGGATGATTGTGCATTAAGTGCAGAATATGGGCAATCCAACAGCTTAAATTTGCTGCATGATCAATACCGTTTTACCGCGCAAGATGTGGTGAATCAAGTTCGAGCTGAACAAAACCTAGACTTAGCAAGCAAATTTGCAACTTTGGGTTCTCGTTTTTATATCAACCCGCAAGGTCAAACTGTGCTGCAAATTCAACGTGATGTGGTGTCTTTGGGTGTGATTGAAACCACACTCAGTGTGGATGGTTTACGCCAGTTAGGGCAGCATTTTATAGATGAATTTAAAGCTTTGGCATTTGAGTAAAATGGAGTGCGTTGTCGCAAATGACCTTGTGACAATCTAAGACATAAAAACTTAAGACATAAAAAAACGCCCTGAAAAATCAGGGCGTTTTTTATTGCACGCGAATTATGCTGGTTGCGCAGATTCTTGTTGTGCAGGAGTCAACATGTGACCGTGTTCTTCGAAGTTTGCATGCCAAGATAATGCTTCACGAAGTAGGTGAGGAGTGTGACCACCTTTTGCACATGCACGCTCAAAGTAATCATTCAATGCATTGCGGTACATTGGGTGTACACAGTTGTCGATAATCGCACGAGCGCGTTCACGTGGTGCAAGACCGCGTAAATCTGCTAAACCTTGCTCAGTGACTAAGATGTCAACGTCGTGTTCGTTGTGGTCTACATGCGCAGCCATTGGAACGATAGATGAAATGTCACCGCCTTTCGCAATCGATTTAGTCACGAAAATCGCCAAGTGTGCGTTACGCGCGAAGTCACCTGAACCACCAATACCGTTCATCATTTTGGTACCGCATACGTGGGTTGAGTTCACGTTACCGTAAATATCAAACTCAAGTGCAGTGTTAATACCAATGATGCCTAAACGACGTACTAACTCAGGGAAGTTAGAAATTTCTTGTGGACGTAAAATGAATTTGTCTTTGTAGTGTGCAAGATTACCAAATACGCGATCGCCACATTTTTCAGACAAAGTCATTGAACAGCCAGAAGCGAACTTCATTTTGCCTGCATCAATCAATTCAAACGTACAGTCTTGGAGTACTTCTGAGTACATCACCAAGTCTTCAAAGTTAGAGTGTTTGAAGCCTGTTAATACTGCATTTGCAATTGAACCGATACCTGCTTGTAAAGGTGCCAAGTTTTTCGGTAAACGACCTTGTGCTACTTCGTTTTCAAAGAATGCGATCAAGTGATCTGCAATTGCTTGAGTTTCGTCATCTGGATCGGTCACGTTAGATGGAGAGTCAAGCAAGGTATCGTTAAATACAATACCCACAACTTTTGCAGGGTCTAACTGAATACCTTTGGTTCCAATACGTTGTTCAACGTGAGTTAATGGCACTGGACCACGTGTTGGACGTGCTTCAGGAATATAAATGTCGTGTAGGCCTTCAAATTCTGTGCTTACAGTGGTGTTGATTTCGATAATGACTTTATCTGCATATTCAACAAAGCTTGCAGAGTTACCTACAGAAGTTGTTGGAATAATTAGGCTGTCTTCAGTAATTGCAACTGCTTCAACAATCGCGATGTCTGGGCGTTTTAGCGTGTTGTTACGCATTTGCTCAACAGTTTCAGACAAGTGTTGGTCAATGAACATAACTTGACCTTGGTTAATTGCTTTACGCAAGGTGTTGTCTACTTGGAACGGCATACGACGAGCCAAAACACCTGCTTCAGTCAATTGCTTGTCTAAATCATTACCAAGACTTGCGCCAGTAATTAAGTCAATTTTTAAAGGGTTGGTTTTAGCGCGTGCCACCAATGCAAGTGGAACAGCTTTTGCTTCACCCGCACGAGTAAAGCCACTCATACCTACGGTCATACCATCTTGAACGAATTCAGCAGCTTGTTCTGCGCTGATTACTTTGTCGTGGAGGGAGGCTAAACGGATGCGATCTAAAGACATGGCGAACTCTCGTAAAATACTAGACTGATACCGATTGTACCGATCAAAAAAGGTATTTTGCATAGGTGTTAGGCTAAGGTCTAATTTTTTGCCTAAATGGTGGTATAAAAATATAAAATAATACATAAATAATTGAATTTAATCGTTTATTTATATATCAAAAGGTAAATATTATAATTTGTTTGATATATTTTTATACAATTTTGATATGCACCATCTGAACTTTTTACTTTGATCGTCCATCCGATTTGCTGTTGGTCTGAAATTGGTATATAGCAAGCCAGATAGAGATCAAAAGCGTCAGCCGTTTAGAAGTGTTCACTCAAACTTTGTTTGATTTTTTCCAGCGTGCCAACATTATTTTTTTCTTCAACGATTTCAGGTTGTAACGGCAGGGTAATGATGGCTTCAAGACCACCGTGTTCACGGTTTTGAATGGTGAGCTCGCCCTGATGAATATCGACAATACGTTTTACAATTGCCAAACCTAAGCCACTGCCTTGTACAGTACGTGCTTCATTGCCGCGTACAAAAGGCTGCATTAAATCGGCAATTTGGTCTTCTGGAATGCCTGTACCGTTGTCTGCCACGCTAATCCGAATGTGTTCATCCAGCACTTCTGCAGACAACTCAATTGGCTCTGCACCATAGCGTTTCGAGTTATTAATCAGGTTGCCAATCAGACGTTTCAGCGACAAACTGCGCGCCTGAATTAAAGGTAATTCTTGTGCGTTAAAGCGAATATCCAACGGTTTAAATTGAATAATCAATTCCTGCAGCAAAACATTTAAATCGGTTTCTTGTAATTCTTCATCGGAACCATCACGCATATAAGAAATGAATTGATTTAAAATCGCATCCATATCTTCTACATCGTAAATTAAGCCTTCTTTTAAAAAATCATCATCGGGCATCATTTCGGCACTTAAACGAATCCGTGTCAGTGGCGTGCGCAGGTCGTGTGAAATACCTGCCAACATGATACGACGGTCACGTTCAGTCTGTTCCAAGGTATAAATCATGTGATTAAAGGCTTGGTTGACCTCACGAATTTCCTGCGGACCGTGATTGGTTTCTAAATAAGGTGCTTTGCCTGTTTTACTGTAGCTATTGGCGGCATTTTGCAGACGACGCAAAGGACGATTCAGCTGACGTACTAGAGTTAAAATAATTGCTGCAGCTAACAGTGGAATACCCAAAAGCCAGCCAAAGACCAATTCAGGGCTGTAGTTGGCATAGGTTTTAAGGGGTTCACGTACCCAGTTGCCATTCATTTCTGGGGTTTGAATCCAAATACGCGGGCTTGGTTTGAACTGGAAATAGACCGTGACATCCTGCATTTTTAATTCAGTTGCCAGTTTCTTTTCTATTTGTTGGGTAAAAAACTCTGCAATGACTTTTTCCCGTACATTAGGAAACTCACGTGGATCGGTTACATATTCAATGCCGACCCGATTTTTAAGCCACGCATCGACATCGACTTCGGCTTCATTGTGAAAAATGCGCAAATCTGGATTGTTTAAAATTTCCAGTTCAACCGCTAAATAGCGGGCGTGTTGTTGAATTTCAGGTAAATACAAGGTGCGCCAAAAGAACCACAACGACATAAACAGGCTAAACAACACCACAAAAACCACCAGTACCGTGGTGCGCATGGCTGCAGAGCGTGGTTTGATTTTGTCTAGAAAACGCTCCCAGCGGGTACGTTTCTTTTCAGAATACGCCACATAGTCGGTAAATTCTTGTGGGTCGATGGGTTCGAGTTTCACATCTTGTCCTGTGGCAGAGGTTGTAAAGCGAATTTAGTGAGTGAAATTTTATGATGAATATACTTGTTATTGGAATGTCTGTTCTTTAAATCTAGCACAATGATCGGTGTGCATAAATGTTGATCATTGCATGAAGATGTGAGGCTGAAGCCTCACATCATTTTCAACTTATTCCGCGCCATCTGGAACAAATACATAACCTACACCCCAAACCGTTTGAATATAACGCGCACGGGCAGGGTTTTCTTCAATTAAACGACGTAAACGTGAAACCTGAACATCAATCGAACGCTCCATAGCACCCCATTCACGACCACGTGCCAAATTCATTAACTTGTCACGAGTTAAAGGCTCACGAGGATGTTGTACCAAGGCTTTGAGTACTGCAAATTCACCTGTAGTCAGTGTCACGACCTGACCTTCACGTGTCAAAGTACGGGTCGATAAATCTAGTGACCATGGGCCAAAACCAACCACTTCCATTTGCTGACTTGGTGCGCCCGGTACTTCGCGCACTTGACGACGCAATACAGCACGAATACGCGCTAACAGCTCATTTGGATTAAATGGTTTTGGTAAATAATCATCTGCACCTGCTTCAAGTCCTGCAATACGGTCTGAGTCACTACCGCGAGCCGTCAGCATAATAATGGGCGTGTCGATGTTAGATTGACGTAAACGACGGCAAATACTTAAACCATCTTCTACAGGCAGCATAAAATCCAGCACGATTAAAGAGAACAGTTCACGCTGTAACAAACGATCCATTTGCGTTGCATCGTGGGCAGTTTTGACCACAAAGCCCTTATCTTCCAAGAAACGCTGTAACAGGGTACGTAAACGCACATCATCATCGACAACGAGAATGCGTTCAACGCGGTCAGTTTCGCTGTGTACGGCATCTGTTTTTTCAGCAGGTACAACTAAACTCATGATGTGCTCCTTTATTCTTTATTGTCATCGTAAACAAAAAGTTGAGTTGGCTTTGAGTATACGATTCATTGGTATCTATTGCCTATGCTCTAAAGCAACAAATATTGCAGATAAAATCAAGACATAGATACCAAATATATACAGCATTCCCATGCGAAAAACTGACATATTTGCCCATTTGAGTCTAACATAAGCCTGAATTTTATTTAGATTTATAAAATTTTGCCGAATTGGCAAAAATCGCCAAAAAACCACCATTTATAAAATTCATAAAACAATTGTGGATTTTATAGTCTTGGTCTTTATAATCATGGCTTTTAGTACTTATCCTTGTAGGATCACACACGATGACTGACTTAGTTCAGCAGTTAGCAAAAGAACTTGCCGTACGACCAAATCAAGTAGAAGCTGCCATCAAACTGATTGATGAAGGTGCTAGCGTTCCATTTATTGCACGTTACCGTAAAGAAGTGACGCAAGGTTTAGATGACACGCAGCTACGTCAGCTCGATACACGTTTATCGTATTTACGTGATTTATATGAGCGTCGCGAAAAAGTAATAGAATCACTCAAAGAACAAGATAAATTATCTGATGATTTATTGGCACGGGTTAACGCTGCTGAAACCAAAAATGCTTTAGAAGAAATTTACGCGCCTTACCGTCCAAAACGCACCAGTAAATCGTTTAAAGCTAAAGAAGCAGGTTTAGGCCCAATTGCAGCGCAAATTTTTGCAGAACAGGTTGAGCCAAGCGAAGCTTTAGCAGGCTTTAGTCATGCAGACTATCCTGATGCAGACAGTCAGCTAGATGCGGTACAACACATTCTGATTGATGAATGGGCACAAAATATTGCCTTAACCACAGAATTAAAAGAAATTTTTGCCAAAACAGCGGTATTAAAAAGCTTGGTTGCTTCTGAAGAGAAAAAAGAAGTGGGCAAAAAATTCCGTGATTACTTCGATTTTTCAGAAAACCTCAACAAAGTACCATCACATCGTCTATTGGCGATGTTGCGTGGTCGCCAAGAAAACGTCTTGGGCTTAAAAGTTGATGGTGAAGACAGTGCGCCTTTGGCACGTATTGAAACTGAATACAATTTAGATCAGATTCAGCCGCAAGCACGTCAGGACTTTTTAAAGCAAACGGCAAAATTGTTCTGGTTGGGCAAAGTGCGTCCACAAATCGAACATTCATTATTGACTGAAAAGCGTTTGGCTGCTGAAGCTGAAGCGATGGATGTCTTTGCAGAAAACTTGCGTCATTTATTGCTTTCTGCACCTGCAGGCGCACGTTGTACGCTGGGTGTAGACCCTGGTATCCGTACAGGTGTCAAACTGGCTGTGGTGAACCAATCTGGCGATGTGGTTGCACATAGCACGGTTTATCCATTTGCACCTAAAGAAGACAAAGCAGGCGCGATTGAAGAACTTGCACGTTTATGCCGTGAGCACAATGTTGATTTAATCGCGATTGGTAACGGGACTGCAAGCCGTGAAACTGAAGCGGTTGTGGCAGAAATGATGGCGGCGCACAGTGACTTGAAATTAACACGTGTGTCTGTATCTGAAGCGGGTGCATCTGTGTATTCAGCTTCTGAATTGGCATCGCAAGAGTTGCCAGAACTAGATGTGTCGATTCGTGGTGCAGTGTCGATTGCACGTCGTTTGCAAGACCCATTGGCAGAGTTGGTAAAAATTGATCCAAAATCAATCGGTGTGGGTCAGTATCAACATGACGTGAATCAGGCAGGTTTAGCAAAAACCTTAGAAGCTGTGGTAGAAGACTGTGTGAACTCGGTCGGTGTCGATGTCAACACGGCATCTTCAGCAATTTTGGGTTATATCGCAGGTTTGAATAAAGCCATTGCACAGCAAATTGTTGAATACCGTAAAGAACATGGCCGTTTTGACAATCGCCAAGCTTTGAAAAACGTACCGCGTTTAGGCGAACGTACTTTTGAACAAGCAGCAGGTTTCTTACGTATTCAGGCAGGTTCTGAGCCTTTGGATGCTTCTGCAGTGCACCCTGAATCTTATGGTTTAGTAGAAAAAATTGTGGCTGCCAAAGCGACCACGGTTAAAGATATTATTGGTAATACTGAAATTATCCGTTCGGTGAATGCTGAAGAATTTGTGGATGAGCAAGTCGGCTTACCAACTATTCAGGATGTTTTGTCTGAATTGGAAAAACCAGGTCGTGACCCACGTCCTGAATTCCGTACGGCTAAATTCCGTGAAGATATTACTGAAGTGGCACAGTTGACTGAAGGCATGCAGCTTGAAGGTGTTGTAACCAACGTGACCAACTTTGGTGCTTTCGTGGATGTGGGCGTACATCAGGATGGTTTGGTGCATATTTCTGAGTTGGCCAATGAATTTGTGGCTGATCCGCATAAAGTGGTGAAACCAGGTCAAATTGTTCAAGTGCGTGTGTTGCAGGTTGATGTAGAGCGTAACCGTGTGAATTTATCGATGCGTCCTGAAGGTTCGGCTGCACCTGCAAAAGCAGCGCGTGCACCACGTCGTGATCAAGAACAGCGTACAGAGCGTAAGCCACAAGCGAAACGTCCACAGCAGTCACGTCCTCAGACTGAGCGTCCACAAGCGAAAAAACCACAAGCCGCTAAACCACAAGAAAATAAAATTGGTGGTTTAGGCGCATTGTTGTTACAAGCAGGGATTAAAGGTTCGAAGTAAGTTTTAATTACGCAAACAAAAAGCTCCCGAAATTCGGGAGCTTTTTGTTTTGCAGGAACATTTTTATATACAGATTTTTTGATGGATTTTAAATCAACGGTACAATCCAACTCACCAAAATCAGCATAATTCCCAAATGTCCAAGTTTACGAGTCACTGCGACTAGTTTTGACGGTGGTGCTTCAAGTTGGCGAGCATATTCCTGAAGATTTAAACCTTGTGAGGCTTTGCTGCTAAATAAAAATACGCCCAAATCAATACAAATTAAAATCGTGCCGACATCGGCAACAACCTCTAAAAGTTCATATTCTTGCTGATAAAGCGCCGTTGCAACCTGATAACTCAGAAACAAGGCAAAGGCAAAACAGCCATACTGTAAAATGAGGGCCAGTGCTCGCATAATCCATTCAAAATACTTAAAACAGCTGTGTTATAGCATAAAAATGCGGTGCAATTGAATGTTTTGTTATGGTTGAGATTGTGGATCTTAAATAAGCAATTAACGGATTAAGCCTTGCAGAACAAAACTTGTGGCAATACTGCCTGCTGCCAATTTAGACATGAAATAACTGTAATTAGAAGAGGCAGAAACTTCGGACATCGCACCAGATGAATGCGACATGGACACGGCAAGTTGGCTGCGATAGCCCAATTCGACTAACAAGACCACCAGGCCTGTCAGTGTCATCACTTGAAATGTGTCTACATGATTGCGCGTAAGCTCAGTATATAAGTGATAAAAACTTAAGCCCGCAGCAGAAAAACAAAATAGCTTAAACAGATACAGAGTTTTCATGTGTTGTACCTTTCATTATTGTAATGTCATTTTGAATGCTATTTCTTAAACCAATATTAAAATCACATGAAAAGTTGCGGCTGCACAATTTAAAAATTGTTGAAGTGATGTTGTATTGTTGTGCGCTGTTCAACCTAAGCTGTAAAAACAAATAGGCGACCCGTAGGTCGCCTAAAGCAAAACTTGAATTGTGTATAAATTACCAGTGTTCACCTGGGAACAAGCGCGCATACGCTTTTTGTACCCAGTTCAGTTTTTGCTGCTCGCCCACAGACGCGGTAGAGCTTGGGAATAAGTTATAACCAATCGACATGAGTTTGTTGTTAATGTCTGGTGCAATCGCATAAGTGATTGAAGCCAAACGACCCAAATGTGTCGCAATTTTCTTCGGACGTTTCACAATCGCATAAGCAATTAAATCTGCCGCTTGCTCAGGTGAAAGGGTGGGCACGTACTTATAAATTTTGGTTGGTGCGATCATTGGGGTACGAACCAATGGCATATACACCGAAGTAATCGCAATTTTGTGTGTATGCGCTTCTGCAGATAGACAGCGACTAAACGCATCCAATGCGGCTTTAGATGCCACATAAGCCGAGAAACGCGTTGCGTTGGCTAATACACCAATCGAGCTGATGTTGATGATGTGACCATCTTTACGGTGCATCATCTGCGGCAAAATATTGAGTACCAAACGCACAGCACCAAAATAGTTGAGCTGCATGGTACGTTCAAAGTCGTGGAAACGATCAACCGACTCATGTACTGCACGACGGATTGAGCGGCCTGCGTTGTTAATTAAAATATCAATATGATCGACAGAGGCAAGAATTTGTTGCGATACAGCATCAATAGAGTCCATATCGTTTAGATCACAAGGGAAAACTGAAGCCTTGCCACCACGTGCTTCAATTTCAGCTTTGACTTGTTCGAGCGTTTCCTGAGTACGTGCCACCAAAAGCACATGCGCACCTGCATCGGCTAGCTTATGTGCCACGGTTAAACCAATACCACTCGATGCACCTGTAATAAGGGCAACTTTACCATTTACACGCTGTTGAAAAAGTTTCTCTAATTTTGGCTTCACGCTAATATTCCTGATTTAGATTCCTGAGTTGTCATTTTTATTGAGATTGACGATTCAAATTTCAGACTGAATTTGAACTGTTTTACTTGGCTTTATGATAGTCGATTGCACAAAAAAAGCTATGGAATAAGTGGTTGAATTTAAAAATGAATTTAGAGTAATTGCTCTATTTTTGTGAGCTGTATATCTTTATTTTTACCATGAAATAAAGCTAATGCAAAGACATACAAAGAAAAATTAAAATAAAAAAGCATCCTGTTGAAATTAATCAGCAGGATGCCAGTACAAAGTTTGAACTGATGAGTTTTTATACGGCTGCTAAAGCTTGCTCTAAATCGGCAATTAAGTCATCGGCATGTTCAATCCCGATGGATAAACGCACCATATCTTCACTCACACCAGCCGCTTTGAGTTCATCTGCACTCAACTGACGGTGAGTGGTGGTTGCAGGGTGGCAAGCCAGACTCTTGGCATCGCCAATATTGACCAAGCGTGTGAATAATTGCAGTGCATCAATAAAGCGGGTTCCGCCTTCACGGCCATCTTGCACACCAAAAGACAGAATTGCAGAAGGTTTGCCTTTCACATATTTTTGTGCCAACGCATGTTGCGGGTGATCTTTCAAACCTGCGTAATTGACCCATTTCACTTTTGGATGTGCCTGTAAATATTCCGCTACTTTTTGCGCGTTTTCAGTATGGCGTTCCATACGCAGGCTTAAGGTTTCTAAACCTTGTAAAATTAGGAATACGTTATGCGGGCTAATCGCTGCACCTGTATTGCGTAGTGGTACTACACGTGCACGTGCAATAAATGCTGCAGCGCCTAAGGCTTCTACATAGTTCACACCATGGTAACTTGGGTCAGGTGTATTTAAGGCTTTAAAACGCTCAGGATATTTGCCCCAAGGGAATTTACCGCTATCGACAATAATGCCGCCAATAGACGTACCGTGACCACCAATATATTTGGTCAGTGAGTGAATGATGATGTCTGCGCCAAAATCAAATGATTTTTGCAAGACAGGCGTGGCTACAGTGTTATCCACCACCACTGGAATGCCGTATTCGTGCGCAATTTTCGCAATCGCTTCAAGGTCAATAATATTGCCCAATGGGTTACCAATGGATTCTACAAAGACCAGTTTGGTTTTGTCATCAATCAGGTCGCGTAAGCTTTCAGGCTGTTGATAATCGAAGAAACGTACTTCAATGCCTTGTTTAGGCAAGGTGTGGGCAAATAAGTTGTAAGTACCGCCGTATAAAGTTGATACTGAAGCAATGTTATCGCCTGCTTCGGTAATGGTCTGAATTGCGTAGGTAATTGCAGCCATACCCGATGCTAAAGCCAATGCGCCAATCCCGCCTTCAAGTGCTGCAACACGTTGCTCCAATACTGCAGTGGTTGGGTTCATAATACGGGTGTAAATATTGCCTTGTACTTTTAAATCAAATAAATCGGCACCATGTTGCGTATTATCAAAGGCATAAGAAGTGGTTTGGTAAATAGGCACAGCCACGGCTTTGGTGGTTGGTTCTGGGCTATAGCCTGCATGAATGGCCAAAGTTTCGTCTTTATAGGTCATGTTTACTTCATCTTCGTGAGTTAAATTGGTTTGAGTCTAGCACTTTTAAATATGAAAGAAAGTGTAAAAATGCTGCAATATTTAGCTGTTAATTTGATATAGCAGGCAAAAAGTCCTGTGCTTATCCGCTGATCGCTAGAGTTGTAACAAAGCATGCAAGATGTTTGTGGTGTCTTATTTTTTCTCCGTATTCAGGTATAATACCCGATTATTTTTTCGCTCATTAGAGCAGGGGCTGCTCATCTGAGCCCCAGATTTGGTTTTCTATTGAGGAGTCCTACGTGGCCCAATATATTTATACGATGAACCGAGTGTCGAAAATGGTTCCGCCTAAGCGCGAAATCTTGAAAGACATCTCCTTATCATTTTTCCCAGGTGCGAAAATTGGTGTGCTTGGTTTAAACGGTGCAGGTAAATCGACTTTGCTCCGTATTATGGCGGGCGTAGATAAAGATTTCTCTGGTGAAGCTCGTGCACAGCCAGGCATCAAAATTGGTTATCTTGAGCAAGAACCACCACTAGACCCGAGCAAAGATGTACGCGGCAACGTGGAAGATGGTGTGCGTGAAGCTTTAGATGCTTTAGAGCGTTTAGACCAAGTTTTTGCAGAATATGCAGATCCAGATGCAGATTTCGACAAACTTGCAAAAGAGCAAGAGAAGTTAGAAGCGATTATCCAAACTTGGGATGCACACAACCTGAACAATCAGCTTGAACAAGCAGCGGCAGCATTAAATTTGCCAGCTTGGGATGCTGATGTTAACAAATTATCGGGTGGTGAGCGTCGTCGTGTGGCTTTATGCCGTTTGTTATTGTCTAAACCAGACATGCTGCTTCTAGACGAGCCGACGAACCACTTGGATGCAGAATCTGTATCTTGGTTAGAGCGTTTCTTAAAAGACTTCCCGGGTACGATTGTGGCAATTACCCACGACCGTTACTTCTTGGATAACGTTGCAGAATGGATTTTAGAACTTGACCGTGGACATGGTATTCCATATCAAGGTAACTACTCTTCATGGTTAGAGCAGAAAAATAACCGTTTAGAGCAAGAACAGAAGCAAGAAGAATCTTTTGCTAAAGCCTTGAAAAAAGAATTGGAATGGGTACGTTCCAATGCGAAAGGCCAGCAAAAGAAAAACAAAGCGCGTATGGAGCGTTTTGAAGAGCTTAACTCGCGTGAATTCCAACAGCGTAACGAAACTTCTGAAATTTATATTCCACCTGGCCCACGTTTAGGGAACAAAGTGGTGGAAGTGGAAAACATCAGCAAGTCATTTGGTGATCGCTTACTTTACGAAAACCTTTCCTTTACTGTGCCGCCTGCAGCGATTGTGGGGATTGTCGGTCCAAACGGTGCGGGTAAAACGACTTTATTCCGTATGATGACTGGCGAGCAGCAACCTGATACGGGCAGCGTGACTTTGGGTGACTCGGTAAAAGTGGCTTATGTCGGTCAGATTCGTGACACTCTAGATGATGACAAAACTGTTTGGGAAGAAGTTTCTGGCGGTTTAGACATTTTGAAAGTGGGCGATTATGAAATTGCATCGCGTGCTTATATTGGTCGCTTTAACTTTAAAGGTCAGGATCAGCAAAAACGCGTTGGTGAATTGTCGGGTGGTGAGCGTAACCGTTTACAACTGGCAAAAATTCTACAGCAGGGCGCAAACGTGATCTTGCTGGATGAGCCATCAAACGACTTGGATATTGAAACTTTACGTGCACTGGAAGATGCAATTTTAGTCTTCCCAGGTACAGTGATGGTGGTATCGCACGACCGTTGGTTCCTAGACCGTATTGCAACGCACATCTTGTCATTCGAAGATGAGCAACCAGAATTCTTTACAGGTAACTATACTGAGTTTGAAGAATATCGCCGTAAGAAATATGGTGATGATCTGGCAACCAAACGTAGCAAATACCGTAAAATTGGCGCTTAAGTCTAAAAACTTGAGTTCTCATTAAAAAAACCAGCCGAGAAGGCTGGTTTTTTTATATTTGCTCGATAATGTGGTCTTGTGATCAACCTAGCAACATTTTTCTTAATCTAGATGTAGACCAGTGAGGTTTAAACTTCCCACTCATGTGCACATTCACGGCACTTCCATTTTTTTTGTGACTGCATAAAGGCTTGCATAGAAATTTTGAAATCAGGCAAATCACGATAAAACAAGAAACCTGCAATTACACACAGCACAAATACCGCCACAGTAATGCTTTGTAAGGTTGTGCCTGCACCATCACCAAAAATCCACATGGCGATACTGATCAAGACAAGAAGTAATAAAACAAATACCGCTGGAATAAGCATCACCAAGCTTTTTGGCACCACAGGACGCGGTGTTGTTTGACCTGCCTGCGCAACAGGCATGATTTTTGGGCTTTGACATTTAGGGCATCGGTATTGCATTACAACTCCAAAATTCTAATCTGATCGTTATTCTAACCAAATGTACGGCAAATCAAAAACAGTCTGTCAGAAAACAGGGCAATAAAAAAGCCCAAGTCATTGCTTGAGCTTTATTATAAGATGAAGATAAGTGAATTTATATTCATCTTGAATATGGCGTCCCTACGGGGATTCGAACCCCGGTTACCGCCGTGAAAGGGCGATGTCCTAGGCCTCTAGACGATAGGGACTTGATGAGGCAACACAGGTAAAGCCTTATTTAAACTTGGTGGAGTCAAGCGGGATCGAACCGCTGACCTCTACAATGCCATTGTAGCGCTCTACCAACTGAGCTATGACCCCAGTCTGTGTGAGCGCAATATTAGGGCTATTGCGCGCACACGTCAACAAAAAAATGAATTAAGCTGGATCAATTGCATCATTTTTCGGCAATTTGATGCTTTCATTCAGTTTCTCCCAGACTTTCACTTCTTTTTTGCTTGGTCCACCAACTACTTCTAAGGCATGACGCAAACGTGCAAAAGTCAGATCAGGGCCAATGGTAACCATGGTTTGCATCACAGGGGTAGATGCAGTTGAACCTGCAATTGCAATAAAGAACGCAGGCATGAAATCACGCAATTTGATTTCCATTTGGTTCGCTAAATCCATCAGGGTTTGGCTCACCGTGTCGTTGTTCCAAGTAAATAGACTTTCTAAACGCCAAATTGCAAATTGCAAGCTTTGACGCACTTGTTCTTCAGACAGTTTTTTACTTTCAAACTGTTCCTTGCTTAAGCTTGGGAAATGGTTGAAGTAATGTGCTGACCAATTGACCGCTTCTGAGAGTAAATGAATACGTGGTTGAATTGCGGCAGCAATTTCTTCCAATTTGGCACGATCTGCTTTCCAAGCCAATAAGGTATCTAACAGCTCAGCAGGTGAAAGCGCTTTAATCCATTGACCATTCAGCCAATTGAGTTTTTCCACATCAAAGATAGGGCCGCCTAGTGAAACACGTTGAATATCAAAGTGTTCAATCATTTCGGCTAAGGTGAATTTTTCACTTTCATCTGGCATTGACCAACCCATGCGACCTAAATAGTTCAGCAAAGCTTCAGGTAATACGCCAATGTCTTTGTAGTAGTTGATTGAAGTTGGGTTTTTACGTTTAGATAATTTTGATTTGTCTGGGTTACGCAACAATGGCATGTGGCATAACACAGGCATATCCCAACCAAAATATTGATAAAGCAATTGGTGTTTCGGTGCCGATGGAATCCATTCTTCACCACGAATCACGTGAGTGATTTGCATCAAATGGTCATCGACCACGTTGGCCAAATGGTAAGTTGGCAAGCCATCTGTTTTCAGCAAAATTTGCATATCGACTTGCGCCCATGGAATTTCCACTTCACCGCGCAGCATGTCATTAAATTTACATACGCCTTCGGTTGGCACTTTCATACGAATAACATGCGCTTCGCCTGCCGCTAAACGACGCTGCACTTCATCTGCAGACAAGTTTAAACCACGACCATCGTAGCGCGGGCTTTCACCACGTGCTTGTTGTTCTGCACGCATTTGATCTAGTTCTTCGCTAGTAGCGAAGCAATAGAAAGCATGCCCTTGTTCAACCAATTGCAAGGCGTATTGCTTATAAATATCCATACGTTCAGATTGGCGATACGGTGCATGTGGGCCGCCGATATCTGGACCTTCTGCCCAATTTAAGCCTAACCAACGCAATGAATCCAAAATCATTTTTTCAGATTCAGGGGTTGAGCGCAGTTGGTCAGTATCTTCAATACGAAGAATAAATTCACCACCGTGTTGTTTGGCAAAACATAAGTTAAACAAGGCGATATACGCTGTTCCCACGTGCGGGAAACCAGTAGGAGAAGGCGCGATACGAGTACGAACAGTCATAAGCAAAAATTAATTCAAAATGTAAATTGCAACCATTATAACGAAAAAGCCCAAGTACTTAATGTTAAATTCAACATTCTGTACTTGGGCGTTTCAACTGCATTTGAAAAGGGGATCAAAGGCAGTGAATTTAATGCGGAGTTATGAGTTATCTTGCGGGAATAAGGCTTGTACAAAACGGCTAAAACGCTGATTTTGCAAGGCAAAGAAATTTTGAGTTGGAGCGACATGAATGGAAGTCAGCACTTTTAAATCATTATTTGATTCAAACTTTTGCTTGTCTGCCTGTTTTTGTTGGGTAAGGGCTTTTTCAATTAAAGACCCCTTTTCCGCAGTTAAATGGGTTTTACTTTCAGCAGATTTGATCACTGCACTGTGACCGACTGTACTTAAGCTGAGTAATACTGCGAACATGAGTTTAGATTTCATTTTGATTCCCCCTTTCCTTTATGAGTGAACTCACAATTTATAAATTGTTTTAATCACTTTAATATTTAATCACAAAAATCATAACAAAAGTAGATTTGCGTCACACTCTTAATAAGATCTTTATCATCATTTACTCACTATATACCGATTTTTCAGATGATCTTTGATTTAGAACATGTTGTAACAAACAACTGTGGAGATATCGTGAAGATTGTTACAAAAGTCACAATAAAATAGTTTTGAAGCGGGTTTGATTGCTGTGATGTCGCTTATTTTACCGTTGAGTCTAAAAACGGATCAAAGTTTTATTCACTTTTCATATATCTAATCCATAAAAAGGTATAAATTTGGAATAAACGCCGCATCTTGAATTAAATTGATTAAAAACAATTAATTAAAGCTAAATTATTTGAATTTAATCATTTTTTGCATGTTTTTTACAAATTGCGCAGCGCCTGAGCATTGCATATATTGAGCGACAGATTAAAGGTGATGTGTGCTGTAATGAAAACTCAATTGAAAGCTTTATTGGCTGCTGCGCTATTGGCAACAGGTTTTGCTGCAACGACTGCTCAGGCTGCAGATCGTCAGTTTTTAAATGTATCGTATGATGCGACCCGCGAATTTTATGATGAATTTAACAAGTCGTTTGGTCAGTACTGGAAAAAACGTACAGGTTTAGACGTCAACTTTAAACAATCGCATGGTGGTTCGGGTAAGCAAGCGCGTTCTGTGGTCGATGGTTTAAAGGGCGATGTTGTCACTTTGGCATTGGCGAATGACATTGAAGAAATTGTAAAGTCAGGTCAAATTCAAGCGGGTTGGCAAAAAGAATTTCCTCATAACTCTGCGCCTTATACCTCGACCATCGTCTTTATGGTGCGCAAAGGTAATCCGAAAAAGATTAAAGATTGGAATGATCTAACCAAACCGGGCGTACAAATTATTACCCCAAACCCGAAAACAGGTGGTTTGCCGCGTTGGGTGTATTTGTCGGCTTGGGGTTATGCAGAAAAGCAACCAGGCGGTTCTAAAGCTAAAGCGCAAGAATTTGTAGGTAAGATGTACCACAACGTGAAAGTGATGGACTCGGCAGCACGTGCATCGATGACCACATTCGCTGAACGTGGTATTGGTGATGTGTTGTTGACTTGGGAAAATGAAGCCCTTGTGACTTTAAAAACCTTAGGCAAAGACAAGTTTGATATTGTTTATCCATCTATTTCTATTTTGACTGAGCCTTCGGTGGCAATTGTAGATCGTACAGTAGAGAAAAATGGTAATAAATGGTTGGCGAAAGGTTATATCAACTATTTATATTCACCTTTAGGTCAGGAAATGGCAGCGAAGCATTTCTACCGTCCACGTAATGAAAAAGTCCTTGCAAAATATGCAGCGCAATTTCCGAAATTAAAAACTTTCACCATTGATGAAGTGTTCGGTGGTTGGGAAAATGCACAAAAAACCCATTTTGTGAATGGTGCGATTTTCGACCAAATTTATAATACTAAGCGTTAAACAGATATCCATTTTCGGCTAATCTTTTATTGGATTGGCACACAAAAAAATCTCTACGGAGATTTTTTTGTGCTTTAAAAAAGTCAAAAACGGTTTTCCCTATGGAAAGTAATATTTATCTACAAAAAGACGTTTGGAGCTTTGCCAAAACAAGGTAATAATGTGCAGTTACATTTTAGCTGTATTGATTGAACCTTATGTCGCATATTTCTGTATTACTTCATGAAACTGTTGATGCCGTGTTGGCAGATCGCAATACAGGAATTTATGTCGATGCCACCTTTGGACGAGGTGGACACACGCGTTTGTTGTTATCCAAATTGGATGCGCAGGCGCGAGTTTATGCCTTTGATAAAGATCCACAAGCTTTGGCCGTGGCAGCAGAATTGGCGCAGCAAGATTCGCGCTTTCAAATTATTCATGCCAGTTTTGCTGATATGCAGCAAGCGTTGAATGATTTGGGCGTCACTCAGGTCGATGGTGTGATGGCCGATTTAGGCGTGTCGTCACCACAGCTAGATCAGGCAGAACGCGGTTTTAGCTTTATGAAAGACGGCCCGCTTGATATGCGTATGGACAATTCACAAGGCCCGACTGCAGCAGAATGGCTGGTGGATATTGAAGAAGAAGCCTTAGCCAATGTGATTTTTCAATATGGTGAAGAGCGTTATAGCCGCCGTATTGCCAAAGCCATTAAACAGGCGGGTTATATTGAAACTACCGCACAATTGGCTGAAATTGTAAAAGTTGCCCATCCGAAGTGGGAAAAAAACAAACACGCTGCAACACGTACTTTTCAGGCAATTCGTATTGCGATTAATAAAGAATTAGAAGATATTGAAAACTTCTTGCCGCAAGCCGTTGAGGTGTTAAAACCCGAAGGTCGTTTGGCGGTAATTAGCTTCCATTCTTTGGAAGATCGTTTAATTAAACAGTTTATTCAAAAAGAATCGAGCCTGCCTGAAGATTCGGGTTGGGGCTTGCCACAACAGCAACAAGATACACGTCGATTGAAAAAAATATCACGTGTGCGTGCCAGTGATGAAGAAGTCAAAGCCAATCCACGCTCACGCAGCGCATGGCTACGTGTTGCAGAACGATTAGCTTGAAAAGGCCAATAATGAAAACTGAAACCGTTGAAAAAAATCAATCTCAAGTGCGACTGAAAAAAATGGTCGCCTATTTTATTTTATTGGCGCTGGTATTTATCAGCGCGATTATGGTGGTGTTTCAAGTGTTTGAATATCGCCATGATTATCGTGAGCTGAGTTCTTATATGCGCGAGCGAGATGACTTAAATGCCGAATGGGGGCGTTTGTTAATTGAACAGCAGACCTTTGGTGCAACTGCACAAATTGGCACCCGTGCGGTGACGCAACTGCGTATGTATTCACCGCCCGCACCGCAAACTGTGGTGATTTCTTTGCCTACAACCTCAGAACAACAATAAGGCGAGTTGCACATGGTCGATACGCGTAAAAAGCAAACCCGAAAGAAACAGCAATCGGTAACTGGAAAAAATGCCATTCATGTAGAAATGTGGCGTTTTTACTTAATGTGGGCTGTGGTACTGCTGGTGTTCGTGGCACTGGTGGGACGGGCATTCTATGTGCAAATTATCAACCATGATTTTTTACAAAACAAAGCCAATGCCAATATTTTAAGAACTGAAAAACTAAAAGCCATGCGTGGGGTGATTTATGATCGCAATGGCGTGCCTTTGGCAATTAGTACCCCAATTATGAAAGTGGTGATTGATCCACGTGATTATTTTGACAATAAAAAGCTGTTTGATGAAATTACCGCAGAGCTGGAAAAAAATCCGACCAGTCGTAAATTGCAGCGTCAATTGCCAGATAAAAACTTGAATTTAGATGAACTTGCCGATGCAGTTGGGATGGATCGCCAAGAACTGAAAAATAAAATGAACGAGCGTCCGCGTTCACGTTATTTGGTTTTACAAAAAGAAGTGCCGCCGCAACAGGCAGAGCTGATTCTAAAACGTAATTTCCAAGGGGTATATACCGAGAAAAACTATAAGCGTTATTACCCGCAGCCACAGCCGAATGCACAAATTATTGGTTTGACCAATAGTGAAGGCACAGGCATTGAAGGCTTGGAAATGCAGCTAAATACCCGCTTGGCAGGCGTGGATGGCGAACAGCAAATCGTGCGCGATAAAAAGGGTAACCGTGTCAAAGACCCAGAAGTGGTGAGAGAGGTTGAACCGGGCGAAAATATTACCCTGAGTATCGACTCACGTTTGCAATACATTATGTATCGTGAATTGACTGCAGCAGGGGTGGCAAATAATGCCCGTTCAGCCACAGCAATTGCGGTAGATGTGAAAACGGGTGAAATTTTGGCGATGACCAGTTGGCCGTCGTATAACCCGAATGACAAAAAAAGTTTGTCCAATAAAGATGCCATGCGTAACCGTGGTGCGGTGGATTCCTTTGAACCGGGTTCGACCATGAAGCCTATGACGGTGGCAATGGCACTGGAAAGTGGCAAATATTCACCGAATACCGTGGTCAATTTAAGTGGTGGTTCAATGCGGGTGGGTAATCACACCATTCGTGATACCCACAATTATGGCTCACTGACTTTGGCGGGAATTATCCAAAAATCGTCAAACGTGGGTGTGGCGAAAATTGCTTTATCTTTACCGTATGCAACCTTACCGACTTTTTATAAGCGTTTAGGGTTTGGTGCGCGTTCTGCAGTGAAATTTCCGGGTGAAAGCGCAGGTTTAATTTTGCCACCAAGCAAATGGAATGTGTCGGAAGTGGCGACCATGTCTTATGGTTATGGTTTGAACGCCACTGTGCTGCAATTGGCAGATGCCTATGCCATGCTTGCCAATAAAGGCGTAAAAATGCCGCTGAGTTTATACAAATTAGAAGAACAGCCTAAAGGCGAACAAATTGTTGATGCTAAAATTGCCGATCAAGTTCTACTGATGATGGAAGCCGTAACGTTACCCGGTGGTACGGCACGTCAAGCCAATATTCCAGGCTATCGGGTTGCAGGTAAAACGGGAACAGCGCATAAACTTCGTGCAGACCGCAAAGGCTATTCACAGACTGAATATCGTGCCTTGTTTGCTGGGGTTGCGCCAGTCAGTGATCCGCGTTTAGCCATGGTTGTCGTGGTGGAAAATCCAACAGGACAGTATTATGGTGGTTTGGTGGCGGCGCCTGTATTTGCCCGTGTGATGCAAGAATCTTTACGTTTAATGAACGTACCTTTAGATAAACCTTTAGAAACTCCCAACATCCAATAACAGGTGACGCATGTCTATCAGCTTTCAACATATTTATCGCAGTTCTCGCGTTGCAGATTGGATGACACAAGACTTTCAGGGCTTTCAACTTGACAGCCGCCATGTAACAGCAGGACAAATTTTTATTGCCCTGACCAGTTTGTCGCAGCCTGAAAAAACCGCACAATTTGCGCAAGCAGCTTTAGATCAAGGTGCTTTGGCGGTGATTTCGGAAACTGAATTGGCAGTTGCCAATAATTTGGTGGTGCCAGATGTGCGTCAGCGCATGGGGCAGTGGCAAAAACAATATTTACAAGCACGACAGCCTGTACCTTTGGCACGTGTGCTTGCAGTCACGGGTACCAATGGTAAAACCACCATTTCCCGCTTAATTGCTGAATTGTTGATGTTGCAAGCTCAACGCTGTGCAGTCATGGGCACCACAGGCAACGGAATTTTGCCCAATTTGGAAGCTTCAACACATACCACTTTAGATGCCTTGCAACTGCAAAATGCTTTATACAGCTATGCACAACAAGGGGCAAAATTTGCCGCAATTGAAGCCAGTTCACATGGCTTGGAGCAAGGGCGCTTAAATGGCTGCGATATTGAAATTGCGGTATATAGCAACCTGAGCCGTGATCATTTGGATTATCACGGTACTTTAGAGGCGTATGCTGCAGCCAAAGCCATGCTGTTTCAGTTTGCCAGTTTAAAAGTTGCAATTGTCAATTTAGATGATGAATATGCTGGGATCATGTTGCAAGCGGCGCAACAGAACCCTGCGCAACCGAAAATTTTGACTTATTCCACGCAGCAAGCGGCAGACTATCAAGTACAGCAGATTGAATACAGTCTGAATGGTGTACGTTTCCATCTACAAACTGCTACGGCAGCATATGTGGTGCAAAGTCCGTTGCTCGGACATTTTAATGTTGAAAACTTGGTCGCGAGTTTAATCGCAGCAGAGCAAGCAGGTTTTGCATTACAGGATTTAATACACACGACTGCACAACTCAAAGGCGCACCGGGGCGTATGCAAGTGTTGCGTGATGCAGAGCGTTTATTTGTGGTGGATTATGCACACACGCCAGATGCCCTAATTCAAGTGTTGCAAACCTTAAAACGCCATGTTAGCGCACAGCTTTGGGCGGTGTTTGGCTGCGGTGGAGATCGGGATCGTGGTAAACGCCCACTGATGACCCAAGCGGCATTGGACTATGCCAATGTTGTGCTTTTGACTTCTGATAACCCGCGTACAGAAGATCCTTTGCAAATTTTTGCCGATATGCAGACAGGTGTCGATTTGTCGGTGGCACAGAGCCATGAAATTCATGATCGTCGTGAAGCGATTAAATATGCAGTCAAACATGCACAGTCAGGCGATATTGTCTTGATTGCAGGCAAAGGTCATGAAAACTATCAAGAAATAGATGGAGTAAGACACTGGTTTGACGATGTGGTTGAAGTGCAATCTGCGATAGATGCACAGCATTGTTCACCTTCTGCTTATCCTGCCCAATAAGGAATTTGTATGCACACTTCCACCACCAGTACCGCAATTTTAGAACCTTGGACTGCCGAACAACTCAAACAGGCAACACAGGGTTATTGGTTCAATGGGCAAGCACCGCAAGGCGAGATTAAACGTATTTTAACCGATTCACGCCATGCTGAAGCAGGCGATGCCTTTTTGGCTTTAAAAGGTGAGCGTTTTGATGCGCATGATTTTGTGGCACAAGTAGCGACTCAGGGCTGTTCTATGGCAATTGTCAGCCAGCCTGTAGACGCAGATATTTGCCAATTGGTCGTGCCTGATACCCGTTTAGCTTTAGGACACTTGGGCGCATTTCGTCGTCAGCAACATCCTCAATTAAAAGTGATTGCGTTAACAGGCAGTAGCGGTAAAACCACCACCAAAGAAATGCTTGGTAGTATTTTGTCACGTTTGGCACCGACTTTAATTACCCGTGGCAACCTGAATAATGACTTGGGTGTGCCGATGATGTTATTGGAGTTGAATGCTAGCCATCAATATGCAGTGATGGAATTGGGCGCCAGTCATCAAGGTGAAATCGATTACACCTCAAACTTGGTGCAGCCGCAGGTGGCAGGCATTATCAATATTGGTACTGCGCATTTGGGTGAGTTTGGTGGGCGTGATGGTATTTGTCGGGCCAAGTCTGAAATTTATGCACATATTGCCTCGCAAGGTACAGCGATTGTCCCTGCTGCCGATGATTTTGCCGAACAGATTCAGCAAGCGGTTCAGTCAGAACAGCGTCTAAGTTTTGGTGAAGGCGGTGATGTGTTTGCGACAGACATTCAGTTGCAGCCACAATCGGCAAGTTTTTGTTTAAATACCACGCATGGTGTGCGTCAGATTCATTTGCCATTTGCAGGTGAACACAATGTACAAAATGCTATGGCTGCTGCTGCTTTTGCACTGGCAATTGGTGTGAGTTTAGATGATATTGTCGCAGGCTTGGAACAGGCACAGGGGGCAAAAGGCCGTTTGAACTTTATTCAGCAAGGCACACATTTATTCATTGATGACACCTATAATGCCAATCCAACCTCTATGCGTGCTGCAGGTGAAGTCCTTGCACAGCAAACAGGTGTGCGAGTTATGGTAATTGGTGATATTGGTGAGCTGGGCAATAGCGCAGCACAACAGCACTATATGTTGGGGCGTGATTTGGTGTCTATTCGTGGCATCAACTTTGTGGTGGCAGTCGGTGAATTTGCACCAGCGACCCAAGAAGGTGCACGTAGTACCCAATATGGAAAAAAATTACAGGCTTTTGTCACTCAAGAACAAGCCTTGCCGTTTTTAATTGATCTGGTAAAAACACATCAACCTCAGTCCATGAGTTTCCTATTTAAAGGTTCTCGTTATACCCATATGGAAACGTTGATGGCTGCATTGATGGAGAAAATTTAAATGCTGTTATGGTTATTTGAGCAGCTGGCGGGCTATAACAGCTCGTTTCAGGTGGTTCGTTATTTAACATTACGTTCATTACTGAGTGTATTGACTGCGCTTGGCATCGGTTTGGTGCTAGGCCCTGTGATGATTCGTAAACTGCAAGCATTAAAATACGGTCAGGCAGTCAGCTCTTATGCACCTGAAGGGCATGCCAAAAAAATGGGTACGCCAACCATGGGCGGGGTATTAATCCTGCTTTCCATTGGTATTTCGACCCTATTATGGGCAGATTTATCTAACCCTTACGTCTGGATTGTACTGGCGGTCATGGTCATTTTTGGCGCTGTAGGCTGGGCAGATGATTGGATTAAAATTCGCTACAAAGACAATGCGGGTTTGCCTGCGCGTAAAAAATTCTTCTGGACTTCGGTAGCATCATTGGGTGCGGGTATTGCGTTGTATGTGATTGCAACCCAACAGCCAAATCCTGCACAAACCGCAGATATGCTGGATGTGTTGATTCCATTCTTTAAAGATTTCAGCATTCCATTGTCGTTGATTCCACTCGGTATTGGCTTCATTATCTTTACCTATTTGGTAATTAACGGTGCCTCAAATGCGGTGAACCTGACTGATGGTTTAGATGGTTTGGCAATTATGCCAATCGTGTTGGTTGCGGCAGGTTTGGGCGTCTTTGCCTACTTAGCGGGGGATGTTCGTTTTGCCGATTATCTGCATATCCCTTATGTGAAATATGCGTCTGAGTTGGTGGTAATCTGTGCCGCGATGATTGGTGCGGGCTTGGCCTTCTTGTGGTATAACGCGCATCCTGCACAAGTCTTTATGGGCGATGTCGGTGCACTGTCTTTGGGGGCAATGCTGGGTACGATTGCCGTGATGGTACGTCAGGAAATCGTGTTTGCGATTATGGGCGGAGTGTTTGTGGTTGAAGCGATTTCGGTATTCCTGCAAATTGGCTCACTACGTATGCGCAATAAACGGGTATTCTTAATGGCGCCGTTGCATCACCACTATGAAAAGAAAGGCTGGCGTGAAACTCAAGTGGTGATTCGTTTCTGGATTATCACAATTATGCTGGTGGTTTTAGGTTTAATGACTTTAAAATTACGTTAAGCCTATCCAACCGAAAATTTTAAAAGTCGGCACTCGCCGACTTTTTTATGTCGTCCACTCTGGAGAAAATGATGAATTTGCTGATGTGTCCTGTATGTCGTCAGGTATTGCAACTGCATGATCGAACATGGCGTTGTGCCAGCAATCACAGTTATGATGTTGCGAAACAAGGCTACGTCAATTTACATGTGGTGCAACATAAGCACAGTAAAAATCCAGGGGATACACCTACTTCTGTGCAGGCACGCCGTGCATTTTTAAGTGCAGGGCATTATGCGCCCTTGCAACAGGCGGTGGTGCAAAAAATTCGTGCCTTACGCATCGAAAATTTGTTGGATATTGGTTGTGGTGAAGGTTATTACACTGCTGCCATGCAAGGCGAAGTGTTGCAGTGTGTCGGGGTGGATATTGCCAAGAATGCCGTACAAGTAGCGGCAAAATTGAATTCCGCAGTGACTTGGGTGGTGGGGACAGGAGCAACCTTGCCTGTTTTGGAGCATTGTATTGATTTATGTGCCAGTCTGTTTAGCCCAATCCCGCAACATGAAATTTTACGGGTTTTAAAACCACTAGGTTATTTGTTGGTGGTGACGCCTGCGCCTGAGCATTTATTGGCGATGCGTCAAGCGTTGTTCGAAGAGGTAAAGCCACATGAACCCGAAAAATTTATCACCCAATTACAAACTACTTTTGATTTGATTGATGCCAGCGTGGTGGAAACACCATTACAGCTCAATCAAAGCGATTTAATTCATTTAATTGCTATGACACCTTATGCCTATAAAGCCAAAGCAGAGCGCCGTCAGGCATTGGAACAGCGAACCCAGTTTGACGTGACAGCACAGCATCAAATTTATCTGTTTCAGAAAAAATAAGTTTGAATAGCCCATAAAAAAGCCCTCATCTTTGCATAAGAGGGCTTTTTTCTGACTGCTTGTCTGTGGTTATAAGACTTCGTCAATTAAGTTTTCTAAAGCATCGGGAGCAGGTTTAGGTGCTGCATTTGGTTTGGCAGGGCTGTTGTTTGGCGCGTGCATGGCAGGCGGTGCAGCGTTTTCAGGAATTAATACCTCATCGCCTGGTAAATCGTCAAAATCTCGCTCAGGCGCACGTGCTGGCGCAACAGGTGCAGGTCGATACAGTGGACGTGCCAATGGCGGTGAAGCACGATAATCCTGCTTCTGTTCTGCATTCATTTGATTGAGTTCACGTTGTGGCGCTTTGGCTTTGCTGTCTAAACTGACCCAAGCTTCAGGTGTGCCTTTGAGTGCATTACCCATAAAGTCTGTCCAAATTGGCAGCGCTGCGATACCACCGTATTCACGACGTCCTAAAGTTGTTGGTTGGTCAAAGCCCACCCAAGCCACAGTCACCAGTTTGCCGTTGAAACCTGCGAACCAAGCGTCTTTGGCATCGTTGGTGGTTCCTGTTTTACCACCAATATCACCACGACCAATTCTAAGTGCAGCACGTCCAGTACCGTGTTGAATCACGTCACGTAAAATATTGGACATATCATACGCCGAGCTAGATTTTAAAATACGTTGTGCCTGTTTGTACTGACTACGCTCTGCCAATAAGTTCGGATATTGTTCAGCTTGTGCCAGTTTTTTATTGGTGACTTCAATCACTTCATCATCTGGTGTAGTGGCTTCGGCACTTTCCAACGTTTGTTCTTTGGCATTAATACAAGCAATACACGCATATTCAGGATTAGCTTGATAAATCACTTTGCCATAAGCATCTTCAATACGGTTAATGAAGTGCGGTTGAATACGGTAACCACCGTTGGCAAAAGTGGCATAGCCCGTGGCCATTTGAATAGGCAAAACTTGTGGTGTACCCAATGCAATAGTGTAGTTACGTGGAATCTGATCTTCCTGCAAACCAAAATCCATGAATAGTTGGCGGGTACGCTCAATACCGACTTCTTGTAATAAGCGTACCGAAACCGTGTTACGAGATAAATAGAGAGCACGACGTAACGGAATCATGCCTAAATGGCGACCATCGGAGTTACGTGGTGACCATTTACCAATGGTGATTGGACTGTCATTGACCATGGTGTGTGGCGTCATACCACGCTCTAAAGCCAGAGCATACACAAAAGGTTTGATGGTGGAACCCGGTTGACGCCAACCTTGTAAAGTACGGTTGAACTTAGATTGATAGAAGTTGTATCCACCGACCAACGCTTCAATGGCGCCATTATTCGGGTTAATTGCGACCAATTGACCTTGCACTTTCGGTACTTGTACCAATGACCAAGCGGTTTTATTTTCATTTGGACGTAAACGGACAATATCTTTGACTTTTACAATCTGTGCCGCACGACTTGGCGCATTGCCTACACTGTTGGCATTGCGATAGGGGCGCGCCCAAGACATACCTGACCATGGTACAGTAACTGTTGTGCCATCTTGCATTAACGCTTCAAAAGAATTATTCAGCACTTTGCTGACTTGCGCAGGGTAGGTGTTGGCATAAGCACGAAACTCATTCAGCGGTTTGTCGTGTGCCTCTGCACCACGCCAGCCGTGGCGACGGTCATAGGCTTCTAAGCCTTCTTGTACCGCCTGTTCTGCGTACATTTGACGTTTGCTGTCTACCGTGGTGTAAACTTTATAGCCCGAATCAACCGCTTGTTCACCAAATTTACTGACCAGTTCAGCACGCACCATTTCACCAATATACGGATGTTTATTGCTGATGCTGCGGTCTGGCATATCTAAATTAATCGGTTCAGCAATGGCTTTTTGGTATTCATTTTGGTTGATATAGCCCAGTTGCAGCATACGTCCCAAAATCCAGTTGCGACGCTCCAAAGCACGCTCAGGATTTACCACGGGATTGTAGCGCGAAGGTGCTTTAGGTAGGCCTGCAATCATCGCCATTTGTGCAATCGACAGTTCTTCTAGGCTTTTGTTGTAATAAATTTTGGCAGCTGCCGCGATGCCATAGGCATTTTTACCCAAAAAGATTTTATTGACGTATAAGGTCAAAATTTCTTCTTTGCTCAGGTTTTGTTCAATTTTACGCGCTAAAAAGATTTCGGTGAGTTTACGCTTTAAAGTACGATCAGGGCTGAGATAATAGTTTTTTGCCACTTGCATGGTAATGGTCGAGCCGCCAGTTTGCACATTGGAGCCTGTTACCGCCTCGCTCACCGCGCGCCCCAAGCCTTTGAAGCTAATCCCACTGTGTTCAAAAAAAGCAGAATCTTCGGCTGCTAAGAACGCAAAAATGAATTTTTCAGGAATATGTTCGTAATCAACAGGTACAGAAAGTTTGCCACCGTACTCCGCAATCAGCTCATTATCGGCACTATAAACCTGCAATGGCTTTAGTAAAGGTGCTTTTTTTAAGGTGGTCATTTCTGGCAAAGATGGGGCAATATAGAGATACATGCCATAGAAACCCATCGGTATTGCGACCGAAATTATAATTATGATCAAAAAAAATGGATGAACACGACCCGAACAAGATAGCTTTTTCATAACAAGTGCGTTTTAATAAGCGCTAATAGCAAACTAATTGCTGGTCAGTATAGCGAGTAGATTTACGGATTGTTAGATGAATTATTGTATCCGTAAAAAATTATAGACCAGCGCGGATTAGTAGGTTAAATTTTTTTGGGGATAAAAAAATAATAGGAATGGTACTATTGTGCGTAGGTTATATCGTAAGCCAAGTAAGGGGTTAATAGGTGTAGATATTAGTTCTACTTCTGTTAAGTTATTAGAACTCTCTGTTAAGAATGGTAGATACTGGGTCGAGAGCTATGCGCTGGTCCCACTTCCAGAAGGCAGTGTGGTTGAAAAAAACATTCTCAATCCAGAAGCAGTCGGGGATGCGCTTGAACGTGCATTGAACTTAGCAAACACGCAATCTACATCTGCAGCATTAGCAATTCCAACCTCAATGGTGATTACCAAAATCATTGAAATGGATGCAGATATGACTAGCGATGAGCGTGAAGTTCAAATTCGTATGGACGCCGAGCAATATATTCCATTCCCATTAGATGAAGTCAGCCTAGACTTTGAAGTCCAACCAGACCGTTTAGCCAATCCAAACCGAGTCAATGTGTTACTGGTTGCAACACGTTTAGAAAACGTAGAAGCACGAGTAGAAGCATTGGAGTTGGGCGGCTTGACAGCCAAAATTGCCGATGTCGAAAGTTTTGCCATCGAAAATGCCTTTAAAGTGTTCTCCGATACCCTGCCAATGGGTGTGAACACCATTGGTATTTTGGATATTGGTCATACCATGACCACCTTGTCGGTACTGCAAAATAACAAAATTATTTATACCCGCGAGCAAACCTTTGGCGGTAAGCAGCTGACACAAGAAATTCAAAACCGTTATGGTTTGTCGTATGAAGAAGCAGGACGTGCGAAAAAAAGCCGTACTTTGCCAGATGACTACGATGTAGAGGTGCTCGAACCGTTCTTAGAAGCGGTGGTGCAACAAGCGGCACGTTCATTGCAGTTCTTTTTCTCATCTTCACAATTTAACGAAATTGATCACATTTTATTGGCAGGGGGGAATGCCAATATTCCAGGTCTTGCGAAGTTGTTGCAGCAAAAACTGGGCTACCGTGTGACCATTGCCAATCCATTCTTACAAATGGGCTTCTCTCCACAAATCGACATTAAAAGAATTGAAAGTGATGCGCCGTCATTGATGGTGGCATGTGGTTTAGCAATGAGGAGTTTTGATTAATGGCAAAGATTAACTTACTCCCTTGGCGCGATGAGCTAAGAGAAAAACGTAAAAAAGAATTTATTGTATTTTGTATTGCAGCGGCTGCTGTTGGGGTGTTATTGGTGGCTTTGGCGTGGTTCTTCTACAACGCGAAGTTACAAGATCAAGAACAAGCCAATCAATTGGTGATCAGTACCAACCAAAACCTAGATGTACAATTAAAATCTTTAGAAGGCTTGCAAGAACAGCGTAATGCTATTGTTGAGCGCATGAAGCTTATTCAGGGCTTACAAAGTCAGCGTCCAATTGCCGTGCGTTTGGTGGATGAATTGGTGCGTGTGACACCAAGCAATATGTACTTAACCAAAGTGAGCCGTACAGGCAATAAATTCACTTTTGAAGGCAAGGCTGAAAGTCCAAATACTGTGGCTGAATTCTTGCGTAATTTGGAAGCATCGCCGTGGTATCGCAATGCATTTATGAATTCATTCTTAGCCAAAGAAGAAAATAAAGATAAAGCACCAAGCTCTGTGGTTCCTCGTGTAGAGGAAAGTTACGGTACTTTTGTAGTAACTTCAGATTTAGAAGAAATTGCAATTCCAGTAACACCAACAGAATCTAATTCAACATCAGCAGCGGGGGCAGCACAATGAGTCTCGATGAATTTGATGAAGTAAATCAGGATGCTGCTGTTGCTCCGAAAAAGAAAATGACAGTTGAAAAGTTTTTTCAACAGTTCAATACCCTAGATCCTAACAATTATGGTGCTTGGCCACTTTCGGTCAAAATTACCTGCTGGATTTTTATTATTTTCCTGATTCTAGCTTTAGGTTACTTTGTCGTAATCAAGCCAAAGTTAGATGCCATTGCAGCAGCACATACACAAGAACAAAACTTGTTAAATGAGTTCCGTGAAAAAGATTCTAAATTGCGTAATTTGCAGCAATACCAAGCGCAATTACAAGAAATGGAAGCGAACTTTAACCAACAACTTGAACAATTGCCAAAAGAAACTGAAATTCCAGGTTTAGTTGAAGATATTAACGTCACAGGCGTGAATTCAGGTTTGAAGTTTAAAAACATTCGTTTAGAGAACGAAATTAAACAAGAGTTCTTTATTGAACAGCCAATTTCAATTGAAGCGACAGGCGATTATCATGCCTTTGGTTCATTCGTAAGCGGTACAGCAGCATTGCCACGTATTGTGACCATGCACGACTTTGAAATTGTGGCGACTGAAAATAAAGACAAGAAAACCGATATTCCGCAAGTGACCTATAAAGCACAAGCAAAAACTTATCGTTATGTCGGCAGTGCAGATGCACAAACCGCGGGTAATGCTGGAGGAGCGAAATAATGAAAATTGAAAAGCTTTCGTTGGCTCTGATGGTAACTTTGTTGATGGTGGGATGTGATTCACGGATTGATGCAGTCAATGCACAAATGGCTGAAATTCGTAATCAGCCACCACTACCCATTGAACCTGCACCTGTGTTTGAGCCTGCACCAACCTTTAACTATGCAGCACACCAGCTCAAAAGCCCATTTATGCCAAGTTCATTGGCGGCAGAGCTTAAAATTATGGCAGGGAAGCGCGTTTATCCGAACCTTGCTCGCCAGTTACAACCACTGGAAAATTACGCACTTGAGTCACTGACTATGAAAGGCAGTATGCGTCAAAATGGTCAAATTTTGGCATTGATTCAAACACCTGATGGTGAAATTGAGCGTATCCAGCGTGGTAGCTATATGGGGGTAAATCATGGTCGTGTGGTGAATATTACACCTACACAAATTGATTTAATCGAAATTATTCCAGATGGTCGTGAAGGTTATGTAGAACGTCCAAGAAGTTTAGTTTTAATTGGGCCTGCGCCATAAATTAAAGGAATAAAAATGAATAACAGTGTGAAAGATTTTATTTTTGGGGATGGTAATACAATGAACAATTTGTTCCGTCAGTTTTCAATGGGCGCAGTCGCAATGGCAGTGATGCAAGTTGCCAATGCCCAAGTCAGCATTACCAACATCGTACCCATGCAAATTCCGGGACAGGGCACCGAAATTCGTGTCATGTTTAATGGTTTGCCACCTCAACCTGCAGCATATCAGCTGGAACAACCTTCCCGCTTGATTTTAGATTTTGATAAAGCGCAACAAACGCTTAAGCAAAACAGCGTTGCAGTCGCGACCAAAGAAGCCAGCTCTGTAGAGGTAAGCTCAGATGCACAGCGTTCACGTTTAACTGTGAACTTGGCCGATGCGGGCGCATTTACCACGCGTGTTGAAGGCAACACCTTTATTTTAAAAATCAACTCAACAACGGCAACCCCTGTGGCTGCCGTGACTGCCCAACGTAGTGCGCAAGGTGTATCCAATATTGGTTTCCAGCGTGGCGGTGAAGGCGAAGGTCAGGTGGTGATTGATCTACTCGGTAGCAATACGCCTGTAGATGTGCAGCAGCAAGGCAGCAAAATTGTGGTGCGTACTTTAGGCAATAAAGTACCAACACATTTGGCACGCCGTTTAAATGTAAATGATTTTGCAACACCTGTGTCGACCATTGATGCACACAATGATGGCAGCAATGGCGTGATTACCATTCAGGCTGCGGGCAGCTATGAATATATGGCATATCAGGCAGAAGACAAGCTAACCATCAGCTTAAAACGCCCTGTCGATAAAAACCCGTTTAAACCGCGTGCAGCGCAAAGCTATACAGGCAAAAAGATTTCACTGGATTTCCAAGACATCGAAGTGCGTCGTGTATTGCAGTTATTGGCTGATTTCACAGGCATTAACATGGTGGCAGCAGACACTGTGCAAGGCAACATTACCTTACGTTTAAAAGATGTACCTTGGGATCAGGCTTTAGATATTATCCTGAAAACCAAAAACTTAGATAAGCGTCGTAATGGCAACGTGATTTGGATTGCACCTGTTTCTGAATTGATTAAAGCCGAAGAAGAAGAAGCCAAAGCGATTGCACAAAGTGTCAAATTGGCACCACTTCAAACTGAATATATTCAATTGAATTATGCCAAAGCGGCAGACATTGAAAAGTTGATTACTGAAGGCAAAAATGCTTCAAATTCACGTACTGGTTCAAATACAGGCTCAGGTGCAGACCCATTAGGCGATAGCGTTGGTAGCTTGTTGAGTCCACGCGGTACAGTGTCGGTAGATCCACGTACCAATACCTTAATCATCAACGATACATCGGCAAAAATTGATCAGATTCGTCAGATGATAGATTTGCTTGATGTGTCTGTGAAGCAAGTGATGATTGAAGCACGTATCGTACGTGCAACCACAGATTTCACCAAGGAAATGGGTGTGAAGTGGGGCATCTTGTCTCAAGGGATCACTAACAATAATCACTTGTTGGTGGGTGGTAGTGATACCACTCTGTGGAACTTGCGTGAACCAGAAAAAGATAGTGATACGGGTGGTTGGAAGTACGAAATTGAACGTCCACAAAACCTGAATGTCGATTTGGGTGTGACCAGTCCAGGTGCCAGCCGTATTGCATTTGGTTTAATCAGCTTGTCTGACTTTATGCTCGATTTGGAGTTGTCGGCATTACAAGCAGATGGTTACGGTGAAGTGATTTCGACACCAAAAGTTCTGACTGCAGATAAGCAAAATGCCAAAGTGGCATCGGGTACGCAAATTCCGTATCAATCTTCTGAAGGTGGTGGTGTCAATGCCGTATCTACTACAGAATTCATTGATGCGACTTTAAGTTTGGATGTGACGCCAAGTATCACGCCTGACGGTAAAGTCCAAATGCAATTAAATATCACCAGTGACTCACCAGGTGCACCTACACCTACAGGTCAGCTCACCATTAACAAGAACGCGGTGAATACCAACGTTTTGGTAGATAATGGTGAAACTGTGGTCTTGGGTGGTATTTTTGAGCAACAAACGGCTAACTCACAAACCAAAGTTCCATTCTTGGGCGATATTCCTTATATCGGACGTTTATTCCGTAAAGATATCAAGTCGGACAACAAACGTGAGTTGCTGATTTTTGTTACACCACGAATTGTTAATGACAGTGTTTCAAGAAATCATTAATATATTTTCAATTTAAACAAAATTTATAGGTGACTCCTTGCTAAGCAAAGAGTTTGACACCCTACCAAATATCTATTTGGTAGGGCCGATGGGGGCAGGCAAGACCACTGTAGGACGCCATTTGGCGGAATTGTTAGGGCGTGAATTTCTAGACAGTGATCATGAAATTGAACGCAAAACTGGCGCTACGATTCCTTGGATCTTTGAAAAAGAAGGCGAACAAGGGTTTCGTAGTCGTGAAACAGCGGTTATTGATGAGTTAACCACACGGCATAAACTTGTACTTGCTACAGGTGGCGGTGCGGTGACTCAAGCCCCGAATCGAGACTTCTTAAAACAACGTGGTATTGTTGTTTATCTATATACCCCTGTCGAAATTCAACTTCAGCGAACCTATCGCGATAAAAACCGTCCTTTACTTCAAGTCGAAAACCCCGAACAAAGATTACGTGATTTGCTTGCAGTGCGTGATCCGTTGTATCGTGAGGTGGCACATTATATTATTGAAACCAATCAGGGTGCTGCGCGTGATTTGGCGCAAAAAATCTTAAATACGATTGTTTCATAGCAAATATCTTAGGTAGAAAGCGACTTTTTCATGCAGACTTTACACGTTGAACTTGGCGATCGCCGTTACCCAATTTTTATTGGCAGTGATCTTCAGCCCCAAGAATTACTTGCACCTTATATTAAAGGTCAGCAAGTCATGATTGTGACCAATACCACGGTTGCACCTTTGTATTTAAATCACTATGTGACGGCTGTTGAAGCACTGGGCAAGAAAGTGGCAACCTGTATTTTGCCTGATGGAGAAAAATACAAAGATATTCAGCATCTCACCCTTATTTTTGATGCCTTGCTGGAAGCTGGTTTTAACCGTGATTGTACGGTGCTGGCTTTGGGCGGTGGCGTGATTGGAGATATGGCAGGTTTTGCTTCGGCAAGCTTTCAGCGTGGGGTGTACTTCGTTCAAGTACCAACTACTTTACTGTCACAAGTCGATTCCAGTGTCGGTGGCAAAACAGGGATTAATCATCCGCTGGGTAAAAACATGATTGGTGCATTTCAGCAGCCCCAAGTGGTGTTGGCAGATATGTCGCAACTGAATACTTTACCTGAGCGTGAGTTGTCTGCAGGCCTAGCCGAAGTCATTAAATATGCGCTTTTGGGTGATGTCGAGTTTCTAGAATGGCTTGAAACGCACATGGAAGCATTAGTGGCGCGTGATCCTGCTGTACTGGCAGAAGCGGTATATCGTTCATGTGCACATAAAGCACGTATTGTTGCTAATGATGAAAAAGAGCAAGGTGAACGCGCTTTATTGAATCTTGGGCACACCTTCGGACACGCGATTGAATCTTATTTGGGCTATGGTAAATGGTTACATGGTGAAGCTGTTGCGACAGGGATGGTGATGGCAGCCGATTTATCACAGCGTATGGGCTGGATTTCTGTCGCAGATGTAGAGCGTACAAAAAATATCATTTCTCGTGCCAATTTACCGATAGTATGTCCGCAAATTCCACTGGATCAGTTTTTGGCTTACATGGCACACGATAAAAAAGTGCTGAATGGTCAATTACGTTTGGTGCTCATGAAGCAATTGGGTCAAGCCATCATCACCAAAGAGTTTGACTTAGAATTGATGAAACAGGCGATTTTAGCCAATCAAGCATAAAAGGCAGCATATGACAGCACTGCGTACACACTGGCAAAAAATTCAACAGTCAATTTGGTTGCTGGGCGCGGTGCTGTGTTTATTGGCGGCACTGATTTTTTGGGCGGTGACAGACCGTGAAGAACTGGTTGAAATTGAAAAACAACCAGAGTCTGAAATTGAATTACAAATTCAACCCGAAAAGGTTGCTGCAACCACCTATTTGGGTGGTTTGCAAGAAGAAGTCCGCCCTTTGGAACTCACCACGCGTTTAACAGCTTCTGGTTTGCATGAGGCTGAATATCGCGGTACTAAATTTATTCAGGAACAAAAAAATAACAGCACGATTGAACTGTTTCGGGTCAATGATGAAAACATCATTAAAAGTTTTATTAAAAAGCAAACAGATCGGAGCAAGCTGTTTTATATTCGTTTAAGCGGTGAGGGGCAGGCTGAACAATATGTGATGTTATATGGCAGTTTTGGCAATAAACGCGAAGCCGCACAAACCTTGACCGCATTGCCATTTAAATTTCCTGAAACGATTCAGCCTGTTGTGGTACAATTTGCTGACTATCGTCCTTATGTCAATGATTTAGGGGCGGATGAAATGGGGCTGAGCACCAAGTTATATGCGGTAAATTTACGTCCTGCAGCTGTGCCTAAAATAGATGAAAGTGTTTTAGCGCGTCCACCTGCAACCACAACGACTGCACCGACTACGCAGGCTGTTGCCCCACAAAATAGTACCACCAGTACTACGATTACCCGCCGTGATCAGGAGGGTAATGTCGTGGATGTACAAAAATCACAAAGTGGTACTGCACCTGTTCAGCCAGATGCACCTGAACCTGAAGTGCGCGATCCTTTTAACTAATCATAAACATTTCCAATATTCTTTTAGCTTCATTTTAGTCATTCAAACCATCGCTTGCCTTTATTTGTTCTATTCTTTTTGTCTATGATTCGCATTGAGCTATTCTGGCTCAGTTGCACCAATTTGATCTAAAAATACTATTCTTCTCATACATAAATGCGTTCTAAAATGGCGCAGCATGGTGTATAAAAATAATGAAGTGCACAAAAACAGTGCGAATTTGACTTAAAAATGTGATTTTATTTTACATTTATGCGGTGAATGCTGAAATTTGGTTATGGTTGAATAAAAAAATAAAGTTGGCATTGTTTTTGCTTTTATTGGTGCGTGAATTGAGTTGTTGTCCCTATTTTGGCGCAAAAAAGATTCAATGATTGTGCGAAACTGTCAAATTTGCCTGCTACATTCAAGTGTAAAAGTTGCGTAAATGATGAATCGGTCACTCAGGCTTTTTAATCGGTATTGATTGAAATAAATGTGTGACATTTCATTTACCCAAGGTTGATGTTTAGAGTTGTAAATTGAGTTAAATCGCAAAAACAGATTGTTTAATTGGCCCAATTGGGCAAGTAAAAGAAGGGTACGCTATGCACATGCCATCGCCTAATACTGTAGCTCCCGCTCAAGGTTTATACCAACCGGATGAGTTTAAAGATAACTGTGGTTTCGGTTTAATTGCCCATATGCAGGGTGATGCAAGCCATGATCTCGTCAAGACTGCCATTCATAGTTTAAGTTGCATGACCCACCGTGGTGGTATTGCCGCAGACGGTAAAACGGGCGATGGATGTGGTTTGCTGTTGGCGATGCCAAAGCAATTTTTCCGCGAAGAAGCAAAACGCTTAAGTGACATTACTCTGAGCGAAATTTTTGCAGTGGGTACAGTATTTCTGAACCTCGACCCTGCCTTAGCGGCGCATGCAAAAAATATCCTGACCAAAGAAATTGAAGCAGAAGGCTGTAAAGTATTGGCTTGGCGTGTGGTGCCAACCAATAATGAGGCATTGGGCGAAATCGCCATGCAGTCTTTGCCTGCTTTTGAGCAAATTATTGTCAATTGCCCATTGGGGGTGACTGAAGTTGAATTTAACCGCAAACTATTTTTGGCGCGCCGTCGTGCCGAGCAGCAATTGACTGCCGATCCATATTTTTATGTGACCACGCTATGCTCAACCGTGATCAGCTATAAAGGTTTGATGATGCCTGCAGCGATTGCAGACTTTTATACCGACCTTGCCGATGAACGTCTGGCATCACATATTGTGGTGTTCCATCAGCGCTTCTCGACCAACACTTTGCCACGTTGGCCGTTGGCACAGCCGTTCCGTTATTTAGCACACAATGGTGAAATCAACACCATTACCGCCAACCGTAACTGGGCGATGGCACGTACCCCAAAATTTGAAAATCCATTATTGCCAGGTTTGACAGAGCTAAACCCAATTGTAAACCGTACAGGTTCAGACTCCTCAAGCTTAGACAATATGCTGGAAATTCTGGTGGGTGGCGGAATGGATTTATTCCGTGCCTTGCGTATGTTGGTTCCGCCTGCATGGCAGAACGTCGAAACCATTGATGCCGATTTACGCGCTTTCTATGAATTTAACTCTAAACATATGGAAGCGTGGGATGGCCCTGCAGGTTTAGTGATTCAGGATGGTCGTCATGCCATCTGTATGTTAGACCGTAATGGCTTACGTCCTGCACGTTGGGTGATCACTAAAAATGGCTACATTACTTTGGCCTCTGAAATTGGGGTGTGGGGTTATGAGCCTGAAGATGTAATTTCTAAAGGACGTGTTGGTCCTGGTCAAATTTTGGTGGTGGATACCTTTACTGGCAAAGTGCTCGATACGCAGGATGTAAATAACCATCTGAAAAGAATGCGTCCTTACCGTGAATGGTTACGTGAAAATTCAATCCGTTTACAAGGTAGCCCAGAGCTTGAAGAATATTTGTGTGATCAGGGTTTAAAAGGTGATGCCTTAAAAGCCGCACAAAAAATGTTTATGGTGACCTTTGAAGAGCGTGATCAATTATTGCGTCCAATTGCAGAAAGTGGTCAAGAAGCCGTGGGTTCTATGGGTGATGATACGCCAATGGCAGTATTATCACGTCAGGTACGTCATGTGTCGGATTATTTCCGTCAGCAGTTTGCGCAGGTGACCAATCCACCGATTGATCCATTGCGTGAATCGATCGTGATGTCTTTGGAAACCTGTTTGGGTCGTGAACAAAACGTATTTGAGCAAGGCCCAGAACATGCCGACCGCTTGATTATTTCAAGTCCTGTGTTGACCAATTCCAAAATGCACCAAATTCGCACTTTGGGTCGTAAAGGCTATGAAATTGCCGACATCGACCTGAACTATGCTGAAAATGAAGGTTTGCAAGCTGCAATTCAACGGATTTGCGAAACTGCTGCACAAGCGGTGCGTGAGGGTAAAACTTTATTGGTACTCACCGATAAAAAAATCCGTGAAGGTTACTTGCCTGCGAATGCGGTCATGGCGACTGGTGCGGTGCATCACCACTTAATTCAAGTCGGTTTACGTACCGATGCCAACATTATTGTGGAAACTGGTTTTGCTCGTGATCCGCACCAATTTGCAGTATTGCTCGGTTTTGGTGCAACTGCGGTGTATCCATATTTGGCTTATGATGTGATCAATGATTTGATTGCCAAAGGCGAGTTATTGGGCGATCCAGTTTATGCGCAAAGCAATTTCCGCAAAGGCATTGAAAAAGGCTTGCTCAAAGTCTTATCCAAAATGGGGATTTCAACTGTCGCATCTTACCGTGGTGGTCAGTTGTTTGAGGCAGTCGGCTTATCAGCCGAAGTGGTGAATACTTGCTTTATTGGTGTACCAAGTCGTATTCAGGGGGCTACCTTTGCCGACCTTGAAAATGATCAGAAAAAACTAGCAGACACTGCATGGAAATCACGTAAGCCAATTGATCAGGGTGGTTTGCTGAAATTTGTATTTGGCAAGGAATACCATGCTTTTAACCCAGATGTGATCAATGCCTTACACAAAGCAGTGCGTTCAGGCAATTATGCAGATTTTAAAGAATATGCAGAAATCGTGAATAATCGCCCAATCGCAACCATTCGTGATCTATTCAAGTTAAAAACAGACAATTCCATTGCCTTAGATCAAGTGGAATCGGTTGAACAAATTTTACCGCGATTCGACTCTGCGGGCATGTCTTTGGGTGCGTTGTCACCAGAAGCGCATGAAGCGATTGCGATTGCCATGAACACTATTGGTGGACGTTCAAACTCAGGTGAGGGTGGTGAAGACCCTGCGCGTTACGGCACTATTCGTAACTCGAAAATTAAACAGATTGCTTCAGGGCGTTTTGGGGTAACTCCTGCTTACTTAACCTCTGCAGAAGTATTGCAGATTAAAGTGGCACAGGGTGCAAAACCAGGCGAGGGCGGTCAGTTACCAGGCGGTAAAGTGAATGGCTTGATTGCCCGTTTGCGTTACTCTGTACCGGGTGTGACTTTAATTTCTCCACCACCGCACCACGATATTTATTCGATTGAAGACTTGTCACAATTGATTTTCGATTTAAAGCAAGTCAATCCACAAGCCATGGTATCGGTCAAACTGGTGTCTGAACCGGGTGTAGGTACAATTGCAGCAGGTGTCGCTAAAGCCTATGCCGACTTCATTACCATCTCGGGTTATGATGGCGGTACCGCAGCATCGCCACTGTCATCTATTCACCATGCAGGTTCGCCATGGGAATTGGGTTTAAGTGAGGCGCATCAGGCATTACGTGTGAATGACTTGCGTGGCAAAGTTCGTGTGCAAACCGATGGTGGCTTAAAAACTGGTTTAGATGTGGTGAAAGCGGCAATTTTAGGTGCGGAAAGCTTCGGCTTTGGTTCAACCCCAATGATTGCCTTGGGTTGTAAATACTTACGTATTTGCCACTTAAATAACTGTGCAACTGGAGTAGCGACTCAACAAGATCATTTGCGTCAGGAACACTATATTGGTGAACCACAAATGCTGATCAACTTCTTCACTTTCATTGCGGAAGAAACCCGTGAATGGTTAGCTGCACTGGGTGTTGCTAGCTTGAAAGAATTGATTGGTCGTACTGACTTGCTAGAAATTTTACCGGGTGAAACCGAAAAACATGCGCATTTGGATTTAAGCGCCTTGTTGGAATCGCACCCTGCAGCAGAAGGCAAAGCGCAATACTGTCAGGTTGAAGGCAATGCACCGTTTGATAAAGGTATCTTGGCTGAAAAAATGATTGCAGAAATGTTGCCTGCAATTGAAGCAGGTACAGGGGGCGAATATTACTTTAATGTGAGCAACTGTGACCGTTCAATTGGTGCGCGTATTTCAGGTGAAATTGCGCGTCGTTATGGTAACTTGAGCATGGAACATCATCCTGTCAAATTGAACCTTACGGGTACTGCGGGTCAATCTTTAGGTGTTTGGAATGCAGGTGGTTTGCATATCAAACTTGAAGGCGATGCCAATGACTATGTGGGTAAAGGTATGGCGGGTGGACGTATTTCCATCTTCCCACCAAAAGGTTCGCCTTTCCAAACTCAAAACACAGCGATAATTGGTAATACCTGTCTCTATGGTGCAACCGGTGGTAAATTATTTGCTGCAGGTACGGCAGGTGAGCGCTTTGCGGTGCGTAACTCAGGTGCCTTCGCTGTGATTGAAGGGGCAGGCGACCACTGCTGTGAATATATGACTGGCGGAATTGTCACGGTATTGGGCAAAGTGGGTCATAACTTCGGTGCGGGTATGACAGGCGGTTTTGCCTATGTACTGGACTTAGATAATGACTTTGTAGACCGTTACAACCACGAACTGATTGAGCTGAATCGTATTTCAACGGAAGCGATGGAAGAACATAAAGCATTCTTAGGACGTATTTTAGATGAACACATTGCCGAAACAGGCAGTGCGTGGGCATATAAAATCCGCCATGAGTTTGATTTCTATAGCCGTAAATTCTGGTTGGTAAAACCAAAAGCTGCCAACTTGCAGACTTTGTTGAAAACTACCCAAGCAGATCCACAATAATCCACGACTCAGCATTCGGCAGGTGTGGATAACTTTCGACTTATACCCAGCGTAAAAGTGAAGTTATCTACACCCACCTACGGAGAAAGACATGGCAGAACGCCTACATAATGACTTTCAATTTCTGGATGTAGCACGCCAAGATCCAGAGAAAAAAGATCTCGATGTCCGCAAAAATGAGTTTGTGGAAATTTATAAACCGTTTACTGCTGAAGTGGCGGCCAATCAGACCCATCGTTGTTTGGGTTGTGGTAACCCATACTGTGAATGGAAATGCCCTGTGCATAACTACATTCCGAACTGGCTTAAACTAATTGCGGAAGGCCGTATTTTTCAGGCAGCAGAACTGTGTCATCAAACCAATACCTTGCCTGAAGTTTGTGGACGTGTTTGTCCGCAAGACCGTTTGTGTGAAGGCGCATGTACCTTAAATGATGGTTTTGGTGCAGTGACCATTGGCAATGCCGAAAAGTACATCAACGATACAGCTTTTGCCTTGGGCTGGCGTCCAGACATGTCGCATGTGAAATGGACCGATAAAAAAGTTGCAATTATTGGTGCAGGCCCTGCAGGTTTAGGCTGTGCCGATATCTTGGTGCGTAATGGCGTCAAACCGGTAGTCTTTGACAAACGCCCTGAAATTGGTGGCTTACTCACCTTTGGTATTCCAGAATTTAAAATGGAAAAAGACGTGATGAAACGCCGCCGAGAAATTTTTTCTGGCATGGGGGTTGAATTCCGTTTAAATACCGAAATTGGTACAGATATCACGATTGAACAATTGCTTGCAGATTACGATGCCGTGTTCATGGGCATGGGCACTTATACCTATATGAAAGGTGGATTTGCTGGTGAAGATTTAGATGGTGTTTATGATGCGCTGGATTTCTTGATTGCCAATGTCAACCGTTGCCAAGGCTGGGAAAAAGACCCTGCAGAATACATCAGTGTTGAAGGCAAAAAAGTGATTGTACTGGGTGGTGGGGATACTGCCATGGACTGTAACCGTACTTCTATTCGTCAAGGTGCGCAGCAAGTCACTTGTGCCTATCGTCGTGATGAAGCCAATATGCCAGGTTCACGTCGTGAAGTGACCAACGCCTGTGAAGAAGGGGTGAATTTCTTATTTAATCGTCAACCCATTGAAATTGTTGGTGAAAGTGGTAAAGTCACAGGTGTGAAAGTGGTAACGACTCAATTGGGTGAGCCTGACAGTCGTGGTCGTCGCAGCCCAGAGCCTGTTCCAGGTTCCGAAGAAGTTTTAGCTGCAGATGCCGTTTTGCTTGCTTTTGGTTTCCGTGCCAGCCCTGCAGATTGGTTTGCCTCTGCCAATGTTGGGGTTGACGGTTCAGGTCGTGTAGTGGCAGCAGAACAGCAAACATTTAAGTTCCAAACAACTAACCCGAAAATTTTTGCAGGGGGCGATATGGTGCGTGGTTCTGATTTGGTCGTGACTGCAATTTGGGAAGGTCGTCAGGCGGCAGAAGGTATTTTAGATTATTTAGAGCTCTAAACGAGTTTGCTTTGCTTAGATCTAGAAAGGGCTGAGTTTTAAGGAATTCAGTCCTTTTTTAATGGATATTTTATCCAGCTCATCTTCATGTGGAATGTATTGCCATTTCTGATTCATATAAGGTTTAAGAGCTGAAACTTCAATATTAATTCAATCTGCTGTACAAGGTTATTGTTGGATGTAATCAGTTTGGTGATTCGCTCGATTAAACAAAATACACAAACAGGTCAGAATTTCACGTTAGAATGAAATCATTTCAAACAAATACAAAGATAAGTAAGAGGTTAATGTATGAATTTCACAAAAAAAACCATGCTCGCGGTGGCTTTAACCAGTACTTTGACATTAAGCGGCTGTGGCTATAACACCTTACAAGTGAAAGATGAAGCCGTAACAGCATCTTGGTCAGAAGTCCAAAACCAATATCAACGCCGTGCCGATTTAGTGCCAAACTTGGTGAATGTGGTTAAAGGCTATGCCAAACATGAAGAACAAGTCTTGACTGAAGTCACTCAGGCACGTGCCAATGTCGCAGGCTTAAAAGTGGATAAGTCGGTATTGGAAGACCCTGCGTTATTCCAGAAATATCAGGAAGCACAGGCACAAATGACCAGTGCCTTATCACGTTTAATTGCGGTGTCTGAAAATTATCCAGACTTAAAAGCCAATGAGCAATTCCGTGATTTACAAGTACAACTAGAAGGCACAGAAAACCGTATTGCCGTGGCACGTAACCGTTACATCAGTACAGTGCAAGACTTTAACAGCTATGCACGCCAATTCCCGCAAGTGATGACCGCAAAAGTCATTGGTATGGACACCAAACCAAACTTCAGTGCCGAACAAAGCGCACAAACAGCACCGAAAGTTTCGTTTGAATAACGCCTAGGAGGATGTCTGGATGCTGCAATCGCACAGCAAGACCTGTATAAATCTAGTGCAGATGCTGCTGCTCATGGCAATTATGTGTTTCAGCTGCTTGGCATATAGTGAAGTTGCTACAGCAACCGATGAAACCGCCGAAGCTGTGGTGCTGGGTAAAATTGTGCAGCAACAGCATCCTCAAAATGCAAACCCCATCCCAGATCTTACAAATTCACGTCAGCCTACATCGAGCACTCAGCAAGCACCTATAGAAACACCCGTTCAGCAACCACAAATTGCGAATGATATGGCAGAGGGTGAATCCATCCGTACTTTGCCGACCTTAAATCAACCCGTGGTCGATCAAGCCAATTTGCTGACTGCCGCAGAAAAACAGCAAATCAGCCAGCGAATTTTAAATTTACATCAACACGCCAAAGCACAAATCGGTGTGGTGATTGTTCCGACTACAGGGCAGGAAGATATTTTTGATTTTGCCATGCGTGTCGCAGAGCAATGGAAGCTTGGTTCTGCCAAGCAAGACAATGGTTTGTTGATGGCTATTGCGGTCAATGACCGTCGAATTCAGATTTTAACGGGATATGGTTTAGAAGGCGTACTGCCCGATATTGTGGTCAGTCGGATTATTAACCAGCGCATTACCCCCTATTTTAAACAAGCGCAATATGCACAAGGCATTGATGCAGGCTTGGCAGAAATCGAACGGATTTTAAACCTAGACCCTGAAGTTGCTGCACAGGCTGCAAAAGAGTTGAAACAACGTCAGGAACAAGCTTTACAAGAACAACACGCGCGTGAAAAAACCTTGAGTAGTGCCTTGTTTATTTTAATTGCAGGGGTAATTGGCTCACTAATTGTAGGAAAACGCCTCAGTGCTTCAACTGCTGCGGTTGCAGGCACAGTGGCAGGTTTGGTCAATGGCGCAGGCTTAATCACCAGTTTAATGATTGGTGCTGGGATTTTCTTTTTACTTATCACCGCTATTGCACAGACCATTTTTCAAATTTTCTTATCTTCTGCAGGTCGTGGAGGTGGACGTGGCGGTGGTGGTTTTGGTGGTGGAGGCGGCTATAGCGGTGGTGGTGGTGGCTTTGGTGGGGGAGGAGCATCAGGATCATGGTAACAACAACCGATACAACAGAAATTATTACTCAACCGAAAATGGACATTGCAGCCCGTCCGAGTGTAAAGCGTTGGCTGAAGCATTTCTTTTATTTACCTGCCACCAAGCGTTTTTTTAATGCGCAGGATCAACATGCGATTGCAGAAGCAGTGAGTGCTGCTGAACATGGGCATGTGGGTGAAATTCAGGTGGTGATTGAAGGCTGTTTGCCGTCGCGTATGGCTTATTATGTCGATACTCATGCCCGCGCCCGTCAGTTGTTTGCAGAATTAGGTGTTTGGGATACTGAACTAAACAGCGGCGTTTTGCTGTACCTGAATTTGTGTGAACGCAAAGTGGAAATTGTGATTGACCGTGGCATTAAAACAGCGACCACGCAACAGGTGTGGGATGAGGTCTGTGCGCATATAGTGCAGGGTTTGGCACAGCAGCAGTATCGCCAAGCGGTAATCACAGGCGTGCAAGAAATTGGTGAAATTTTGGATGCGTTTTACGACCGCCAGTGGGTAGATCGTGAGAATGAATTGGGCAATGCTCCAATTATTTTGGGGTGAGTGTTGCTAATGTTCTTTGCTTTTTTAATTTCTCGCTTTTTAAAGAGAGGCAAGGAGAGATTTTCAATATTGGCAGTTTTCATTACATTGACTCACTTTTTTCAAAGTGGGAAGCTGTGTGAGTACAAAAGATAATCACTGTACACAAGCTAAATTTGCTGAAATTTAGATTAAAAATGCAAGTAAATGTGTGACAGGTTAATTTTGAAATTAAAAATGCGACCTATTGCTCGAAAATTGACAAAATTTGTTAAATTTTTAATTTACACCTGACAATAATTGTCACTTTTTAACAAAAATACACAGCCAAATTAAAAGTTCTAAATTTTTTATGTGTAAGGTGCTGTTTTTTTGTGAGAATTGTCTATAATAAAAGTTGGCATGTTTAGTGCTAAGTATAAAATAGCTTACAAAGCTTATAATTAAATTAACAAACATTTGTGGAGAATGTTTATGAACACTATGCAAAAAGGTTTTACCCTTATCGATACTCCATAAGTGTCCATATAAAATGAACAATCCATAAGTAAGTCAATATGGACATAAAAATAATAAATTTGATATGAAGAATCACTATTATCTTTTTCTACTTTTTTCAATCTCCGTTTTTACTCATGCTCAAGAACTAGACTTCATTCAATATTCAGATATTTCATCAATTCCTCAAATTGTTTTGAATCCAAAAATCCAAACAGAACTTCAAACATTGTTAAAGCATGATTATCTAAAATTTCAATCTAATTTTGACAAGTACTCAGCGCCATATTTACTGAAAACAGATGAGGCGCTGTATTATGAAGGTCGGTCTGGAAGCACTTTAGATGCTTCATCCGCGATTGTGTTTAAAGATGGGCGATTGTTTGCTGCAATATATTTTTCCAATACCAAGACTTTAAAATACTTTAGCAACGATGCCAGTTGCTCAGAACAGTTACATCCTGCGATTCAAGTTTTTGCTCAGCAGCGTGAAATTCAAGGTATTGAATATGCAACAGCTAGAGCCAATACCGCTTTAAAATATAATTTTGGCCCCGCTTCAAAATGTGAAACCTATTTTAAAAAATTAGGAAGATAGCTGTGTTAGCGGCAGTGTAAAAATGCCCCCCTAGCGGCATTTAAAAACTGCCCCCCTTGGTTAATATAGTGGTCGATTTATTGTTCGTGTTCCATCATTATTCATCAAAAACTTGCCTTGGAAGCAGCAGGGCGTGGTGTAAGTATGAATCATCAGGTGTTGGCAAAATTAGCTTATGTGACTATTTCTGGTCGTCTAACAAGTAAGAATAACTGGTATGCTACGAACAGTAATAGGTGATCGTTTTATCTAGTAATTTGTATGATATTGTTAGATTTAAGGCTTGATCAGTAAAATTAGAGCTTGAGGTGATGCTATGACGTTATTGGAACAGCAGGTAGTACCAGCAGCTGTATTGGGAAAGTCAGTACTTAGGGCTGCTAAACTGCTTTCCCTTAGTCAGTCTCAGCTCGCAATAGTGCTAGATATGGATGTTGAGGCAATCACTCAATTGCAAAACCAACCTGAATTAGATCCAAATTCTAAACAGGGGAAATTAGCACTGTTGCTGATTCGTCTATACCAGGCTTTACATGCTTTGACAGGTGATGATCAGGCTGCGATGAAGATTTTTTTAACGTCCGAAAATAGAGTCACTAGCGGTATCCCAATTCATCAAATAGAAACGATGAGTGGCTTGATTTCTGTTCTTAATTTTGTTGAAACCCTTGTGTGACAATATGCTCCTATGGACTAACTTACACTGAACTTTCACAAATTATGTTGTGTAACGTAAGTACCAAGTTGAAATTATTAAAAATAGGATAAATAAAAATGCAACCAACTGAATTAAAACAATTACCAGACTGGTTGTTAGAACAGTTACCCCAAATAACTGAACCAGCAATTTTATCACTGCGAGATACGAAACTTGTCGTCACTTACCCTGATATATTTTACGGTAAAAAATTATATGCCTTTACAAATAGTTGGCAAATATCGTTGTCTAATTTGGCTAGAAGCACACTCCCAACGCGCTGCACCATTTCCAGCATAATTCATCATGGCAAAAGTGAGGGTTTTTCCTGTAACACCTGCATTCATACCTACTGTATTAAACGTAAAATCAAATGCACATAATGCACCAGAATACGTTGTATTTATGCTAACACTTTGAACATATTTTGAATTAATTGTACCAGATGAGTTTAGTCCAAAATCTACGGGTGATGTTGGACAAGTACCACTTGTACCATAGACGGCAAGTAAGTCTGCTTTAAATACACTTGCCATGCCTAGTGCCTCAGGAACCTGCGCCCGAGTGGTATAATTTTGGTAGGCTGGAATTGCGATTGCAGCCAAAACCCCAATAATGACGATAACAATCATTAATTCAACAAGTGTAAACCCTTTGATATTGATCATGGGGATGATCTCCGAATATAATCTTCCCAGAAGATAGTCAAGAAACATGCCAATATTTAATTTAATATATTTCAATAGCTTAGTTTGGTATGGTGTTTTGGGTTTGACAAATAATGTCATTGATTTACAAAAATGATGACTTTATTGTTAAAACTTTTATAAAAATTTCAAATGGTTAGATTTGCATGAGACATGAATACTTATCTCATATTGATATTTTAAGGGCGTTGGCAGTATTACTGGTTATTTTTAATCATCTCGAACTTCCTTACTTCAATGGGGGGTTTATTGGAGTTGATATATTCTTAGTTATTTCTGGTTATCTAATTACTAAAAATATTGAGTCTGAGGTAAAAAATACATCACGATTTTCTTTTAAAAAATTTTACCAACGTCGAGTGATTAGATTAGCACCTACTTTTTTTACAGTTATGATCAGTTGCTGTTTGGCTTTTTATTTTGTCTTAACTACTGATGAATGGATTAACTTTTTAAAAACACTCGTTTCTTCGGTAACATTAACCTCTAATATTTATTATTGGACATTACTTGGTGATTACTTCAGCATCAATGCAAAATCTACACCTTTATTACATATTTGGTCACTGAGTCTGGAAGAGCAGTTTTATTTAATCTGGCCTTTATTTTTGTTCCTTATTTTGAAAATAAAGTCCAAATTCTATTCAATTCTACTATTACTATTCATTATATTAGTTTCAGTTAGTGTATCACATGTTTTTGTTTTATCAGACCCAATAGCAGCATATTATTTATTGCCATCTCGTATATTTGAGTTCTGCATAGGCAGTTTGATTGTATTCTTACCTAAAAAAGATTTCTCAAAAAATATATCTTATATATTTACTGCAATCTCAATGATTATTATTTTATTTGCAAGTGTATATATTAATAAAGCGACTATTTTTCCCTCATATATTGCATTAATTCCATGTGTAGGGGCAGCTTTATTTATTTACTTTTCTAGTGCTATTGGTGATTTTAATTTTCTTAGCCAAATAAAATATCTTGGAAAAATATCATACCCAATGTATTTATGGCACTGGCCCATCATTGTTTATTTAAATATTAATTCTATTCAATTAAATTTATTTATCTCAATTGCTGTAATTTTATTTGTTATTGCATTGTCAGTTATAAGTTATGAGAAAATTGAAAAAACTATAAAAAATTATTATGCCCAAAAACCTAAAAATACGATTAAAACTTTTTTCATACTTCCGAGTTTAATAATAATTTTTATATCACTCATCATCATGCAGCGCGATAGTTCACAGGAAGGTGAAATTAAAAAACTATATCAATCAAAAGAAAACCCATGTCTTGATTCAAATCTTTTCCAAGAATGCTTATTCGGTCTAAAGGAAAATAAGGTTAATATTGATCTTCTACTCATTGGTGATTCACATGCAAATGCACAATCCCCAATAGTTGATATTCTAAGTACAGATGCAGAAATTTTGGGTTATGAGTTCACACAATCCACGACAATATTTTTACCAGATACAGATTGTGTTAGGAGTGATAAATCTGAAAATGAAAGAGACTATTGGGTTAAGCGATTTAGAGAAAGAAATGATTTAATCCAACATATGATTAAAAAAAATAATTATCGCTTTGTTGTTATGGGAGGATATTTTACAATGAATTATTGTATGTATAGCAATGAAAAACAGAAAGATTCAAAAAAAGCATTCTTTGAGGGTATAGATCAGGCAATAAGTTTAGTTTTAAAAGCTGGTGCAGTACCCGTAATTATCCAAGATAATCCATTACTTAAAAATATAGATATTAATTGTAATATAAGAAGTGATAAACCAAAACAAGTTTGTCGCTATGATTCTGCTCTACATTTTGATCACATAAAAAGCTGGAATTTACAGTTATTACATTTAAAGCAAAAATATCCTAAGTTATTAATTATTGATTTTACAGATATTATATGCCCCGATGGTTTTTGCTATTCCTATTTCAATCATACACCTTTGTACAGAGATACGCATCATTTAACCTATACAGGGGCAACTGAAATTGGCGTACAATATCTTAAGAAGTATAGAAATCCATTCAAACCTCATGACCAATAAAAACTCTATCTTAATCGTGACACGTAACCTCCCCCCACTCATTGGGGGGATGGAACGACTCAACTGGCATATCGCAGATGAACTGAGCCAATCGCACGACGTCTACCTCTTCAGTCATTCTCAGGCTAAAACATCTGCACCTCAAAATTGTAAATTTTATGGAGTAAGACTCAATCCTTTACCATTATTTTTAATACTCGCTTTTATCAAAACATTTTGGATTTGCGTAACTCAACGCCCAGATATTTTATTTGCAGGCAGTGGCCTAACTGCACCTATTACAACATTTTGGGCAAAAGTCTTTGGCAAAAAAAGTATTGTATATATTCATGGCTTGGATATTGGTACAAGTAATAAATTATATAATTTGTTATGGATTCCTTTCATCAAATTTTCTAGCAAAGTAATTGCAAATAGTTCTCCAACTTATGATATTTGTCTGAAAAAAGGAATAAGTGAAAAAAAATTAAGCATTATTCACCCAGGGGTTAGTTTTCCTCCAAAACCTAGAAATGAACAACTTATTCAACAATTAAAGAGCCAATATAATTTACAGAATAAAAAAATTCTTATTTCTGTGGGTAGATTGACAGAACGCAAAGGTTTGAATGAGTTTATTGATTTCAGTTTTTCTAAAATTGTAAAAGCAATACCGAATACTGTACTTGTCATTATTGGGGATACACCAAATCAGTCTTTAAATAAAAATCTGCAATCTAAAGAGTTAATTTTAGCAACCGCAAAAAAATATGATGCTGAAAATAATATTATCTTTACTGGAAATATTAGTGATGATGAAGTCTTATCAAGTTTTTATTATTTAGCTGATTTACATATTTTCCCAGTCAAGCATATTCCAGAAGATCCTGAAGGTTTTGGCATGGTCGCAATTGAGGCAGCAGCACATGGTTTACCTACAGTAGCTTTTGCTACGGGTGGTATTGTGGATGCAGTAAAACAAAATGAATCGGGTTGGCTGGTTGAAAGAGATAACTATGAAGCGTTGGCTAAACAAACGATCACAGCATTAAGGCATTCTAAACGCACCGATCAGTGTCAGAGCTTTGCGAAGCAGTTTGAGTGGAAAAGTTTTGGCTGTAATTTAGACTATATATTAAATATGCAAAAATATGACTAACAAAAAATATATTAAATATCGGCCAGATATTGATGGTTTACGCGCAGTCGCTGTTTTGGCTGTTATTCTTTTTCATTTTTCTCCAAGGTTTCCAGGTGGTTTTGTTGGGGTTGATATTTTTACAGTTTGGAAAACTCGTAGGGAGCAGAACTAAAATGTTATCTTCCACTAAGAAATTAGGTGTGTGGTTCCCAACAGTACGATGTGGCACAGGAACAGATGTTTTTACTATTAATTTGGTAGAAGAACTTAATAAAAGAGGAATTCGCGCTGAAATTACATGGTTACCCTTACGTGCCGAATATGCCCCATGGTCAGTCCCAATTCCAAAGCCTCCCAACTGGGCAACTGTGATTCATGTAAATACCTGGCTACATAGCCGATTTTTACCTAAAAATATACCTATAGTGGCAACAATTCATCACTCAATACATGATCCAGAACTGCAACCGTACAAAGGTTTTTTGAGAACCCAATACCATAATTATTGGATTAAGAATATAGAACGTAAAACAATGCAACGTGCAAATAAGGTGACCGCAGTTAGCCAGTTTGCAGCTCTAATAGCTCACCAAAAAGTAATTAATATCCCCATTGAAGTTATTTATAATGGTGTTGATACAGACTTATTCAAACTTAGTAATCAACTCAAAGAAAAAGAAGCACCTTTTCGTTTATTATATATAGGGAGTTGGATGGCTCGAAAAGGTGTTGATCTGTTAACACCAATCATGAAGGAACTAGGTAATGATTTTGAACTATACTATACTGGAGGGGAAGCGGCAGCAAAAGATAGATATAAAATGCCAAAAAATATGCATGATTTAGGGCGATTGGATAAAGCACAAGTAATCAATGCTATGCAAGAAGCTGATGCATTATTATTTACATCACGGAGTGAGGGGCTGCCGCTTACTGTGCTAGAAGCAATGGCATGTGGGTTACCTGTTATCACAACAAATGGTTCAGCTTTGCCCGAAGTTATCCAGCATAGGGAAACGGGTTTCTTATGCGATAAAAATAATATCCAAAGTTTTGTTGAAGCAATTAGAATACTAAAAGAAACTTCTAGATTACAGAAAGAACTATCATTGAACGCTCGCTCATATATCGAGGATAATTTTAAAATCGATAAAATGATTAAGCTGTATATAGAAGCCTATCAGGCACTGCATTAGTTAATTACACGAATAATGTCGTTAACAGCTTTATTTTGAGTAACTTTATCAAATGCTTTTTGTTTTAGCCGCTGCCTATCATCTTTGAAATTATCCTCGCCAATTTCAGCTAACAATCCGCTGATTAGCTCGTTAACATTTTTAGAAATTAAACCCGGCATCATAGTTTTAGGATCAAACTGAAGCTGCCGGTCTCTTTCAATATATGTGTCGTTTTCTGGAATAAAAAAAAGGATTGGTTTATCGCAATGTAAAAAATCCATTGTAATGGAAGAGTAATCAGAAATAAGAGCATCAAAATATGGAAATAACGGGTAAATATCAGCATTTCGTTGATAAATATGAAAATGTTTACTCTTCAAAAAATCCTTACTGGTATCTGATGGATGTAGTTTAAAGATAAATTCATAATTATTTTCAACAGCAAATTCATTTAGAAGTAATAGGTCTTGGCTAGTTATTTGCATTGGCATTGTTCCTGAGTCTCGAAAAGTTGGAGCGATTAGAACGAGAGTTTTATTTTTGCTTTTCCAATCAGTAAGTTTTTGCGAGATGTCAGTGTCTATATTGCTCCATGCTAAATCTTTATATTTTCCTGTAAGGTTGAGACCAAAATTATTTCTAGGGTAGCCAGTAATCAGGAATCTTTTTGAGAGAAAAGCAGGTTGAAACACTTCTTTCTTGTAGAACTCAGATGTAGCAACAACAACATCATAAGTCATTCGTCTACCAGTTAATCGGTATAAAAAAAGTCGTAATTTAAGCAGAAACTTTGCAGAACTCCACGAGACATTCCCTTGTTCATGTTGCCACTTTGAAAGTTCAATATATTTACACCAAATACCATGCCAAAGTTGAACTGAGGTTACACCGTACAAAAAAAAGAACCTTAACTTGCTAAACCAAGCAGCTTCATCAACTACAAATATTCTGCAACGAAGCAAGAATATAATTGATTTAAAGCTTGGATAAGGAAGAGCTTCCAAGCCATAGCTGTTAATGAGGGCAACAACTGCCTTATCTTCACTGATGAAAACAAAACGCTTGTTAGGGTAATCTTGACTCGCTTGAAGAAAGAAATACTTAGCATTATCTAGAAATTTACCTTCTTGTCTTCCTATGACTGCCACCCAATTTTTTTTACGAGGTAACAATAGAGCAATCGGTACGATAAAAATCCATGCAAATATACATATTAAAGCATAGATAGGAAGTTTCATATAAGAGGTTAGCTGTTTTAGCTTAGCGTCGAACATCTACTACCTCACCACTAATCGAGCGCAGTAGTGTTGCTAATGTGTCTTTAGCAACCGCTTCAGCATCAAGCAAGGTTTCTTCTGGTTCATTACCAAAATTTTCGGTACGCATTGGCGTGGCTGTACGCTCAGGATTGATAGCATTAATACGCACATTAAATGGATGAAATTCATGCGCTAGCCCTTGAGTTAAATTCACGACGGCAGCTTTCGTTGCTGAATATACAGCACTAAAAGCGCGACCTCTGGTGTATGAGCTTGAAGTAAACAGAGCAATGCTACCGCCTGTTTCTTTTAAACACTTAAAGCCCTCTTGTGCCACAATAATGCTGCCTTTTAGATTAATATCTAGTTGTTCATTAATCAGCTCATCTGTTTGTGTGGATACTGCTCCAGTACGCAAAACGCCAGCAGTGTTCACAATAAAATCAATACGACCATATTGTTCAACGATTTGCGAAAATAAACGGTTAATAGATGACCTATCACAAACATCAATACCAGTGTGACGAGATGCCTCTATGACAACTGCACCATGTTGTCGTGCGAGTTGAGCACAGGCCAGACCAATCCCACGACTAGCTCCTATTACAATCACTACTTTGTTCTTTAAATGGCGTAAATCAACCTGAGAGGTTGTAGCACTACGCAATTGAAATAGCCGATCAGCCAAGTAAATATCTGATGGGTGGGTGATTTTAATGTTACTGACGTTACCCTCCACCAGTACAACTGGCGCTAAGCCGTAATGGAGTACAATGCCACAGTCATCTGTTACTTTTAACTGGGAATCATGAAAGGCTAACTTATGCGCTTCACGCAATAAGCCAGAGCGAAACCCCTGCGGTGTTTGTCCCAAACGTAATATACTTCGATCAGGAATATTAGCAATTGTATTTTCAGCGGAAGCCTGAACAATGGTATCGGTGGGTGGAATGACGGTATCAATACAATCTGCAGTTTCCAAGGCAGCTAAGCAACGATCAATGGTAGCATGATCCAATAGTGGACGCACGGCATCATGCACCAACACTTTATGATTGTCACCAACAATGGCAGCAATACCAGCAGCAGTACTAGCTTGACGTGTTGCGCCGCCAATTATTATGCGACGTACTTTCTTATAGGCATTTTGAAGAATAATTTCTTCAACCAATGGTTTTTGGCTTTCGGCAGTTACTACTAGAATATCATCAATCGAAGCATGTTGCTCGAAACAATCCAAGGTATGTTCAATCACACGCTTGCCCGCAAGCTTAATAAACTGTTTAGGAGTTTCAGATCGGAAGCGTGTTCCAGTGCCAGAAGCGAGGATAATGCCGATGTTTTTCATAAAATTTTTTAAAGCCCACCCTTCAGGTTAAAATACTTCGATAATAATCTATTTAATCTATTAGCCCACTTTCTAGGATTTAGTGATTTTCCAGAGGGTTCACATGGAGCATATTTAAATTTGGAAAAATAGCAGGCAACACCTTGGATGCAGTTATTGTCCTTTGAAATCAACACGTACCTTTTATTTGTGCCTAATTTTTCAGGTGCTCGAAAGTCTATTATATAATCATCGCTGATAAACTTGATAATCCCTATCAAAGACTTTCCCGTGTAATAAGAAGTGTGTCCTAACATAAATGGATAGGTTGTTTTGGATATGTTATCTGCATGACTTTTTCTTATGTCAGTAGAGCAAATAAGCAAACCTTTAGGATTTAATTTGCTTAATAATAATACAAAATCTTCTTTTGGGGTTAAAAAATGCTCGATAACTTCGCAGGCAATGACAACATCAAATTTTGATGCTGAGGTTATATCAATAAAGTTTTCATGTTGTTGAAAGTTCTTTAAGTCAGTGATTTTTACATCAATTTCACTATATTCTTTTTTAAGGTGTTTATGATCCATTGATTGACCAGCACCAAAAATAAGAATATTTTTGCAACTCATGCCAGCCTCAAACATTGCTTCTATCGCTAAGCACCCCATGTAATACTCTCGACCAGGAATTCTCTCATCACCGACCCTATTGATTTTACTATAAGAGACGCCAGATTCACTAAAATATTCTGTTGTAGCATAATCGTGAAAATTTTGTGGTATAGATGCATGCCCACATGATTCACAGAAATCATAGACTATCTTGTCATTTAAAAAATCACTCCATACACTACATTTTGCTTGTCGCGTAACTACGGGCATTTCACAAGATTTACATTTATTATCAATCATAAAATTTAATATCCTTAAATATGCTATATAAGCAAGTCACAGCTTGATTGTTTTATTACAATATTTTAACGATTGCTCTCGATGTGCTATTACGATAATAGTTTTCTGTCCTGATAATTGCTGTACAGACTCATTTAGTGCAGCTTCAGTTTCAGTATCAAGTGCACTAGTCGCTTCATCCATAAATAATACGGCAGGGTCATGATAAAGCGCGCGGGCAATGCCAATACGTTGTCTCTGACCACCAGAAAGGCGAATGCCACGTTCGCCAAGTATCGTTTGGTAGCCTTGCTCTAAGTTATTCTCGATAAAATGATGAATTTGTGCAGCTTTGGCAGCTTTTTCTAGGGCGACTTGGTTGATATGTTCTTTAGGGATACCAAAGGCAATATTTTCAGCTACAGTGGCATCTGCCAAGAAAATATGTTGAGGTACATAACCGATTAACTTTTGCCATGCTTGTACGTTGCTTTGATTTACTTCAACGTCATCTACATAGAGTTTTCCTTGTTGGCCTTGAAGTAGGCCAAGCAAAATATCCATTAAGGTGCTTTTACCTGTACCGCTAGTGCCTTTAATGCCAAGACTGGTATTTATTTTAATGGTTAAATTCAAGCCGTTAAACACTTTTTTATTGGGCGTACTTGGATAAGCATAATGAATGTTCTCTAAACGGATTTCATGTTTTAGCGGTAGCGGTTTTATCTCCTCTTTTGGGGTTTGACTAAGTAGAGATAAACCTTGGTAAAGAACATCTAAACTAGCAGAAGAGAATTTTAGTTGAGCCAAGCCACGGTACATAATTTGAGCAGATGGCAACAGTCGAAATGCAGCAAACCCATACAGGCCTAAAGCTGGTAAAACATGAGCAATATCATTACTAGTAATCATTAAAATCAAGGCAAGAATAATTAACCCTGTGTAGCCTACAGCTTCAACAATATATAATGGTGACTGAGACAAAGTTTCGGCGGTAGCCTGATGGCGAGCAAAATTTCGAGAAGAAGATGAAAATTTCTCTAAATACATATCACCAGTTTGAGTGATTTTTACATCCTTAATACCGCTGAGCACCTCATTGCAAGCCTGAAAACGTTTCCCGTTGCTAAACTGGCGTTCGTGTCCTATACGGTTTAATCGTTTTCGCACTAACAGATAAATTGCACCATATAAGGTACTCACTGAAAGAACAATAAATACTGCGATAACAGGGTTATAAATGAATAAAAGCACCAGCATTGCAATGACTACAGCACCTTGAGCAATAAGCTGGGAAATAGGTTTTATTAAACCATTTAATAACTCATCAATTTCAGACAACACATTTCGGCTAAGCAACGATGAATTATGTATTAAGAAAAACTCATAAGGTTGCTGCAAATATCGCTCTAACAGTCGTACACTCAAATGGTGGCGTAGGAAAAATACGAATCTGTTTACAATGTGCAGTGTTACGGTTTTAAAAAGTGAAGAACCAACAACCATAGCAATAGAAAGCACGCCTAATGCTTGCATGAAATCATTGCTACTCGTGAAATTAAATGTTGTGTAAGCCCAATTTAGCCACGAATTCTCAAATATAACATCCGTACGTGCCAATACGGCTAGAAAAGGCATAATAGAAATAACGCCACAAGTTTCCGCCATTGCCATTACTGTGATAAAGGCCAACATTATGATGGATTTACGTCGCTCCTGTGGAGTAAGAACTCCCCAAAGCTTTTGTAGATCTATTAACATTTATTTTAATCACTATCCTTATACATCAAAGCCGTTACTTGCTCTGAAATAAGCCCCATTAAGAAGATCATAATGCTACCTGTATAAAGTAGAGCACTCATATTGGTAAAACGACCTGCATCCCACAAAGTATAGCCATACCAGCCCGTTCCAATCATAAATAGGAGAATCGCGATTGGAAGAAACATCTTTAAAGGTGAAAATAACGTGGCAATTTTAAAGATAATTAAAAAGAAGCGTACTCCATCTTTCAGCGGCTGAATATGACTTTTGCCTATGCGTTTTGCTGCATGTATTGGAACATAAGTCACGGAGTAACCTGCACGGAAAAAAGCCATGGTGCTGGTGGTTGGGTATGAAAATCCATTTGGCAACAAATATAGGAATTCACGGAATTTGTCTGCTCTAACTGCACGAAAACCAGAGGTGAGGTCTTCTACTTTTTGCTCAGTCATATACGTTGCAAGGTTGTTATAGAGTGCATTGGCAATACCACGGCCAATACTTGCTTGTGAACCTTTTTGCCTAGCGCCAACGACTAAATCATAGCCTTGTTCAATTTTCTCAATCAAGCGAGGGATATCTTGCGGATCATGCTGCCCATCTGCATCCATAAATACAATGATGTCACCTGTTGCAGTACGTGCCCCTGTTTTAATCGCTGCACCATTACCTTTGGAGTAGGGATGAGTAACTACTTTAGCACCAGCGGTTTCTGCGACTTGTTTGGTTTGGTCTGTAGAACCATCATTCACCACAATAATTTCATGAGCAAGCTGTAATTGTTGAATCTGTGCAAGGGTTTGACCAATTGCAGCAGATTCATTTTTGGCGGGAAGGACGATACTAATTTTCATGGTTTGCTCTTTTTTTAGTAAGCATAGCATTATCTATATTACGCTGTTCAATCTCAATCTCTTTGATCCAAGCATTCTTAGTATCGAGTTGCTTTGCTCGTTGCAATTGTTGTTGAGCTTGGATCAACTTATCTTGTAGACGATATACTTGAGTGAAAATTAAATGCCCATTAACATCCTCATGTAACGTGATCGCATGTTGCATAAACTCTTCACCTTTTTCAAAATCAGAAATAACACCCACAAAATATTGTGTTAATAATTTATAAATTTCTGATTTTAATCGATTGTCTATTCCTTGATTATTTAGTCCAGCAGCAATAATCAATACAGCTTGCTCATGAGGTACTTTGCAAAAGTCATTAATTTGACAATTTGAAAAGGCACTCAAAAAACTGACATTACTATTTTGGAAGGGTTTATATTCCAAACGCCAGATTAATTCATTAATGGTTTGCTGTGAAATAGGGTTTCCGAGATAAGATGCTAAGTGTAACTCAGCAAACCAAGCACCATTCGCAGGTATATAGCTATTTTTCGCTTTATTTAAGGCGTGTTGAGCAAGCTGTGCATAATGCATTTTTTGTTGTGAATGGGGCTCGTTTTGCATTAGTTTCATATAAATACGAGCCAATTGATAATTAGCACGATCTGACTGTGGGTGCATCGCTGCTTCATATACTGCATGATCTACAAGATTTGACCAAATTTCGGAACGCTGCCATGTTGTCCATGCTAAATTTGCAATATAGATAGCACTTAATACATAAATAAAAGGTTGAATTTTTTTATTATTAATTTGAGCAATATAATAGACTGCTGCAACTATAAAACCAATGATGCCAAAGTAATTACGATGTTCATGGACTAATTCAAGACTAATAAAAGTTGATTCGAGTAATTGACTAATGACATACCAACCCCAAGCAAAAAGTAACATAGGGTGTTTTTTAAACAAGAATATACAGGCTAGGCTAATTCCAAGCAGTCCAGCTAAAGAGTATAGTGTTGTTATTGGCTGAGTGATTGATTTGGAAATGGTAAAATCATCATGATATAAACTGAGATCCGAAAGTAATGGATAAAAGGTCATTTTTAGATAATAAAAAATCACTCGTGATTCGGTAAGTAGTCGCTCATCTAAAGTAAAATCACGTCTTGCGAAATTTACAGGGTTAAGATAGGGTGGCAATAAATATAAAAATATTAATCCAGCAGCAATTACTCCACCCCAAAGCATATGAATTAATTTAATTTTTTTGATATAAATTGGTTGAAATTGTAGGTTTTTAGCTTGGAAAATAGTCAATTCAACCCAGTAAATTAAGGGAATAAATAAAATTCCAGATTCTTTACTTAGTATAGAGGCTAATAGGCTTAAAGCTACACCGCATAACGCAAATATAGTATTTAACCCCGTGATTGCTCGAGTACGCCAGAAACAATAAATAGCAAGTGCGAATAATCCAAATAATGTGGATAGGCTAGTCATGCGTTGTACAACGTACAATACGCTGGTTAGATTTAAAGGGTGAATGAGCCATATTAAACTGACTAAACAAGCAAGATATACGGCAGATTGAAGCGAAATTCTTTGGTATTGGTGGCTTAGCCATTGAAATAATTTTAGGCTAATAATAAAAACCAATAAACCATTGATTAAGTGAATAAATAGATTTGTAAATTTAAAATAAAAAGGCTCAAAACCTGTAAAATAATGATTGAGTGCAAAGGACAACATGCTGATGGGGCGACCTAGCGGACCTGCATCACCTGAATACCACGCAGTTTTTAAACTATTCAAGTCTAAAGATGTAATCGCGATTTTTTGATTGTCTAAAATATTTACAGGGTCGTCAAAAACGTAGTCACCAAATAAACCAGACCAATACAAATAAATGGTAAAAGCTAATATTACTATAATAAGGCTACAATTATATAATTTGCGCACAAAAAAACTATTCCTTTATAAAAAAGCACCCTATGTAGGGTGCTTTTTTAAACCTTAATTATTAACGGCAGTTAGCTGGACGATATTTAGAATCCAAGTTACCACCTGCGGTAGCAGTACAATCCCATTGTACTGCTCCATCCTTATCAGTACCTTTTAATACAAGAGTAGCACTAGGTGCAACTTTTGTATTATAAGTTACTGTGATTACACCAGAACCAGTTACAACCACACTGTTAACAGCATTACCCTTAATTGTAGTGGAAATACCTGCTTCTGCGTTAGAAGTAGGCCAAACACCTTTTGATGAGTAATATTCAGTTACAGCTGTTTTTGCACCACCAGCAAGACTTAAACCTTCAGATACGTGTGAACGCTTCGTGTAGTTTTGATAAGCAGGAATCGCGATTGCAGCCAAAATACCAATAATAGCAACCACAATCATAAGCTCGATGAGCGTGAAGCCCTTCTGCATTGTATTCATAACATTCTCCACAAATGTTGTTAATTTAATTATAAGCTATGTAAGCTATTTTAATGTTAGCACTAAACGTGCCAACTTTTATTATAGACAATTTATACAGAAAAACAGCATCTTATACATAAAAAAATTCACACTATAAATTTCACTGTATATTTTTGTTAAAAAGTGACAAATTTTGTCAGGTTGAATTTTGTGCTTTTGGACAAATATTGTCATTGTGTGATGTGTATCACGTTTTTAAGCTAAGCAGTGGAAGTATAACGAGACTCACTTAAGTTGCTTGTCCATTTGTATGCAGTAAACTTGTGTAATAATTCGCAACTATGCGGATCAACGTAATATGCTATTTGAAATAGTAGTTAAGTTTTGTCATCTTGGCTATTGAAAAGGATTTGTGTGCTGTTTTAAGTACTCGATACCAATTTGCTTAGAACCAGCGTAAGTTAGATGTTGATTATCTCTATATAAAGCAACATTATTAAGTGAAGAAAAACAAGAATTCTTATTACAAATTATATTGTTAAAATCTATAACCACAATATTTTTATGTTCTTTTTTAATTGTGTTTAATATTTCATGCCATTCCATAAAGTCTTCTTCATATTTTTTTCTTTCAAAACTGCAATCTGAAAAAGAAGATCTCACATGACAGTTGACATCCACGTCTGTAAGAATTGGATTGTCATTCATTAAAACAGGTATAGCACCTGAATTTTCAATCAGAGTTATAGAATTCTTCAATCCTTCTATAAAGAATGCTTTAGAGGAAGAGGTGGAAGGAGTTGTATTTGTAGAGTAAAGATTGCGCTTCCAGTTATGAGGGAAGTAACCACCCATAACGACATACTTGAATTTATTTGCATGTATGAGATCAGCAACTGTTGTGTTATGGGGGTAATAATCTGATATTAAATGAATCTCCTTGCTTTTTGGATTTTGTACAGATCTGTGCAGTCCGTATAAAAAGGCTGAGGAAGACTTTGTGAGTTCATAACCTTGTAAATTGGCATCTAATAAAAGGTGATTGATGAAGCCTGATTGTGCATTAGCATGACTATCTCCAATCAATAATACAGAAATTTTTTCAGCATTTTTATTACCCATTAAACAATCGTTAATGGGGTGTTGATTTTGGTCAATACATTTTATGATTGGTGTATCCAGTGTATTATTATTTTCTTCTTTTTGGTGAAATAGTGAGCTACTTGTACTGAGAAAAATAATAAATAAGGATGGAAGGATAAATAATTTTTTTATGGGCATAGTTGCTGTTTTTGAAGTTTTTTTAATTTTTTTCTCAATTTTTTCATAAGTTAAGACAGAAAATACAATCGTAAAAACTAAAATTAAAATTTTTCCAATTAAATTTAAACTAATAGAAAGTATTGTTAAATAAACGATAATAGGCCAATGCCACAAATACATAGGATATGAAATTTTTCCAATATACTCTATCCATTTGGTTGAAAGTCCAGTGGAGTACTTTCCAAAGTAGATAAAACCTGCAGCAGAAAGACAAGGGAGTAAGGCTGTAAAAGAAGGAAACAGAGATCGGCTATCAATAAAAGAACTTGATGCAACAATGATAAAAATAAAAAGAATGCTTAATAATATTGATGTATTTTTATCAAGATTTGAAGAAGGTAAAAATACTAAAGCAGCACCGATTGTAAATTCAAATATTCGAGAAGGAAGCAAATAGTAGGCAGCAATTGGATTACTTTGAATTAGTAGGTGAGAGGTAATCAATGAAAGTATAGTAATAAAAAATAATGAAAAAATTTTAAAATTTCTTGATAGTTGAATGATCCCTAAAAGTAATAACGGCCAAATTAAATAAAATTGCTCTTCTAGGCTTAAAGACCAAATATGTAAGAGAGGTGTTGATTTCCCTGAAATACTAAAATAATCGTTTAATAAAGTGGTGTAATAAATATTGGATGTGAGAGTGACAGTTGCTGCTGCTGTTTTTAAATACTGAAACCATTCTTCAGGGGTAAGAATGAAGTAAAAAGCAATAGAGCAAATTGATAATACAGTAAAAAAAGCTGGCGCTAGACGTAGCACTCTTCTTTGATAGAAGTGTTTGAAAGAAAATGATCCTGATCTATTTTTTTCCAACAGAATATTTTTTGTAATGAGATATCCTGAAATAACAAAAAATACATCTACGCCTATAAATCCACCTGAAAAAAAAGAAAAATCTAAATGATTCAGTATTACTAGTATTACTGCAAGTGCACGTAAAATATCGATATGTGATTGATATTCGGACTTCATAGGATGCTAAGTCTTTTTTTATAAATAAAAATTAAGGGAATGTAGCAGAAGAATTGCGATTTGAGAATGGGCGAATTCAACATGAGGTGCGACAGTTTCCTTTTTTTATTATCATAGCTCATCTTTTTTTCAACTGTTACAGCATGAAATTTTTCCTCTTGCTTCTGACCAGTATCTTTATCTCCCTTGCATGGCTATTGCCCATTCACTACCGTCCGTGGGTTACTTATACAGGCGAACTTTACGCATTTTTTGCCTTGTTTGCTCTCGCAGCCAGCCTTTTTAAAGCAAAATTACAGATACCTAAAATTAGCCTGCCTTTACTGGCACTGAGCAGTGTCCCACTCATTCAGTGGGGCTTTGGCTTAGTCTACTTTTTTGACAAAGCTTTGCTCAGCAGTGTGTATATCTTTAGTTTTTGGCTGGCAATCATTTTGGGCTATAACCTCACTCAAAATAGTATTGAACGTGAACGCATCTTCGCAGGCTTTAGTTATGTGCTACTCGGCGTGGGAAGTATTACCGCATTCATGGCAATTTGCCAGTGGCTGACACTCGATCAATACCTGCCAATGATGGTGGATATAAAAATCGGGCAACGTCCTTATGCCAATTTCGCCCAACCGAATAATATGGCGACTTTTTTGGTGATGTCACTCATGGCATGCCTATATTTATATGAAAAACAAAAACTTAAAACCGTATGGATTGTGATTGCAGCTGCCATGATTTTGGTCGGTGTGGTACTGAGTCAATCGCGAACGTCATGGTTGGCGTCGCTGTGTCTCTTGATCTATTTGAGCTATCAACAATACCGTGGCGTGATGCGGATTAAATGGCGCTATAGCTTACTGTGGTTTGCCGCATTTATCGGGCTGATTTTTATTGCACCTGCTTTCAGTCAATTACTCTCGCAAAGTGCTGAACTTTCGGTGCAATCTCGCGATGTGGTACAACGCGCCACAGGTGATATGTCACGTTTGGCGATTTGGCAACAAATGCTCGCTGCGATTGAACATCAACCCTGGTGGGGCTATGGTTGGCATCAAACCAGCGTGGCGTATGTCACGATTAGTGAATTTGTGCAAGGCCCTGTGTGGATTCGCAGCGCACACAATTTCATTTTGGACTTTTTACTTTGGAATGGTGTGATACTCGGCGTGCCATTTTTGGCGTATTTGGGTTATTGGGCTTACCAGCTGCATAAATATACCCAGTCGGTGGAATCGGTTGTGGGGATTTTAATGCTCGGTGCATTTAGCGTACATGCCATGCTGGAATTTCCACAAAACTATGCCTACTTCTTGCTGCCTGTAGGTTTTATTATCGGCATGGTTCAATCACAACGTGTGTTCAAAAGCTTCACTTTATCTCCAATTTATTTACGCACGACTTTTGTGATTGGTGCATTGTTATTGATGCTGATTTATCGTGATTATGAAGTGATGGTGCCTAAATTGAATCAGTCGGTACGCTACGAACACACACCTGAAAGAATCACCAATCAAGAGCGTATTTTTGTACTAGAAGAATTTAACCGCCGCATTGCGTGGATTCGTTTAAATCCGTATAGCCAGCAAACGCCTGAACAATTACAGGATATTCATGAAATTGTGTTGAATTATCCAACCCGCTACGATTTATTGAAATATGCACGCGTATTAGCATTTAACGGTTATGAAGCAGAAGCCAAAAAGCAATTATGGTTGTTAAGCACTTTGTGGCAGGTTAATGTGGATTATGCGACTTTATTGGATGAGGCAAAGCCGCGCTGATTTGTGTAGCGCAAGGAGGGGGATTTGAAAATAGTGAGCCAAATATGGTGAAAATTTTCAATGTTGAAAATCTCTCCCAACTTCTCTTTAAAAAGAGAGGGGGTATTCATTATAAAATTGATTTCATGTGCGAAAATTTAAAGAGATGCTGAAATTTTGTTCAGATAAAGGGAGTTGTGTTAGAATTGTATGATCTATTCACACAATAAGGCATGCTGATGGCGAGAACTACAAGTGTAACAATTGGCCCACAACTCGATGACTTCGTGAGCAAACTGATTGAATCTGGACGTTATGGTTCAACCAGTGAAGTGATGCGATCTGCACTAAGATTATTGGAGCAGCAAGAAAATCAAACTGCAGCTTTAAAGCAAGCGATTGAAGCAGGTGAGAACAGTGGAGAAAGTACACTTAGCCTAAAAGATATTGCGGCTCAAGTGAAGCAGAAGCATCGTGTATAAGCTATCAAATTTAGCTGTCGATGACTTCACTGCTATTTATGAATACACCTTACTTAATTTTGGTGTAGCTCAAGCTGACCAATACACACAACATTTGGAAAATACCTTTCATTTGTTAGTGAGTTCACCGCTGATTGGTTATGCATGTGTAGATATTGGCGAGGGAATACGCCGTCACGATCATCATCAACATGCTATTTTTTATAAAAAACAGGATTATGGAATTTTTATTATTCGGATATTGCATCAACAGATGCAACCCATGAAACATTTTTTTGCGTTATAAATACTTTTTTATAAATCCAAGAATTTAAAATGCGCATAAGTAAAATATATTGATATTGAGAGCTTCTTCATTAGAGATAGGCAAGATACTGAATTTTAGGTAAAGTGCCCCAAAAAACAAAAGACTGGAAAACCAGTCTTTTGAGTTATCTAAACCAGATGAATCTTAGAGTTGGCTTTGAATATAGTTTTCAATACCCACAGTTTCAACCAAATCAAGCTGTGTCGTTGCCCAATCTAAATATTCTTCTTCTTTCTCTAAAATTTCCTGAACCAAATCACGGGTTACATAGTCCAATTGTTGCTCTGCTAAAACTACCGCTTTTTGAATCGCTTCAATATTTTCTTGGACTTTACGAACATCGCAATTCAGCACTTCAACTGTATGCTGACCGATATACAATTTGCCCAAGTGTTGTAAGTTTGGTAGCCCTTCTAAAAATAAAATACGTTCAATAACTTTGTCAGCATGTTTCATTTGACGAATCGACTCTTTATATTCAGCCGAGCCGAGTTGTTCAATGCCCCAATCATTAAACATACGTGAATGTAAAAAATATTGATTAATTGCAGTCAGGTGATGATACAAAACTTGGTTGAGTTGATTAATCACATCACGATTGCCTTTCATTGCAGCACTCCATCAACAATTTCTGCCTTAAACCGCTTAAGGCAATCTATATTTCTATCTTAAACAAGACTGGGCAAAATGGCGAGTGATTTATAGAACGGCAAATGAAAATCGCAATCAAAAACAATTAGCTAGGTGGTGTGAAGAAATGTAAGACAAGAAAAACCCGCTGTAGTCGGAAGCGGGGGAGGAAAAACACGGTAAAAATTTAAATAACTAAATGTGGGGAAATGTATTAGAAAATATGAGATTTATGCAGCAATGGCGAGACGAGACGCAATTTGAGCAATTTCATCACTGATGATGGCACGAGTTTCAGGTGCACAGCGACCACAGCAAGTGCCTAAGTCAAACATATCGCGAATTTCACGATAGCTGTCTGCACCATTGGCAACGGCTTCTTTAATGTCTTGATCTGTAATACCACGGCATAAGCAAACGTACATGAATGCAACCACAATAATGAAATAAGATAAGAGTTATTATTGATAATTATTATCGTTTGTCAATAAAAATCATTTGAAAAGCCATTTAATGTAATTGGGTTTTTGAATTAAAAAATGCCACTTAATAGGTGGCATCGTTTATTTGTTTTTAAGTATTTGAATGATAATGACTTATGAGTTGATAATCACCACGCCATCCATTTCAACTAAAGCGCCTTTAGGTAAGCTGGCCACACCTAAGGCTGCACGCGCAGGGTAAGGTTGTGCAAAGTATTCACCCATAATTTGATTGACCAATTGGAAGTGTGATAAATCGGTCAGGAAAATATTGAGCTTGGCAATATCGGCCAAAGAGCCACCCGCCGCTTCGCAAACGGCCTTTAAGTTATCAAATACGCGGCGAATTTGCGCTTCAATGCCTTCTACCAATTCCATGCTGTACGGGTCTAAACCAATTTGACCTGATAAATAAACCGTATTGCCCACTAAAATGGCTTGAGAGTAAGTACCAATTGCTGCAGGTGCATTTTCAGTATGGATGACTTGGCGAGACATTGATTTCTCCTAAAATAATTTATAAACATCATAGACCATCAGACTGCATCACAGTAGTCTTATTGGTAACTAATGCGAAAAGTAGTGTCTGTACTGTGTAGGCAAATTGCCTTGCCAAGCCCTTAACAGGCTTTGGCTTCTTCGGCAATGCTAATTGGACGTGCTAAACGGCTAATCCGTGGGAAGCCATAATGCATACGCAAATCACGAATGATTTTTGCAATTTGCTTACGGTTATTCACCACAATATTCACATGAGTCTTGCCATCGTGGCTGCGTACCATTTCCACACCCGTTTTGGCCTTACGACATTGATAGATCAAATCGGAAATTTGTTCGTCATTCATATCCATATCAATGCTGAGGTAAGCGGTAAAACTCACGTCATCGACATCTTCAGAAGTCCATTGTAGTGGCATGATGTTTTCAGGATGTTGATGTTGCTCATGCAGTAAGTTATTGCAACGCGCACGATGCACAATCAAACCGCGACGTGACAAGTTGCCCTGAATCGGGTCGCCCAGCACCGGGTTGCAACAGTGCGCATATTTCACATCAATGCCTTCTGTGCCTTGAATCAGACGGTCAGAATGTTCGTTGCTGTCCTGATCGAGTGCGTAAATGTGATTTGCCACCAACTGCGGCAATAAATCACCCACTGCAATTTGCTCAAATAAACGGTCTTTGGAGTCGATATGACGCCATTGCAACACATTTAACCAATCGGCTTCGGTCAGGTCTTGAATCGAGTGATTAAATAATTTTAGTGCACGGTTCAGGGCTTGCTGACCCACCAAACGCTGTTCTTCAATATCCTGATCGCGCAGAATGTTTTGTAAGGCACGACGGGCTTTTTGGGTATTAATAAAACTCAGCCAGTCTGGGTTTGGTGTGGCTAAAACATCGGTGATGATTTCGACCACTTGCCCGCTGATGAGTGGCGTCGAAAGTGGTTTGCTTTCACCATTAATTTTTGTACCGACTGCGTGGTTACCTAAGAACAAACTGGCTGCATAGGCAAAATCAACAGCGGTGGCACCTTGCGGCAATTCATGTAAATGTCCGTGCGGGGTATAAACATGAATTTTCTCTTGGTGCAGATAATCCAGTAAATCGCTAAATGTAGTTTTGGCACATTCACCATCAATCAACACATTCAAGCTTTTCATAGAGGCTTGAATGGCAGAACGGCAGGCTTGCGGTGCGTTTTCACCCAAGACTACGCCAAAACGTGCGGCTTTACGCATCAATTCAGTTTGAATGGTGAGTGATAAGGTGGTTTGTTCACCTTTTAGACGCATCATGAGTGATTGGTTACCGCCTGGCAGAGGGCGACGGATATGATCTTCATAATGCAAGACCTGAAAGCTGTCACGTAAAATATCGGCCAAACGGTCACAGTCGGCAATGCTTTGTAAAATAATTTCAAAGGCGTGGCTGTGGGTCAGTTCTTGTAGATCAATATCGTTTTTAACAAAGTGGCGCAGTAATTCAATATTGTTATTTTTCTTTTTAATCCGACCGGTAATTTGATTGTCTTGCAGTAGGTCGGCAAGGTTTTGTTCCCATTTGGACTGGTATTCACAGCGTTTTGGCTTGGTGTGCAAAAGGGCGGCTTGCACATCGTTATACATATCTAAATCAAGATTTTGATAACACAGATGTTCGAGGTTATCTGCCATTTCATTCATACCCACGATACGTGCCATGGGTACAAATACATCAAAGGTTTCTTGGGCGATACGTGCGCGTTTGTCTGGTCGCAGCGCATCTAAAGTGGTCATGTTGTGATAGCGGTCTGCCAGTTTCACAATAATGACACGTGGATCCTGTAAGGTCGCTTGCAGAATTTTACGGAACGATGCGGCTTTGTTGTATTCCTTGTCGCTGGAATGGCTAAGTTTGGTCACACCATCGACCAGTTCGGCAACGGTGCGTCCAAATTTTTCTGTGATGTCATCTTTGCTGTAGTCAGTATCTTCAATGACGTCATGCAATAGGGCAGCAATGAGCGTGTCGGCATCCAAACGCATGTGCGCCAAAATACAACTGACCGCAATCGGGTGTAACACATACGGTTCACCACTTTTACGGGTAACGCCATCATGCGCATGCTCGGCATAATCGCAAGCCGTAAGCACCTGTTCGACTTCACTTACGCTAAGGTAAGGTTCGATCATGGCTTGAAGCTGTTGTTTGGCTTGGCTGACCATCGTGCCTGGCATATAACACCCTTTAAAATACAAGTGATAACGAATCTACAGTTAGACCTTATAATGAAAAGCATATTGCATGACTTGTCAATTTTTTTCATGCCAAAATAGTGATAAATTTGGCACTAAATTAGGGTCTGTTGACACTTCGTCTATGTTTGCGACGTGAGAGATATATCTCGCAAGGTTTTTTAGCTGATATAAGGCATGAGACAGGAAATTTAGTCATTCTAAATGACTGACTCATAACGCAATAGCAGCAAAAAATATGCTCGTTCCGAAGGACTGTGGCTAAAACTTTCTCAGATTGCGTTATGAAACTTGGCAATAGTCTCGCTATTCCCTTCGTTTCATGCCTGATCTGCTCAGTTTTAGCCTACAGCGCAAACCATTTATGAAATGTCAACAGACCCTGTGGTCTTAATCCTTATGTTATAACGGTTTTTAGCGCAAGATTAAAGTTCAGACAACAAAAAAGCCTAGTAAAAAACTAGGCTTTTTTAGAAAGTTGTTCTTATTGGAAAGAAAAACCATCTAAATTCAAATTATTTGCAGAAAGTGCAAGGTCAAGACTCGAAGTTTGATAGTCTTGATCACGTTGTTTCAAAATGTCTTTAGAAACGTGACCTTCTGCAATTTCACGTAAAGCAACAACGGTAGGTTTGTCGTTGTCCCACTCAACGGTAGGTTCTATGCCTTGACGTGCCAATTGACGCGCGCGCTTGCTTGCCACTAGTACAAGCTCAAAGCGGTTGTCTACATGGTCTAAACAATCTTCAACGGTAACGCGTGCCATAAGAATTCTCGTTCGAATAATAAATTTAAACAGACTGTGCAGTATAAGGTGCTTTGCTTATAGACTCAAGTTTTAATCACGCGCTTGGCGGGCTAATTAACTTTTGAATCAAGGCTTGATGACGATGTGCCTGCTGCGCCATCACCAAACGATTAGCCGTAATCACCGATTCTAAATCGTGCAGAGCCTTATTAAAGTCATCATTAATAATCACATAGTCAAAATTGACATATTGTTGCATGTCTTCAACTGCGCAGCCTAGACGATGTTCAATTACATCGACTGCATCGGTGCCACGGTTAGACAAACGCTCGCGTAAATCAAACTGACTTGGTGGAAGAATAAAAATTTGCTTCGATTCAGGAAAAAGATTGCGTACTTGCTGAGCGCCTTGCCAGTCAATTTCAAGTAACACATCGTGACCTTTGGCTAACTGCTCTTTAACCGTCGCTTGCGCGGTGCCGTAATAATTGCCAAACACCTCTGCATACTCAATAAAACCGCCTTGTTCTACCAAGTCGATAAAATCTTGTTTTTGCGTGAAGTGATAATGCACACCATCGAGTTCGCCGGGACGTTGACCACGTGTTGTGTGAGAAACTGAAACGTGTAAATTATTCACACGCTCAAGCAGGGCTTTAACGAGGGATGTTTTGCCTGTTCCTGAAGCGGCAGAAACGACAAACAATAGACCCGACATGATATTTTTCCTGATATGATAAAATATCTTCTCTATTTTAGAGTAGACGCCCCTTAAACAAAATAGCCAAGATGGCTTTTGTTGGCATAAATTTTAAAACATCCCACCTATTTAACTTCAACATAGAGGGTTCTATGGAAATTGTATTGGCGAATCCACGTGGTTTTTGTGCAGGTGTAGACCGAGCAATTGCGATTGTAAATCGTGCCCTTGAGTGTTTTAACCCACCTATTTATGTGCGTCACGAAGTGGTTCACAACAAATTTGTGGTAGATGACTTGCGTCAGCGCGGTGCGATTTTTGTCGATGAGCTGGATGAAGTACCAGATGACAATATCGTGATTTTTAGTGCACATGGCGTATCTAAAGCAGTGCAGCAAGAAGCGGAGCGTCGTGGCTTAAAAGTGTTTGATGCCACTTGTCCGTTGGTCACCAAAGTACATATTGAAGTCACCAAATATGCGCGTGAAGGCACAGAGGCGATTTTAATTGGTCACGAAGGACATCCCGAAGTTGAAGGGACGATGGGTCAGTACGATAAGAAAAATGGCGGCGAAATTTATTTGGTAGAAGATGAAGATGATGTGGCTGCACTTGTGGTTCAGCATCCAGATAAAGTGGCTTTTGTGACGCAAACTACTTTGTCGATTGATGATACTGCCAAAGTAATTGATGCCTTGCGCCAAAAATATCCGAATATTCAAGGACCACGTAAAGACGATATTTGTTATGCTACTCAAAACCGTCAGGACGCAGTGCGCGACTTAGCCAATCAATGTGATGTGGTGTTGGTGGTGGGTTCGCCAAATTCATCTAACTCTAACCGTTTACGTGAGTTGGCTGAACGTATGGGGAAACAAGCCTACTTGGTGGATAATGCCGATGAATTAAACCAAGCATGGTTTAAAGCAAATACAAAAATTGGTGTGACTGCGGGCGCATCTGCACCTGAAATTTTAATTAAACAGGTGATTCAACGCTTGCAGGATTGGGGCGCAACAGCACCTGAAGAGTTGGCTGGACGTGAAGAAAATATTACCTTTAGTTTGCCCAAAGAGTTACGTATTCCTGTAACACAGGCTTAAACTGCGAAGCATATAACACTTTAAAAAACTGATTAAAAATAGGCAGATAACCGTTGAATGACGGTTATCTGCTTTTTTATGCCTTTTATCCTGAAGTGTGAGGGTTTTGTAAAGTTGTTGGTTACTATTTTTAATAGGGCAAAGTCTGTGTCTTGGGGGGAGTATGCGAAAAAAAGAAAACGGGTTCACCTTAATTGAGTTGATGGTGACGATTGCGGTGATGGCAATTATCGTGATGATGGCGGCTCCGAGTCTTATGCCTTTAGTGTATAAAAAACAACTAGATACAAGTGCAAGAGAGTTAGCTCAAACGATGGCTAAAGTACGTGGAACGGCGATTGCTTTGCGAAAAGAAGTTTCACTTGAATTTAAAGATACAACAAACACAGACCATCAGTTTTACTGGTTGCCTGGTAATGATCAAATCCATGTTCTTGCAAAAGCAACTCCTGAAGGTATTACTTTTTCACCTGTAGGTTTAGCAAATAAAAGAACAACTTCACTTAAAAGATATGTAAGGAATCCTAATTACGATCCAAATTTGGATGAAGACCCATTAACTAATCCAAAGTTAATTATCGAATGGCAGGATACGGAAGATTTGGTGTTTGAATTATGTCATGAGAAGGTGAGAGAGATTAAGTCAATAAAAATATTCAAAAGTGGCTTGATTAGTAACATTGAAACAAAAGAAAAAGTGGGGAGTTGCACATGAATACTAAATATCAGCTAGGTGTTGGAATGATAGAGGTATTGGTGTCTTTGGTCTTACTTTCCATTGCTGTATTAGGTTTTTCTGCATTGCAGTTTAGGGCGCTAGATGCGATGCAGGAGGCGAGTGATAGAACTGTAGCAATGTCTTTGGCAAGAGATCTTGCTGAAAGAATAAGAGTAAATAGAACACAATTGGTTGAATATAAAACAAAAATTAATGGTTCTTCTTCTGGAGAGCCTAAGGCTTGTAAGGTAGCTGATTCCAGTGCGACAACAATTAGCACAACACCGATGTGTAATCGTGCTGAGATGGTGTCTTACGATGTGAGTCAGGTGCTTGGAGCTGCTAGACAAGCTGGGATGAAACTTGTAATAGATAGATGTCAGGGAGGGGATCGTGAGTGTGTGTATATCGCTTGGGGAAATACAATAATTAGTGCAACGAATGTATCTGCCTGTATGAGTGATGGGGTTTATGTAGCTGGAGCGACTTGTTTGGTGATGGAGGCATACGGAACATGAATACAGTACGTGGTTTTACATTACTTGAGCTTATGATTGCATTGACTTTAGGTTTGTTGATTAGTGCTGCAGCAATTCAGGTATTTGTTACAGCAAATCAGGGAATAAACTTTCAGCAAGGTGCGGCAAATATACAAAATAGTGGGATATTTGGTCTAGATTATATTGTTAAAGATATTCGTCGTTCTAATATCGATTCTAATCAGGCAGCCATGACTGTAGATACTCAGCATGGTGGTATCGTTCTAAAAGCTGAAAACCTTACATCTGTTGCATCCACTTTGTCCGATGATGTTAGAACTCAGTTAGAAAGTTTTTTGACAACTTCAGCAGTGGGGCCTAGTAATTTAAAAGATCTTAAGAGTGATCAGTTGGTCATTCAATATAAAAATACTATTGGTAGTCAATACAATTGTGAAGGAAAGCGGGTGCTTCCTAATCAATTTGTTGTGCAGCGCTATTTTGTAAAAGAGGAAAATGCATCTGGTGTTAAGTCATTTTCATTACGGTGTAAAGCTTATGAGTATTCAGGAGATAATGAAACTGTATTTAATTTGTCGGGTGATGGCGAAATGCTAATACCTAATGTTGAACACTTTAGAGTGCTATTTGGTATTGCTAAAGACACGGGAGTTTCTCCAGATGGGGTGATGGACCAGTTTGCATATGTTTCACCTTCCGAATATAAAAAACTTGCAGATAAGCCTCAGATTGTTTCTATACAAATGGGGATTTTATTGCGATCACCTGAAGCAGTTTCTAAGGGTACAGACAAAACAAGCTTTACTGTATTGGATTTGGTGAACAAAGAACTCATTTCCCACAATAGTAATTCTAAATATATAAGACAAGTTATTACTCAAACAATTGCTTTGCGTAATGGTTTTGGTGTGAAAAATCAAGCGGAGTAAGCCATGAGAACAAAACATACAGGCAATACCTTAATTGTGGTCTTGGTTTTATTGTTGCTGATAATGATTGTGGGGACTTGGGCAATTAGGGGGGCGATTACCTCATTGAATATTACTACTAATGCTCAAGCACAGTCTTTATTGGTACAGAACTCTGATGCTATTTTCTTTCAACTGGAAGCATATACCGATGATGCATTGAAGATTGCTGAATTACAGCTTGATAATGGCATGATTGGATTTGCGAATAAGAATGAAAACAAGGGTAAAGAACTTGTTTATTGTGTGCGTAAGAATGAGTCAACAGATAAATATAATTTAGGAAAAGCAAGTATCGTTTATTGGCAAGGTTCAACAATTAAAAAAAATGATTTAGGTCAGGATGGGTATTGTAAGAGCAATAAAAGTAATGACTATGTGTCTAATAGAAATGCAGTGATGACTCGAGTAGGGGTTCGGTCTGCTACAGAGAATCGTAAGGATTGGACGCACAAATATGAGGGTTCTGACTCTGATACTTATGGTGGTAAAGATATTGGTACAATAATGGTGAGCGCAATTTCATATTTACCAAATCTTTCAAGTGCAAAAAGAGAAGAAATTGACAAGTGTGTGATGAACTTTCCTAGTTTTAATGTTGTAGTTGCAGGAAATACATTGAATAGCGTTACAGATTGTTTAGCAGAGTTGAATGTTCCATATAGTAGTCAAGAAATGGAATATCAACTTAGACAAGTCAATTAAGGTAGGAGATATAAAATGAAATCAAGTAAAATTTTGAATCGTACTGCCTTACATAAGGCGAAATTCAGCGTGTTGGCAGCATCTATTACAACGCTTATGTGTAGTGGTGTGAATGCAAGTGATATTGAAATTTATAGAGCCCCTTCAGCTTCTGCTGGTGCGACCACCGTTCTATTGATGTTAGATAAATCTGGCAGTATGGATTTCATTGATTATGAGGGCATGACAATGGATCCAGAAGCCAGCTATTCTTCACCAGATTGTCCAGGAGGGTATACTAAAAGAAATGTGACTGAAGAGGTAGGTGTAATAGATAAGCAAATACTCTCATATTATCAATGTGAAAAAGCAGGGGTAGATCCTGTTATGCGCAGAATATACTCATTAAAAAAGGGTTTGTTGCAGACGTTGTTAGGTGATGCTGAAGATTCCGAATTGAAACCATTAGGTGATGAGCTGTATATAGGGCTAGCTACTTTTTCTGGAAGTAAGGGTGGTATTAATGCTGAAGCTAAGCGTTTAGATGAGGTATACACGATTAATTATGGAAATTGGCCTTTCTCTGATAGGGTAACTCAGAGCCATAGAAAACATCTTGCTAGGATGATTGTTGGTTTGAATGCAAGTGGGGGAACTCCAACACCTTATGCTTATGCTGAAGCAGCAGCTTATTTATTAGGAACTCAAACAGGGGGGGGGACGCACAGTAGCTCAAATTCAAATTATATTCCGCCCGTTTCTATTTCCTCTCAGACTGCAGAAAGTAAGCAGTGTAGTGCACAAGGTATCTATTTCTTAACTGACGGACGTCCAGAGCCAAGTGGGTCCACCAATACGGCGCGTAACCTGATGAGAAATGCTCTTGATAATACAAGTTTTGATTGCTCTGATAGTCCAATGGGAAATGATGGACCTTACCATGATGAACGTAATGGTTGGGCATGTATAGGTAAGCTTAATGAGCATTTATTGCTTAAAAATGAAAAAACAAATCCAAAAAATTTAAAAATTTTAACGGCTGTGGTTGGTTTTGGTAAAGATTTTAATGGCGATGGGGGATCAAATGATGTGTTGGAGGCTAAACGTTGGGGTGAACAGGGTGAGGGGGGGTGGTACTCTGGCCAACACGCAAGTGATATCGTAAAAAGTTTTACACAATTCTTGAAAACTGTTAAGACTGAGATTCCAGGGGTAAGCACTGGGACAGCAACTGTACCTGTAGATGCCTTAAATAGCTCTGCTATACAACCTTATGGTTATTTCCCACAATTTGTACCCAAGGTAGCCACATGGCAAAAACAGCAAACATGGTACGGTAATTTAAAAAAATATTTTGCGGTCAATGGTTCTTTATATGGCACGAAAAGTGGTGCCGAGCCTGTAATGCAAAAAGATGAAATTAAAAATGTTATCGGAGAGTGGAATAACTCACAATTTGATAATAGCTCGCCTGAAATTGCGTTTCGTTATGGTGCTTTAAGCCAGTTAATGCGAGGCTACAATGCTGACTTAAACCCTAAAGAACGCATAATTTTCACTGACTTTATATATAAAGATTCTCAAATTGGACAAAATCTACTGTTGAGCTCATTTGATCCAGACACAAATCAAATTGAACGTCAGGCAATTTCGACTTCATATAATTTAGATGCAACAGCACCATATCGTGAAGAATTAATGAACTTGTTAGGCTATGAAAATGCAACGGGTGGGCAAGACTTACAGAGTTTAGCAGCTACTAGTATTTCTGACCGTGTAGCACAAATAGGCGCTATTTTGCATTCAAATCCTATTTTAATCACCCAGTCTGGAAAGCCATTTGTTAATAAAGTAACTAAGGCGGTAGATACTACAAATCGTGAAGATTATGTTCTGTTCGGCTCAACACAAGGCTTGTTACATGTATTGGATGCAGAAACAGGCAAAGAAAAATTTACATTTTTACCTAAAGAAATAATAGAAAATCAAAGTGAAGCATTTAAATATGATAGTGGTAACACTTCAGGTGGGAAAGAAAAATTATATTATGGTATTGATGGGGAGTGGACTGCACATACAGTTTATGTAAGTAAAACTGATGGGACGTTAACTGTGAATGGTGGTTCTCGCACAATTATTAATGATTTTGGTAATGAGCAGAAAATTAACATAGAAGGGAAACAATGGGTATATGGTGGTATGCGTATGGGGGGGCGAAGCTATTATGCGTTAGATCTTACTAATATTGATAGACCTCAGGTTAAGTTTCATATCGACCCAAATAATCGAAAAATTCATTATTTACATGGTTCAACAACTAAGTATCATGACATTTCTGAACTACAATACATGGGACAAAGTTGGTCTAAACCCACACTTGCATATGTAAATTGGTTCGGCACTAGAAAGTTGGTGATGCTTGTTGGTGGTGGTTATGATGCTGGTGGTACAGACGGAGATGGTTTATACACAACTAAACTTGTTGGTGGGGTTTGGGTTAAAGATAAAAGAAATGGTTATGAAGGATATGAAAAGCCTAACTATGATCAAACAAATAAAATCGGTGCTGGTGTTTATATGTTTGATGCAGATAATGGTGATTTGCTATGGTCTGTAAGTGGTAATTATACGAACACAACAACTGGCAGCCGAAATATTAAATTAAAAGGTAGCGGTGTTGGTATGGATTATAGTGTTGTAAGTTCAATCAAAACCGTAGATCGTAATAATGATGGATTGGTGGATCATTTATATTTTGCTGACCTAAAAGGTCAAGCTTTCCGTGTAGACTTTAACCCAACAAGTGGCGAATTTAATTCCCAAGTGAATAAAATTTTAGATATATCTTCGACAAAGCAGCGTTTTTATACCGAACCTACATTTACAATTCATTCTCAAGGTGTGGCTGTTGTAAGTTTTGCATCAGGGAATAGAAGTAGCCCACTGTATGGAAAAAATATAAGTGTGACAACAGCGGATGATTACGATGGAGTATTTGTTGTATATGACTATGATAACTATTCGACTAAATATCCAACGGCGACTTTTGGTACTCGCACCTTAGGAAATACATCAAATGGTGGGGTGACTAAATTACGTCTATTAGACACACGAATTACTGATGATATATCGAGTGATAACAGTAAACGACCAGTAATTAATAAAGTAAACGGAGATGGTGGTTGGTATTATTTGTTTAACAAGGAGGAAAATCTGACAAATACGGTAACTAAAGGTAAGCAAATACTTAAGAGTTTTGCTTCATTGGTTGCTGTAGAAGGAGATCTTTATGTGCCTGTTTTTGATGCATCTAAGGATGGAACTACAGGGAGCTGTAGCGCAGGTGTTGCTGGTGAGACAAGTTTACAGCGCTTTTGTTTACCTTATGGTCATTGTAAAGATAATATTTTCATTACCTTAGGTGCAGGTATCGGAGAACCGATTATGGGTGGAGGTCGAGATGGAGATAATAATAAGCGTTCTCTCTTGATCTTAAATGAAGATAAAAAAAATGGAACTGGATCAACAGGAGGCACTACGACTGTAACTCAGATTAAAGACTATGGTAGTGGTTTAAAATTCATACCTAATCGTTGGTATGAGCAGTATGCTCAGGGTGGTGGTTAATGGGATCTAGAATTAAAGGGTTTACTTTAATAGAGCTTATGATTGTTGTGGTTATTGTAGCTATTTTAGCTGCAATAGCCTTACCAAGTTATCAAGAGTACATGCGTAAAAAAGATATGGCTTTAGCTCAACAGGAGTTGCTGAAATTAGCAGATCAATTGGAAAGACATAAATCGAAAAATTTTTCATATAAAAATTTTAATCCTCAATATTTATATGAAGGGGTAACTAGCCCATTAAGTGTTATTTATGTGCCAAATGTTACTTTAGATGCAGCAAGATCAAAATATAAAATTGAAATTAAAGACATAAGTTCAACCACGGTCACAAATTTACTTACTACAGATTTAGGTGCAGCATGGTCTATGAAAGCATCCCCTGTAAACAATGATGCTAGGTTGTATACTTTTTTAATCACAAGCCATGGTTTAAAGTGTAAAACACGTGAAAAAAGCAATGTATCTTTTACTGCTTGTACAGGGCAAGGAGTTGAAGAATGGTAGTAAACAAAGGACTTACTTTAATCGAGTTAATGATCGTGGTTGCAATAATCGCAATTTTAGCTGCTATTGCTTACCCTTCATATCAGGAATATGTGCAAAGAACGAAGAGGGTCGAGGCACAAGTTGAGCTAATGGAAATTGCGAACAAATTGGCTAGTTATAAATTAGCGAATGGTTCATTTTATGGAGCGAATTTAACAAAGGTGTATGGCAGTAGTAGTATTTCTAAATCTGGTTCTGCAACATACAGCTTAGAATTATCAAGTACAGAAATAGATCCCACCCATAACTGGGTATTGACTGCTAAACCTATTGGTTCCCAAGCTAAGACTGGCGCTATGACGATAGATTCTACAGGGCGCCAATGCTGGTTTAAAGGTAAGGATTCACCAGTAACAACAGATACTTGTTCCGCTTGGTCCGATAAATAAATTCTAACTGCTGATAACCTAAAATTTGATCTTTCATTCAGGGCGAAATTCACGTAAAATACTGCCCTCTATGAAAGGGGTTTGAAATGTATCGATGGTCGATGCAGGGATAATCCGTAAAAACTATAAGGTTGTATCATGGTAGTTATTCGTCTTACTCGTGGTGGTGCTAAAAAGCGTCCATTCTATCAAATCGTTGTAACTGACAGCCGCAATGCGCGTGACGGTCGTTTCATCGAACGTATCGGTTTCTTTAACCCAACAGCGCAAGGTAAAGCAGAAAAACTTCGTTTAGATGCTGACCGTTTTGCACACTGGGTTGCTCAAGGTGCTCAACCGTCTGAACGTGTTGCTTCTTTAGCTGCTCAAGCTAAAAAAGCTGCAGCTGCTGCATAATTTTTACAAATTAAGTAGTAGGTAGCCCATGACACCAACACAGAATGTGCCCGAAGATCGTATTCAGATTGGACAGCTACGTTCAGCTTATGGATTAAATGGGTGGCTCTGGGTTTATTCCAATACAGAACCCATGAGCAACATATTTGACTACCTGCCTTGGTACATTGAAACCAAAGCAGGTTGGCAAATGGTCGATGTAAAACGTTGGAAACCACATGGCAAAGGCTTGGTGGTCAGCTTAAAAGGTGTGAGTGATCGTACCGCAGCAGACAACTTGGTTGGCGCAAATATCTGGATTTCAAAAGCGCAACTGCCTCAAGCAGGTGTGGACGAGTATTATTGGTCTGATTTAAAAGGTCTAACAGTGTTAGGTCTGGACGATGACGAACAAGAAGTGAACCTCGGTCAAATCCATGAACTGTTTGAAACAGGTGCCAATGACGTGATGGTGGTTCGCGCAACTGCCGATAGCGTCGATGGCGAAGAGCGTATGATTCCATGGCATAAAGATGTGGTACAACGCGTTGATCTCGAAGCGGGTCGCATCTACGTGAATTGGGGCGTAGATTATTAATCCTTTCAGGATTCGCAGAGCAGGAAAATAGAGGAGTCTGCGGTGTTTTTTGCAGTCATTACGCTTTTTCCTGAAATGTTTGAAGCGATTACAGCTTACGGTATTAGCGGACGTGCAGCAAAACGTGAATTGATGCAAATTCATTGCATTAATCCACGTGATTATGCACAGGGCAACTACAAAAGGGTGGATGAACGTCCATTTGGTGGTGGTCCAGGTATGGTGATGATGGCAGAGCCTTTGGCGCAAGCAATCCAGCATGCCAAACAGCTTGCACAGCAAGCAGGAGCAGTTCATGTACCTGTGGTGTATATGTCGCCACAAGGTAAAACCTTAAACGAAACTGCAGTACAACAATTCGTTGAATATGATGGATTAATTGTATTGTGTGGTCGTTATGAAGGGGTCGATGAGCGTTTAATCCAAAACTATGTTGATCAGGAATGGTCAATTGGAGATTACGTTTTATCGGGTGGGGAGCTACCTGCAATGGTGTTGTTGGACAGTATTATTCGGAGACTTCCGGGTGCAATGTCTGATGAACAATCTCATGTGCAAGACTCATTTGTGGATGGTCTTTTAGATTGCCCACAATATACCAAGCCAGACCATTTTGAAGGTTTGGATGTCCCTGAAGTACTAAAGTCGGGACACCATGCCAATATTGAAAAATGGCGGTTTTTGCAGCGTTATCAACGGACTTTAGAGCGTCGACCTGAGTTGATTGAAAAAGTTGAGTTGAGCAAGCAGCAAAAAAAATGGCTAAAAGATTCGCAAGGGTAGACCAAATAATTGGTTTATCTAAGCACCATGGCTACAGGCAGTTGGTTTGTAGTCTTAAATAGGCTCTTTATGCATTGAAGCGGTCAGGCATAAAGGGAAAGTCAATCGGGCCTATGCGCTTTAGCCTCTAGACCTAGTGGAAATCAGACCTCTTCTGACCCACACATACTGGAGATACCCCATGAGTGGTAAGCATCCTTTAGTACAAGCTGTTGAAAATGCACAGCTTAAGCAAGACATCCCAGCTTTTGCACCAGGCGATACAGTTATCGTTCAAGTAAAAGTAAAAGAAGGTGATCGTGAGCGTCTTCAAGCATTTGAAGGTGTGGTAATTGCGAAGAAAAACCGTGGTTTGAACTCTGCGTTCACAGTACGTAAAATTTCTAGCGGTGTTGGTGTTGAGCGTGTTTTCCAAACTCACTCTCCAATCGTTGCTAAAATTGAAGTGAAACGTCGTGGTGACGTTCGTCGTGCTAAACTTTACTACCTACGTGAACTTTCTGGTAAAGCTGCACGTATTCGTGAAAAGTTGCCAGCGCGTAAACAAGGTTAATTTTAACTTTGCTTTACTGCAAAAAAATGCGCCCTTGAGGCGCATTTTTTTGTCTGATCGTTGAGTTTATAAACCTTGTAATTTTAAACGGTTGGCATGTTGACGATAGACATCGACAGGGTCTGGGGCAAAAATACTTTTTAAACCCAGCAGTTGGTTTACTTCATCTAAATGATTCCAATAGTAATTGTCACGAATGGTTTTACCAAATTTGGCACTACAGCGTGAAACCAGACCATCGTTATCACGACCCGCATCAATCAATAAACTGGTTGCCAGCATGGCTGAGTCTGGATCTAATAAGTTGGTGACTGCGGTATTGCCTGTAAATGAATAGAATTGAATGCCTTTTTCTTGATAAGCTCCCTCACCACAACTTGTCGTTGGCATACCCATCGGGAATTTGCGGTTAAATTGTGCAGAACCCGCCAAACTTAAACTATTTGCGCCTGCCAGTGAGTCATGCGGATAGCTATTGGGGTCTAAACCTTGCGCCCAAGTAATGGTTTTAGAAACCAAATTAACCATATCGATTAATGGTTTTTCTAAGGCCGAACCTTGGACTTTTAGAATAAAGTCGGCCACAGGTGAGCCTTTATTTGGTGAACCTACAGCAGTTAAAGAGGCGACTTGAGCAGGCATGACGCCTGCAACATAACGAATGGTTGGACCGCCGTGTGAGTGACCCACTAAGTTGACTTTGCTTGCGCCTGTAATGGCTAAAATTTCATCGACTTGTTGTGCCAATTGTTCGCCACGAATTTCCGATGAATTAAAAGGGGATACGCGGGTTGCCCAAGTGTTGGCGCCGTTACGTGCTAAGTCGGGTAAAATTTGATACCAATAATCGACACCGAGTTGATCGCCACCAATATTGATAAAACCTGCCATACCGTGAGTAAACACAATCGGATATTTGGTTTTGGCATAACTGGAGATCACGAAGTTAGATTTGACCTGTTCTGCATTGGATGCGTGCGCGGTACTGAAGGTACTAGCCGTAATTAAGCCTGCAATGAATAATCCATATTTCATATAACATCCTCTATTTTATTGTGCTTTCCTAGCATGACAATATCTATTGTCAAACATCATTATTCAGGAAATTTGCTAGATTGCAAGTTCTGAATGATTCATGGTTATTGAACTTCTTGCACTTGAGTTTCAAGCACAGGAAGATGGTTTTGCCAAGATTGAAATGAGCTTTACTATTACAAACCTTGTAATTTCAATCGGTTGGCATGTTGTCGATACAGTGCAACTGGGTCAGGTGCAAACAAGCCCGTTAAGCCAAACATCATGTTGGCAAGGTCGGTATGATTTAGTCGGTAGTTGTCACGAATGACGTGTCCAATGTGGGTACTACAACGTGCGACCATGCCATCGTTGTCTAAATTGCCATAAGACAGTGGGCCGAGTTGCATTAAAACAGTGTCAATATCCAGTAAATTGGTGGCTTGAGCGACACCTGTCCATGAATAGTAATGAATTCCGCGATCTACTTTGGCACCGCTGCTGCTGCAATTTGCGGCCAAGGCTGTGGTTGGAAAACGACGGTTAAAATCTGCAGACGCTGTTTCGGTTAAAGAAGCCATCGATGCATCAAAATCGACAGGCATGTCTGGCTGTTGCTGCGCCCAAGTAATGAGTGGAGCCACCATGTAGTCGCCTAAAATATTAAACGCGGTGCGTGATAAACGATTATTTTGAATATCATCGGCAACTTTGGAGCCACGGAATGTTCCTGCAACACCGGTAATTGATGCCACATATTCAGGTTTGGTGGCAGCCACATAACGTACTGTTGGACCACCATGCGAGTGACCAATTAAATTGACTTTGGATTTGCCCGTGATTGCTATGACTTCTTCGACTTGGGCAATTAGTTGCTCACCTCGAAATTCAGTACGATGTGCAGGGGAGAGTTGTGCGGCAAATACGGTTGCGCCATTACGTGCCATATCTGGCAAAATTTGATACCAATAATCCATATTAAAGGTTTCATTGCCAATGCGTGACCATCCGAGCCAGCCGTGTACCATGAGCAATGGATATTTGGTTTTGGCATAGTCAGATTTGGCCTGTTCCTGAATAGGCAACACGCTTGGAGCAGCTTGAGCGACACCCATTGAACCGAGCAAGCAGCCAGTGACAGCCAATGTAATTGCCCGTATGTTAGAGATGATGGTCATAAAACAATCCTGTGTTCTTTATTTTTATTACAAGTGAAGTGGTGGCTTCGCTTCCCTCCTGAAAGCTCAGATATGCAAATTGCCGTTGCTTACGGCACATTATTGTGAGTCATTCTCGACTATTTTTTGTACGCTCAGGTATTTTTTCATGCGTAATTTAGAAAAAACATATCATTTGGGGACAGTTATTGCGTATTGTCCCAGAGATTTGTAAATCTACATGCATCTTGATATCTATTTAATATTTATAGACATTTGTATATTAAATCGTTGTGGTGAGTTTGTACTAAAACAGCTTTTCAGGCATAAAAATAGGGCATGTTGAATGCCCCAGTTGTTCTATGCAATATGTTAGTCAGCAAAAGGTAATTTTCCACCTTGATCATGTACCTGTTCAAAGGTTTCTAAACGCAATTGCTCTTGTGGATTTTGAAAATGCTGTCCGCGTAATTGTTTCACGGCTTGTTGCTTGGCTTGATCATGCATTCCACTTTGCATGATTTGATCACGCGTACTTAAATAATCCTCTACTCGTGATTTCCACTGACTGCGTTGCCCATCTAATTGTTCTAAACGCTGAGTTGCTTCAGGACCAACCAGATTTAAACGCATTTGGCGGATTTCAGCAGCAGAACCACCACGTGCTTTAATTGCTGCGGTTAAACTGCGCAAATCCTGTAAAGTATTTAACTGTTCTAAATTCTCCTGCCAATCTTGCGGGAGTTGTTTAAATAATTCTTGTAATTTCTGCGCTTTTTCAGCTTCAGATAATTTTTTATCATCCATGACTGCCATGCGCTTTAGGGTATATTCGTGATAGGCATCTTCCGTACCAAATAAACCTTCAATTTCATAATCAGAAAAATATTGTTTACGCAGATTTTGCATGCTGCTAAAAATGCTGCGGTAATATTGCGGATCTTCCTGATTTAAATTCGGTGCTTGCAGTTGTCCAAGCGCATTGCGATAGTCCAAATAACGCTGCCATAAATCTAAAATTTGCGATAAGGCAGGCTCTTTATGTCCTTGTTGAATATACCTTTTAAAATCACCACGAATTTGTTCAATGCTTTTTTCGCCATATTGGGTAATAAAATATTCAAAACAGTTACGGGTTTGCTCATTCACAATCAGACGATTACTTGCATCCAGTTTAAGCTGACAATTGACTTCGGTGTCCTGCTGACTTGGGCTTAAAAAATTTGCAGCAGGGTTATTTTGCATGGCTTGCTGCAGGTTCAACGCTTGAGATGTTTCATCATTTGAGCTTTGCTGGGGTGATGTATCGGGGGAGTTTGATTGTGGCATCAGCCAATACACCAAAGCCGCAATCAGCAGTATCACTACGCCTAAAACAATCCATATTTTATGTTTCTGCATTTCAATGCACCTGTTTATCCATTTTATTTTTTTAATCCTAAGCGCTCAAATATGCCATAAAAGTAAGTCGCTGTTCTAGAAATGTTGTCATTTATCGCGGCAGATTGTTACCATGACGCAGTTTTGCTTTGACCTATGTGTGCTATGAAATCATCTGCGGCTAAAATCCAGCGTCGTGCCATTAGTGGTGTATTTTTATTGAATAAACCTTTGGGCATCAGTTCCAATGCAGCATTGCAAAAAGTGCGTTGGCTATATCGGGCGCAAAAAGCAGGGCATACAGGAGCATTAGATCCATTGGCTTCGGGTTTACTGCCGATTTGTTTGGGTGAAGCGACCAAGTTTTCGCACTACTTGCTCGATTCGGTGAAACGCTACCAAACTACCATTCAATTGGGACACAGCACCACCACAGGAGATGTCGAGGGTGAAGTGCTGTTGCAGCAGGCTGTACCTGCATTGAGCCAAGAGCGCATTGAACAGGTATTGGCACAATTTCAGGGCGATATTATGCAAGTTCCGCCCATGTATTCTGCCTTAAAAAAAGAAGGGCGTCCGTTATATGAATTAGCGCGACAAGGCATTGAAATTGAACGTGAAGCGCGTCCAGTCACAATTTATGCCATTGAGTTACTGTCTTTTACTGAACAGAGCATCACTTTGGATGTAACTTGTTCTAAAGGCACGTATATTCGTGTTTTAGGTGAAGACATTGCCAAAGCCTTGGGTACTTATGGACATTTGACCTATTTGCATCGGATTAAAACGGGACATTTTGACCTGATTCCAAGTTATAGCATTGAATATTTGGAAAGTTTAAGTGAAGCAGAACGTGAGGCTTTATTGCTGCCTGCGTATGCACCTGTGCAGCATTTTCTACACATTCAAGTCCCTGAAGGACGCGCTGAATATTTTAGTCGTGGCATGGAAAGTAATATTGACCATCCTGCAGCAGCGCAAGTGTTGGTCTTTGATGGTGAAAAGTGTTTAGGTTTGGCTGAAATTACAGATAAAAAGCGCTTGGTACCGAAACGGGTTTTAAATCTCTAAATTTTGCTCAGATACATAACTTGAATAAAGTGGGTAAGTGAATTAAAGCTTTCTATACAAATAGTTGCAGGAATTCGGATTGATCCTCTATACAGTACTTAGAGGATTAAAACGAAATTAAAAAACTGACTCCAAAACCGATGTGGATGTGCGAGTAGATTTTTATCAATCTGTTCGCCGCGCATTGGTAAAAAACAGAGGTCTGCACATGAATATTTTTGAAGCTTTACGCCAAAGTCACGACATTCAACGAAATTTAGCCCACCAACTGACGCAAACTTCAGGTGATAGCCCTGAACGTAGAGCGATATTTGAACAACTTAAAAATGAATTATTTGCGCATGCAGTGGCAGAAGATCGCTATTTTTATATTCCCTTAATGATGACTGACGCAGGTTTAAATATCACTCGCCATGCTTTGGCAGAGCATCATCAAATGGATGAATTACTCGAACAATTAACCGAAACTGAAATGAGCAACACAGGTTGGTTGGCCATTGCAAAGCAACTGTCAGATAAAGTGCATCATCATTTAAAAGAAGAAGAACATGGCTTTTTTCAGCAGGCAGGCAAAATTTTATCTGAATCGCAAAAACAAAGTTTGGCCAAACAATACTTGGCAGAGTATGAAAAATATAAACAAATGTCTAAAGACAGTTTGGTTTAAACATTCTGCGGCTGTTTGGATTTTTTTACTGCTCTAAAAGTAACGCCCACCGAAGCTAACATAATGCAGCATAACGCGAGCCATTGCAGTGAAGTAATTTTCTCACCCAACAATACCAAGCCTGTCAGTGCAGCCAAAGCAGGCGATAAACTGGAAAGTGTGCCATAACTCATTTTGCTGAGTTGTTTTAAGGCCTGTAAATCCAGCGCATAAGGAATGGCCGTGGCAAGCACTGCAATGGCAAGCGCCTTGCCCCAATACTGGGTTTCAAACAGTGCGGGGGCATTGTTATACAGTCCGAATGGAATCAAAGCCAAAGCCGAAATACTGATGGCGATGGTCAGCGCGTGCATGCCAATATTTTGTTGCACCACTTTTTGCCCAAAATAAATATAAAAAGCCCAGCACAATCCTGCACCTAGGGCACACGCTGCACCAAACAGACTAAAATGATCTCCCTGCGCTTGTCCCCAAGGCACCATAAGAATAATGCCTAAAATGGCCAAGAACACCCAGATATAATCTTTACGGTTTTGAATGGACAATAACGCTAAACCCAAAGGCCCGACAAATTCCAAACCCACTGCAATGCCTTGTGGTAATTTGCCCAAAGACAGATAAAACAAAATATTCATGCAGCCCAAGGCTGCGCTATAACACAATAAATCACGCCATTTTAAATACGACAGCCGCGAAAGAATTTGCCATGAGCGAAACATAATTGCCACAATCACGCTGGCAAAGCACAGCCGTAAAATTGTCACGCTAAGCGGGTCGAGTACCTGAAAGAGTTGTTTGGCAAATGAGGCACTGATTTGATAGGAGATCATGGACAGAACCATGAACAACACCGCAGTGAGTTGGGCGTTTGGCATGAGGCAGGAAAATACTCTAAAGCGTCAGAATAGGAATACGGGGGAGATTATAGCAAGTTTAAAATACTAGCGGGTTGCAGCACGATGCTGTGTAGATGCAGCAGACATAAAAAACCACAGTACGCAGACTGTGGTTTTTTGTAGCATGCGCTGGTGGTATTAGAACAATACACGTACGCGAATTGTGCCTTCAACTTCGTGTAAAGTATCTAGTGCTTCTTTAGATGCAGTCGCATCAACATCCATCACTAAATAACCGACATCACCTTTGGTCATAAGTGACTGACCAGAGATGTTGATGCCGTGTTCAGCAAACAAGTTGTTGATTTTAGACAATACACCTGGAATGTTTTGGTGAATATGCAATAAACGGTGCTTGCCTTCAGTCAATGGCAGTGCAATTTCAGGGAAGTTCACTGCAGACAAAGTCATACCTTTATCTGAATATGCAACAAATTTCTCTGCCACTTCTAAACCAATGTTCGCTTGCGCTTCCATGGTCGAACCACCCACGTGCGGTGTTAAAATCACGTTTGGTAGGTTACGTAGTGGGGAAACAAATTCTTCACCATTGGCTTTTGGTTCTTTCGGGAATACGTCAACTGCAGCACCTGCAATATGACCAGACTTGATGGCATCTGCCAAATCTTCAATCACCACACAAGTACCACGTGCCGCGTTAATGAAAATTGCGCCTTCTTTCATTTGTGCAAATTGTTCTTTTGCCATGAAATTGCGGGTAGAGGGTACATCTGGAACGTGTAAAGAAACCACGTCAGCATTTGCCAATAATTCGCCCATAGAGCCAACTTGACGTGCATTACCTAACGGTAACTTGGTTACAGCATCATAATAAATGACCTGCATACCCAAGCTTTCAGCCAATACTGAAAGTTGAGAACCGATTGAACCGTAACCCACGATACCTAAAGTTTTACCACGTGTTTCAAATGAACCGACTGCAGACTTGTTCCAGCCACCTGCATGTGTATCGGTTGATTTTTCAGGTACGCGACGTAGCAATAAAATTGCTTCAGCCAATACCAATTCTGCAACCGAACGGGTGTTTGAATAAGGGGCATTGAAAACTGGAATACCACGTTCCATTGCTGCAGTTAAGTTCACTTGGTTTGTACCAATACAGAAACAACCTACCGCAATTAGTTTGTTCGCAGCTTCAAAAACTTCTTCAGTTAGCTGTGTACGTGAACGAATTCCAATGAAATGCGCATCTTTAATCGCTTCTTTTAACGCATCGCCCTCAAGCGCCGTTTTACGATAATCGATGTTGGTATAACCCGCTGCATTTAACACGTCGATTGCGTTCTGGTGTACGCCTTCTAACAACAAGAAACGAATTTTATCTTTAGGTAGTGAAAGATGTTGGCTCATTACGGCTCCGCTACAAAGGCCAAATTTAGTGGCGGTATGATAACATAGGAGATGGGTCGATATACATTTCCTTTATGACCAAGAGTGCAGGTATTTTTTGTCAGATATAATCTCTTTCAGAAATATTGCCCAAAATTGCCCTGTTCTTACCACGTTATATTATCGGAATTGCCAATATTCACAGGTTTTTCAAAAAAATCGCTTATAATAAGCGGCGCACATGAAAGCCAACCCACGCTGTTGCTTTGATGCACATATTTAGTCTGCAGTATCTTCATCTTCAAATAGATCAAGATGTGCAGACAGTCGCTTTTCTTCCTGTTTAATTCTTGCTAGGTCTGCAAACGATGAATGCTCCAGTCGCTTTAACCCCTGAGTTATTGACCCAATTAACGGCAATAGTCGGTGAAAACCGTATTAAAACGGATGCTGATAGCCTCCAAAACTGGGGTCGTGACCATACAAAGCATTTTGATCCGAACCCATCGGTCATCGTTTTTCCATCAAGCACAGAGCAAGTACAAGCCATTGTAAAACTGGCGAATCAGTTTAATGTGGCCATTACTCCATCGGGCGGACGCACAGGTTTATCTGCAGGTGCAGTGGCAGCCAATGGTGAAATTGTCGTCAGCATGGACAAGATGAACCAAATCTTGGAATTTTTCCCTGCAGACCGTATGGTTCGCGTGCAAGCGGGTGTGGTGACTGAGCAACTACAAAACTATGCCGAAGAACAAGGCATGTATTATCCAGTCGATTTTGCATCTTCAGGTTCTTCACAAATTGGCGGTAATATTGGTACCAATGCGGGCGGTATTAAAGTCATTAAATACGGCATGACCCGTAACTGGGTGTTGGGTCTGACTGTGGTAACAGGCAAAGGAGATATCCTGCGTCTGAACAAAGGCATGATCAAAAACGCAACAGGTTATGCGCTGCAACATTTATTTATTGGCGGTGAAGGCACACTTGGCTTAGTGACCGAAGCTGAAATTAAGCTAGAACGCCAACCGCAAGATTTGCAAGTGATGGTGTTGGGCGTACCTGATTTTAATTCGGTGATGCCTGTATTACATGCTTTCCAAGCTAAAATTGATCTGACTGCATTTGAATTCTTTGGTGAATTGGCGATGCAAAAAGTCTTGGATCATGGTCATGTGCAACGTCCATTTGAAACCCAATGTCCATTCTACGTGTTACTTGAATTTGAAGCGCCATTTGAGCCAATTATGGACAAGGCGATGGAAATTTTTGAACACTGTATGGAACAAGGCTGGGTGATGGATGGCGTATTGAGCCAAAGCCTAGACCAAGTTGAAAGTTTATGGCGTTTGCGTGAAGACATTTCTGAGTCGATTGCACCGTTTATTCCATATAAAAACGATATTTCAGTATTGATTACTCATGTTCCTGCATTTATTCAGGAAATTGATGCAATTGTGGCAGAAAACTATCCTGACTTTGAAATTTGCTGGTTCGGCCATATTGGTGATGGTAACTTGCACCTGAACATTCTTAAACCTGCCGATTTAAGCAAAGACGAATTCTTTGCCAAATGTCAGGTGGTAAATAAGTATGTATTTGATACTGTGAAGAAATATGATGGTTCTATTTCTGCAGAACACGGTGTAGGCATGACCAAAAAACCATATTTGGAATATTCACGTTCGGCTGAAGAAATTGAATATATGAAAGCGCTGAAAAAAGTGTTTGATCCTCAAGGCATTATGAATCCAGGCAAATTATTTGATTTGTAATTCATTGCGCCTTTCATTTATTCGCGTGGTCAGATTTTCGTGAATGAGATGTAGCAAATTAATTGTAGTGAATTGAAAAACGCATCCTTGAGATGCGTTTTTTATGCTTTCGTTTTAATTTTACATTTCTATGCTAGCGTTTTTGCGCTAACAGGGCATCATAGAAGCATAAATAATAATCAACATTTTGGAGGAGTTATGTTGCGTTTAATCACGGTTTCCGCATTGGGTGTTGCGTTATTGTCAGGCTGTGCGACTACACAGAATATTATTTCACAAGTTACGCCTGCAGAAACACCTTTGGCGCAGGTACTCAAACAACGTCCAGATTTGCGTAAAGAATTGGCTACCGTTGAAATTCGTCAATACTTTAACCGTGTCGAAGCACCAACTGCGGCAGAAGTAAAAATTACCGAAACAGGCTTAATGGATGATTCGGTACGTTCAATTCGTAGTATTTATCACTTTAAAAATATTAATGGACAATGGCAGCAGGGTGATGTGCAAACCGCTTACTTATGCGCACGTGGTAAAAATACCAAGACTTTCCAAAGCAAAAAATGTCCTTAAATTGCTGTAGGGCTTAGGTAAATCTTGCATGATGTTCTAAAAATGCAACAAAGCGTCTGTGGATAATACTCGTGTTATCCACAGCTTTTATTTAGGATGACTTCATTCGATTCAAAAACGTGTGAGCGCAGCATGTCCATCAAAACTCTAGTATTTCTACACCGCAATGATAGCCGTTTTGCCGTGGGTGATTTTTATCCTGTGCTTTCGGTATTTTCACATTATGAATTGGGCAATACCGTATCGCCTTAACCCGCTGAAGGAGGTGATGCCTAACTTGGTCTGATGTCACATCAAGTGCCACAATTTATTTAACGGACTTAAAAAATGCGCCATAAATTTGCCATTCAACTCTGTTAAACTGCAGCTCAATTTTCTATTTTTATGGGCTAAACGCGGCTGAGTTGCATCGTTTTGTCCTTTATAACTCATGCCACAGCAGCAAAAAAATACCATTCAACGTGCCACACTCATGTTTCCCTTGGCTTTGGTCTTGTTTGAGTTCGCGGTTTATATTGGCAATGACTTAGTTCAACCCGCAATGTTGGCCATCACACAAGATTTTGGTGTCAGTAGTGCATGGGCAGCTTCGTCCATGTCATTTTATTTGCTTGGCGGTGCTTGTGTGGCGTGGTTATTGGGGCCACTCTCTGACCGTTTGGGACGCAAAAAAGTATTATTGGGCGGCGTGGCATTTTTTACCCTGACTTGCTTATTGATCTTATTGACTCAGAATATTGAAAGCTTCCTTGTCCTTCGTTTTTTTCAAGGGTTTGGTTTGTCAGTCATTAGTGCAGTCGGTTATGCGGCTATTCAGGAAAACTTTGCAGAACGTGATGCAATTAAAGTCATGGCGCTTATGGCAAACGTTTCTTTACTTGCTCCCTTGCTCGGCCCAGTCTTAGGTGCATTTATGATTGAGCATGTTTCTTGGCATTGGGGTTTTATCGGCATAGCACTGTTGGCATTTTTGAGTTGGTTTGGACTGAAAGCCAAAATGCCTGAAAATCAGCAGCGTATTCCCAAACCTCCATTTCGAGATGTATGGGATGATTTTAAACAAGTTTTTCAAAATACCAGATTCTTAGGTTTGACATTGGCGCTGCCCTTATTGAGCATGCCTTTAATGTTGTGGATTGCGTTATCTCCTGTGATGTTGGTGGAAGAGTTAGGCTTTAGTAGTCTGCAATACGGTTTGGCGCAGTTTCCTGTTTTGGGTGGTTTGATTTTAGGCAATCTGGTACTGATGAAAGTCATTGACCGTTTACCTTTAGGAAAAACAGTCTTGATTGGTTTACCTTTAATGTTGTTGGGTAGTGTGCTGATCGTATTGGGGGCAATTTGGCAAAGCTATTTTGTTTGGTGTTTGGTGATTGGTATGAGCTTGATTAGTTTTGGTGAGGGAATGAGCTTCTCAGTCTTATACCGTTTCGCCTTAATGTCATCGGAAGTGTCTAAAGGTACTGTTGCTGCTAGTGTTTCAATGATATTGATGCTGTGCTTTTTTATTGTGATTGAACTGGTGCGTGTTTTATATATGCGGTTTGATATTTGGGCGTATAGTTTGGCTTGTTTGGTGCTGATAACGCTCTGGTTTAGTTTGCCACGCATGATGCTTAAACAGGTGATGCAGGAGCGAGTTGCTGCAGGGCAGTTTTAAGGGGTTAAATTTTTCAGCTGCATCATAAAACAAGGTGATGTGGCATCACCTTGCAAACATTTGATTTATAAATTAAAGTTGAGAAAATGTGTAATATGATGAAAGCTGAAAAGGACTTGCAGATTAAGCTTGTACTGGTTGTTCCATCTTTTTCAATTTAGCATCAAAAACAAATGGGCCAAAAGGTAAAATTGAAGCAATTAAGCCCAAAATAAACATTTTAAGAGACCATTTTTGTTTTTCACAAACCACAAAAAGCACCACTAAAAATGCGATAAACAATACGCCGTGTCCCATACCTACATATTTCACTAAAATTGGGTTATCGAACATATATTTCATGGGCATAGCAATAAATAACAACAATAAGAATGAAATACCTTCTAGGAACCCAACCCAACGTAATGTTTTAATGTTCATGCCCAAATCTTTTTCATGTCGATAAAACAGCAGTGTAGCGCAAATAGTGACAATCGCAAAGACGAGCTGTTGGGAGCTCTGCACATTGATGAGCTAGATACGATGGCTGCAAAATTGAGCTAATTTTTTGCAAATTAGTAGCAAGTTATTCAAAAACGAGTAAGTGTGGTTATGAAAGACGACCGATATAAAGCAAGAAGACCTGCATTGAGCGTCGTTTGAGAATAATCCTCAAAAAGATAAATTTTACTTTTTGCGGATAAGTCGAAAGGCATGTGTATAACCCTTAACTTATCCACAATTGGTAATAAATGTTTTATTGAAAATGCATCATGCTAGCTTAAATAATCCCACAGGCAATTCGCTCACCGCCGCCGCCCAATGGTTTTGGATGGTCGGCATAGTTATCACCGCCTGCATGAATCATCAAGGCCAATCCTTCAACTTGTGCCAATGTTAAACGGGGTGCAATCACGGTCACTTTGGCTGTTCCGTCGTTTGCAACACTTAAAGCCGGTAAGTCCCCTAAATGTCCTGTCAGCGGTGTACCATGATTCGGGATATTTTGGGGATTAAAATGTCCGCCCGCTGCCAAAGCAGCAACCATTTTTCCATCTTTTTCTGCTGCTGCACATGAACCTTTTTCATGGATATGAAAACCTCGTTCCCCTGCAGGGAGTTGTTGGAGTTGGGTGTGAATGACTAAGCCTGCTGCACTGTCACGCAGTTCAACCGTACCTAATTCCTTGCCAATCCCTTGTGCTGAAACAGCATGCATTTTTAAGATTTTAGATTTTTGTTGTGTGGTCGCGGTGGTGCTGCAACCCATGAGTACTAGGCCACTAAAAGCAGCAAGACTGGCAAATTTGAGTATTGAGCGCATAAAAGACATCCTATTTGTTGTGCATAATATTTAGGGATGTCTTGATTGAAGCAAAGTTAGCTCCGTTACAATACAACGTTTGCGTAGTAGTATGTATGTACTGTGTTGAGCTGATTTATTCAGATCAACACAGCCATGTGAGCAATATGATCAGTAAAACAGCTTAATCAAGCTTTGAATTGGATGATGAATCGTCTTCAGGGAGATCATGCGCAAGCGTGGCTTTGGGCAACATTAAAGCTTCGGGCTGGTTGTTTTCATGCAACCATTCACGCCAAATGGCCAGTAACACGGCCAAAATCACAGGGCCAATAAATAGACCAATTAGACCAAAACTGGCAATTCCACCTAAAACTCCAAACATGATTAACAGGAATGGAATTTGAGTTGCACCTGAAATCACCAAAGGACGAATCACGTTATCGGCAGTGCTGACCACACATACGCCCCATGCCATCACGCCAATCGCTTCCATCGTATGCCCTTGGCTAAATAACCACAGCGAAACCGAACCATAAGCTAAAGGTGGGCCAAACGGAATTAAGGCAAATAAGAAAGTCACAATGGTTAGCACCATTGGGTTAGGTACCCCAGCGACAAAATAGCTCACGCCTGCGAGTAAAGCCTGCGCAATTGCAGTGAGTCCAACGCCATAAACCACAGCACGTGTGGTTTCAGAAATAGTATCTAAATAGTGATGAATACGTGGCCCAATCACCATTTCTAGCGCTTTGCTGACTTGATGCAAGATGGTGTGACCATCGCGGTAGAAAAAGAATAATGACAGCAGGGCAAAACCCAGTTTGATCAGGTTTTTGCTGACTTCATTAATCACCACTTTACCGTAATTCAAATGCCCTTGAATCCATAAGGAAATGGATTGCACAATGCTGTTCGGATCGTGATTAATTTCTTTAAGGGTGCGGGTGACTTCTTTACCAATAATAGGTAAATTGCGAATGAAATCAGGGACATTTAAGTGTCCGGAAAAGACCTGTTTTTGTAATTCGTAATATAAGTTGCGACCTTCATGTTGCAGGATAAAAATGGCAAAAGTGAGTGGAATGCCGACCACCAACGTGACCATCAGCATCATTAAGGCTGCGCTAAGCGTAGGACGATGACCGCATAAACGTAGCACCGACTGATATAGTGGCCAGCTCATATAGGCAATGATTGCTGCCCAAACAACAGGAACAATAAAATATTTGAGTATGTGAAAACCCAAAAAGATCAGGACAAAAAACAGTCCAAACAATAAAATTTTTTGTAATGTTGGCGCGTACTGTTGCACTGAATTCACTGAAACATTCCTAAGGTCATGTGCCATATTAACTGAAAAAAAAGCTCCCGAAAACGAGAGCTTGGTAAGTTCTGGTGAATAAGTTCTAAACGGTGGCGATTCTAGGCTTTAAAACCATTGAGCAGGGTCATCTACAATGGCATTCAGTACAGGCTGCCATTGATCTTGCATTTGCAGATAAGTTTTTTGGGTTTTATCAAAAATACTTAAACCTTGCATTGCCAATTGTCCATAGGCTGCACGTTCTGAAATCCATGCCACAGGCTGTTGCTCGATTTTCTGGAAAAAATCCTGAATATCTTTAGAGCTGGCAGAGTTGGGTTTGACCCGATTGGCCAACAGCAAAATTTGGACTTTGCCTTTACGAATCCGCTTAATGTCTTGTAAGTGTTTTAAGAAGCGACGGGTGGAGTCAATGTCAAAAAATGAAGGCTGTAGAGGTGTGATAATGGCATGTGCTTCGCTAATCAGCTGCTCGGCATGCTCACCCGATAACGCACCAGGTGCATCAATAATTAAATATTCAATGTTTTTGGGTGCATCGCCAATCGACTTTTCATGACGCCAATCTAAACTTTGAATTGGAGCGGCTGTTTCTGGTCGTTGTTTTAACCATTGCAGCGCAGATTTTTGATTGTCGGCATCCGCCAAAGCAACTTTATAGCCTTTTTGTGCAAGCGCAGATGCTAAACTAATAGCCGTAATGGTTTTTCCACAGCCACCTTTTTGGTTGGCAATTAATATAGTTTTCATGACCCTCGAATCGATTTTAATCTGCTCATCCCTAGCATATCATTGTTTTGTGCTCGGAATATGACAGTTGACAAAAGTCGTATCGAGTTCTGCAAAAAAGGTTTAGGAAGGTTTTATGTCAATCTGGATGGCGATGCTGATTGGTGCCTGTATAGGCGTGGTGCTGACCACCTTAATTTTAAGCAATAGCCGCAATGGACGGATTAAAGCCGAGTATGAACAATATATTGCAGAAATTGAACTGTCACATCAGCAGGCATTATTGCAGGCACAAAAGCGCAGTGTAAATACCAGTCGTGCGGTACTGAAAGGCAAAATGGCAGAGCAATTAGCACCGATTATGCCCGAATTTCAGTATTTACCGAGTGATGCCAAATTTTTAGGTGATCCTGTTGATTATATCGTGTTTGATGGCTATACCGATTATCGGGATGGCAATGGGCATGCCGAAGATATTGCAATCGTCCTAATTGATATTAAAAGTGGTGGCGCACGTTTGACCAAAGGTCAGCAAGCAATTGCGCAGGCCATTCAGCAGGGCAGACTGCGTTTTGAAACCATTCGGATTGATTTTGAGGATTGTGATTAAAGAGGTTTATGTACTCGCGCCAATAACATGCGCTGTGCAAGACTTGGAATGCCTGCAATATCAATATATTGGACTTCACCCAATTCAAAACCAGTTTCGAGTAGGGCAATTTCAATGTCACGGTTTAAGTGACAGCCATCTGCAACTTTCTTTTGAATTGGTGTGAGCAGATGTTGCAAACGCTGAATATTTAAGTTTTGTCGATTTAAAACGTGTTCTACGAGGTGCAAAGTGCCGCCCGGTTGTAAGACACGATAAATCTCTCGCAAGCTTTGTTCTAGGTCTGGAATACTGCACAACGTCCAAGTGGATACCACATGCTGTAATTGATTATTTGCAAAAGGCAGTTGTTCTGCACTTGCGGTGATCTGCTCAACCACGAACGGTGCTGCATCAATTCGTTCCTGCGCCAATTGGAAAATTGCTGCATTGGATTCTAAGGCATACACGGTATCTACACCTTGATAAAAAGGTAAATTTAAACCCGTACCAAAGCCAATTTCCAAAACCTCGCCCGATACGCCCAATAAAAGCTCACGTCGTAAATCCATTAAGGATGGAGTTTGCATGACCTGATTCAGCAAGTGCGGGAAAATATGTTTTTGATAAAATTTATAGAGCATGTGCAGATCTAATTATTGATTTTTATGCCGATAAGCTTAGCTGAAATTACAGGGTTTTTGCCATGTCAGAATGAGCCAATGACTGCATTTTGTTACCAATTTCAACTATTGTATTCATGATCTGTGATTAAGATAAATATAGATAGATGAATTTAATAGGCAGATTTTAAGATGAACACGCATATTTCGCTAAAACTCACGGCATTGTTACTGACTCTGGCTTTGCCATGTTCCGTCTATGCTGCGGTCGAGCGTAATATTGCCAAAGGCTTGCCTCCTGTCGTGAAAGGTCAGTCGATTGAAGTGTTGCAACCTTTTAAGGGTGATTTTCGAATTTTGGGTTCAAAAACCTATCAGGATGATGCCCAAGCCAAATTTTCTCCGATTGATTATGCGGTGAGTTGGGGTTTATTTGCTGAGCCTGAAATTGCCCGTCATATTACCGTCAATCAATATGACCGCTATTTAAACTGGAAAATAGACCGTTTACCTGTGCCTGCAGAACAAGCCATGCAAATGGTGTCTAATATGCATATCATTCCTGCCAACCCAAAAATTGCCAAAGACATTCAAAAAGTAAAACGTGGTGATTTGGTGCGTTTAAAAGGTGAGTTGGTTGAGGTGAAAGATCAGGACTTGGTTTGGACATCATCTCTCACACCAACCGATACGGGGGATGGTGCTTGTGAAGTATTTCGCGTTAGTTCGATTCAGTGGATTGAAAAAGTCAAAAGCTGAGTGTGATGTTTAGTTTAGAGTTTGAATTGTAGATACTTGCCGAAACTGTATCTCATACACGGTAAATAGCTTCAGTATTGCTCCACGTGAAACATATACATCCATAAGAAAAAACCGCATGATGGGTTTAACTTTCATGCGGTTTTTGCTTGGTTAAAGTTGTTTTTATTTGGCGCTGAGGGCTAGCGTTTCAAACTGAACGCCATCCCAACCGTGCTGCATAAACTGGCGGATATTTTGATGATCAGTTCCATCAGGTGTTGCAAGTACTGAAGCATAATGTTCTGCAAATAGGCTGAGGGTTTGCGCCTGATCTAAGCCATTGAGTTTCGCAAATGAAAATATTTTGGCACTGCCCTGATTTTCATTGGCGGCGTTGAGCTGTTGCCCATTTTTGAAAGCAGTTGGCGTGTAGGTGTAACGTGCTTCAATAAATGAGAGCACATCGGTAAATATTGCAGTGCCTGCTTCAAGTTGCGCCAATAATTCCTGAGCCATCCTGTCCTCCATTGCGCCTAAAAATAACATGCAGACTAGCGCAATTTTTATGGCAAAGTCTATGTGTTTTTTGAGTGTACATTCGCATTTAAAATCATGATTCTTGTATAGTGTGATCAGGTTTTAATTGTGCGGTGATGGTTCATTCATCTCACTTTTTTTCATTAGGATTCAAAACACAATGAATTGGCTTTTGGTAGCAATGGGCGGTGCAATTGGCGCAAGTTTACGTTATGCCGCAAGCCTGTATTTATTTAAATCGGCACAGCATTTTCCATGGGCAACGTGGTCGGTCAATCTGTTTGGCTGCTTTTTGGCAGGTGTATTTTTTGCATTGAGTCAGAAATATCCTGTGTTGCAGCAGGAAGCCCGCTTATTACTGATGGTAGGTATTTTAGGTGGCTTTACCACTTTTTCCAGTTTTAGTTTGGAAACTTGGCAACTCTTAAGACATGGACAGCAAGGTATGGCGTTTAGTTATGCGCTTTCCAGTGTGGTTTTGGGAGTGATGTTGCTGGGATTGGGTTTTTATGTGATTCAACAGTTTTTAAAACATTAGATTAGGGTCTGTACCAAATCAATCGTTGAGTAGAAAAATCCATTAGATAAAAATTATAAATAAAAAGAAGCCCAAGCTGGAGGAGAGTGCTTGGGCTTTGAAGATAGAGGATATCCCATCGTTTCGATGAGCAATCTTGCTATGTTTAAAATATAAAACAGAAAACTTAACTGAATATGAAGTGATTGTGAGATTTTGCAATAAAACTCAAGCTTAGCGTTTGAAACGTGCAAAGCGTTTGTTGAAGCTTGCCACACGTCCTTCATTGCTGGTTTGACGTTGTTCGCCTGTGTAGAACGGATGCGATGCGCTTGAAATATCCAAAGTCACATAAGGATATACTTTGCCTTCATATTCTTTACTTTGGCTGCTTTGTAAGGTGCTGCCAATCACAAAATAGGCATTGGCGTTGGTGTCGTGAAATAAAACTTCACGATATTCTGGGTGGATATTCGGACGCATGAGATTTCTCCAAACTAAGTGTATATTTAAGTAAATGTTATAACATAACATTTGATTTGGCAAATAAAACCCACATGCATTCTTTCTAGTGAGTTTTACATAAAAATTATCCAATCTTTTTCTAAACCCGTTGTATAAGGGCTTTCATTGAGGGAATAGTGTCTGCACAGATTAAATAATTTTTTCTATTTGAAGTGAAAAGGCATCGTAAGAACAAGTTTGACACGTGCCATTTTAAGGCATAAAATGGCATTTAGTGGTGTAAATGGAGCATATGATGACAACATTGGTAAAAAAACGGGTTCAATACACGGTTGATCAGGCAATTATGGAATCAGCAGAATACATTATGACAAAAGTTGGTCTGACGCCTGCCACTGTAATGAGCATGGTTTATGCTGAAATTGCACGAACTGGCAAAATACCTGTCACGACTCAGGTGAGTGACGAGGATTTGAATACAGCAAGATTAATCGCGATGAGCCATAATGTTCCTAGTGTAAAAGTGTCTAGCGCTGCGGATACTGCTGCTTTTTTAGAAGATGATGGCGGCTACTAATGACCCAACAACTCTATTGGGCTTATGTTGGCTTTACAGATATTGCCGAGGGTAAGACCAGACCTGTGTTGTATATTCGCCAAACGGACACCGACTATGTTGTATTTCGTTTAAGTAGTCAGTACGAAAATAAGTCTGCTTTTATTAAAAGCAAATATGTGGAAATTAAAAACTGGCAACAGGCTGGTTTAAAAAAGCCATCGTGGATTGATACAGTACAAACATATCAGCTGCCTATCCAAAAAACACAACTCACTTATATTGGACAACTGTCTGCCGATGATCTGGAATGCTTAATCAAACACCTTGAAATTCAATAATTTGAATTTCATCGTTTCAACTTGAATGAATCGGTTTAGATAACAAAAAATCCTCCTACATTTGGGAGGATTTTTTGTCTGGATTATAATTTTAGTTACGGAGCATAAAACAGATTGGGCTTTATTTTCAGCATCCTTTGCTGAGTCCAAAGTTGAGTCTAAGCTCGCGGTGGAACCAACTCCTCAAAAATATCATTTAAATTATCATGTACTTTTAAATGAATTAAATTCCAATAATGCCCTGAAACAGTTCGATTCACCATTAAGGTATCGGGAGAAGGCTTAAACACATCCCAATATTTCAATGAACTTTTGACCAACTCAACGCCATCATGATGGGCAGAATTTTCAGCAAAATCATAATGTGTGGTTAGCGGACGCATCAGCACTTCTAACCATTGCAAATATAAATCTTCAGGGAATTTACCCAATGCAGAAATTGCCTGCAGTGCATCTAGATGCTGTTCAATTTCGGCAATATCTTGCGCACGCGCAGCATGAATCAGTTGTCGAAAATGATGCACTACATCATTCGATAGAGTTTTGACGCCGCCGTAATCATAAATCACCACAGAACCATCTTGGCGGAACGCAAAGTTGCCCGGATGCGGGTCGCAATGAAAGCGTTTTAAATAAAAGATTTCTTGACCCATGGCACGCAATAAACGTCGTCCCAAAGTGTTGCGGGTACGCTGTGACCATGTGCTTGCCGTTTCTATATTTTCACCTTGTTCCAAACTTAAGGTGAGAATATGCCGCGAAGAATAGTCTTTAAACACTTGTGGGATAATAATTTTATCATCCAAAGCCGCGTGAAAGGTACGCGCTACTTCTAGGTTTTGTGCCTCAATCTGGTAGTTCAGCTCATTGTCTAAACTTTCCTGAATTTCCTGAAATAGACGGTCTTGTAATTTACGGTCTATTTTAAGTACACCCATTAAACGCAGTGCCAAACGGACTTGTTTCAGGTCACTTTCGCAGGCTTCATCGACCCCAGGATATTGCACTTTGACCACCACTTGCTCGCCATTGGGTAAAATGGCTTTATGCACTTGCCCAATAGATGCGGCTGCAAACGGAGTTTCATCAAAGTGTTTAAAAATTTTGTCGAGCGGTTTACCGAGTTCTTTTTCAACTTGTGCCTTAATTTCAGCAAAAGGCATGGCAGGTGCTTGGCGCTGTAATTTACTGATGGCTTTGGCAACTTCAGGCGGAAAAATATCTTTATATTGCGAGGCAATTTGCCCGACTTTCATCACCGCACCTTTCATTTCGCCTAAGGTATCAGCAATTTGGATACCAATATCCTGAAACAATTGGCTGCGTGCCGCATTTTTTTGTTCTTCATCTGCGGTGAGGTTTTTAATCGAGTTCGATACCGTTTTGGTTGCAATACTTGCTGTCATGCTCGCAAGTTTCATAAAGCGACGACCAGGTGTACGCGCCGTTTTTGCCATGCGATGTTCCTCAAGATCATCTTTACTATCTTTTGATCATAAGTGTTCGTGAGCAAAATGCCTACTTTTAATTGTTAAAGTATTTTTTGATCACAAGACCCACGTGCCAAAACGTATTTTGGCATGTAGGTGAGTAGGCTGAGGTTTATGCTGTAAATTGGCGTTCCAGTCGTTGATTGTTGAAATATAAACGGGTCAGAAGTAACACACAGGCAATGCTTAAACCGACAATCAGCCCGACCCAAACCCCTGCAGCGCCCATACTGCTGTAACGAGTTAAATACACGCCAATGGGGAAAGCCACAACCCAATAAGCAAGCATGGTAATCCACATTGGGCCCTGAGTGTCTTGCATGCCACGCAAACAACCTGCTGCGCTAATTTGCCATGCATCCATGAGTTGATAGGCAATCGCAAATAATAATAGAGACATCGTCACTTGCGCCACTTGCGGGTCGCGGGTGTAAATTGAAATGATTTCAGGACGGAAAAACCACATCAGCGTCATTGTAGAAAAGGCAAATACAGTTGCAGTTGCAAAGCCTAAGCCTTGTACTTTACGCATGGCGTGAATATTTTGTTCGCCATAATATGTGCCAATACGAATGGTCAGGGCAATTGCCAAAGACATGGGAATCATAAATAACTGAGATGTGACTGACATGGCAATTTGATGGGCTGCCAGTTTGGTTTCTCCCAAAGGACTGATCACAATGGCGGCAGTACTAAAAATACTCACCTCAAAGAAAATGGCTAAACCAATGGGCAGTCCTAATAGCAAAATGCGTTTAATCCAGACCGCATCAATCGCTTCCCATTGGCTAAATACCTGTGTGCTTTGATAGGCGCGACTTTTAAAAATATAAAATGCCAAAGTTATAAACATTAACCATTGCAAAATAGCAGTGGCAAAACCACAACCCGCACTGCCCAGTTCAGGCAGAGGCCCCCAACCATACATAAACATAAAGTTCAGTGGAACCAATAAAGCCAATGCCAACAGACTAATTACGGTCACAGGGCGTGGATAGCCCAGTGCTTCTGAATAACCGCGCAAAGCGGCATACATGGTCACGGCAGGCATCCCAAAACCGATGGCATGTAAAAATAAGCCTGCTTTGGGCTGTAAATTTTCAGGCACACCAAATAATGGCAATAGTGCAGGCATGAGCTGTAAAATCAGTCCTGCAATCACGCCTAAAATAAATGCAATCCATAAAGATTGACGGGCGATGGTGGCAATTTTTTCTGGGGTACGTGCGCCTTTGGCTTCGGCGACTAAGGGTGTGGTGGCAATCATAATGCCACTGAACAGCAGCATAATGGGCATCCATAAACCAACCCCAACGGCAATAGCAGCTAAGTCGGTGGCAGACATGTGACCTGCCATAATGGTATCAATCAGACCTAAACCTGCTTGCGCAAATTGTGTGACCAAAATTGGAATCATCAGTTGAAAAAGCTGTTTTAATTCAAAACGGGTCGTGGTCACAGAATGTATATTTGACACAAAAAATCTCAATGCCTGAGGTGCTTAGCGTTTGGGTATTAGCGTTGTAAAGTGAGAAGCACACCAATAAAAATCACCACGCTACCTAAAAGACGTTGCCAATTGATACTGACTTTTTCAGTGCCCAAGAACCCAAAATGATCAATCAGCATTGATGTGACCATTTGTCCAAAAATAATCACCCCAGATAAAGTGAGTAAACTTAGTTTTGGAGCACTATAAATACTCATGCTGATGGCATAAACCCCTAGACATCCGCCAATCCATAAATACCATGGGATGTTGAGCAAGGTGCTGAGGTTGGGTTTTTCGACTTGCTGAAAAAATACCAGTATGGCTAAAACTATTGTACCAACCAAAAAAGAGAAAAGGGCAGCTTGTAACGGAGAATATAAATATTCACGCAATTGGCTGTTGATTGCAGTTTGAAAGGCCATTGCAATCCCGATGCCCATCGCCAGTGGCAAAATTAAGAGTAATTGGCTGGATATCTTCATCATTTGCACATTTTTCTTATTTCATAGACTCTAGTCTAAAGCAAATTCTAGGGAATACATCAGTGTCCTGCTGTAGTCATGTTAAAATCTGTATCACTGTTTTGATTTTGCATTGAGTCTGTCTTTGAATCCACTTCAACCCATTGATATTCCTTTATCTTTATATATTCACATGCCGTGGTGCGTGCGTAAGTGTCCGTATTGTGATTTTAATTCACATGCTGTGCCTGACGGTAAGTTGAGTTTAGATTTAGAACAGGAATATCTACAGGCTTTGCTGGAAGATTTTAAAACTCAGACTCAGTTTGCGCAGGGTCGAAAAATCCACAGTGTTTTTATTGGCGGTGGCACACCTTCGCTAATTTCAGCACAGGGTTATCAATGGTTATTTACACAGCTGAAAGCCGTGCTTGCTTTTGAAGATGACTGCGAAATTACGCTGGAAGCCAATCCAGGTACAGTGGAGCATGATCCCTTTGCAGATTATTTGGCTGCAGGCATTAACCGTTTGTCGATTGGCGTGCAGAGTTTTAATACTGAGCATTTAAAAAAATTAGGGCGTATTCATTCTAATGATGATGCGATTGCCGCAATTGGCTTGGCGCGTGAAGCGGGCTTTCAGCGAATTAATGTCGATTTAATGCATGGCTTGCCTGAACAGACTTTGCAGCAAGCACTGCAGGATTTAAAACTGGCAGTGGAACATGGTGCAACGCATATTTCATGGTATCAATTGACTATTGAGCCTAATACTGTTTTTTTCCGCACTCAGCCAATTTTACCTGTAGATGATGTCTTGGAAGAAATTCAAGCGCAGGGTGAAGCCTATTTAACTGCGCAAGGTTTTGTGAATTATGAAGTGTCTGCATGGCGTAAAGAGTTGCCGTCTGCACATAATTTAAATTATTGGCAGTTTGGCGATTATTTGGCGATAGGTGCGGGGGCGCATGGCAAAGTGACTTTGCATGATGGTGTGTATCGCTTCCAAAAAACCCGTTTGCCGAAAGATTACTTAGCCAAAGTACCTGCGGAAAACTTGCAGTTTAAAGCAATTGCAGCCGATGAGTTGCCATTTGAATTTATGATGAATGCACTGCGCCTGAATGATGGGGTTGAGGCAAACTTGTATACTGCCCGCACAGGTTTAAACTTGGATGATTTGCAGGATATTTTAAATACATTGCGTCAGCGGCAATTGTTGCAGGATGATCCGAAGCGATTGGCATGTACTGCGCAAGGGCATGTGTTTTTAAATTCGGTGTTGGAAGCGTTTTTATGATTTGAGTTCAGCTCAGGCATCTGTCCTAACGCTTATCGAATATTGTGCTAGAGCGACAGCTTGTGTCTTGCACTGCATGCTATTTAAGGTAAATTTTGTTATTGTAATGGCTTTGTTATTGTATCGCCTTGAAGGTTTGAGATGAACTCTACTAGTCCAAAAGTTTTAAAGGCTCATGGTGAATTAGTGGTAAACAAAGAGGAAAACCTTTCCCTCTTTGAATCAATCCCTTTTTATCCAGAATACCCAAGTAAATTTAAATTTATTGACCTATTCGCAGGAATTGGTGGATTTCGGCTAGCGTTACAAAATCTTGGTGGCGAGTGCGTATTTTCATCAGAAATAGACCTATATGCCCAAAAAACATATTCCGTCAATTTTGGTGAAACGCCTTATGGTGATATCACTTTAGAGTCTACTAAAAATGCGATACCTGATCATTTCGATATTTTATGTGGAGGCTTCCCTTGTCAGGCTTTTTCAATTGCAGGTAAAAGATCTGGATTTGAAGATACACGCGGTACGCTATTTTTTGACGTTGCGGATATTATAAAACGGAAACAACCTAAAGCTTTCTTTTTAGAAAATGTTAAAGGCTTAATTAGTCATGATAAGGGAAATACACTTAAAACTATTTTAAAAACATTAAGAGATGATTTAGGTTACTACGTTGCTGAGCCTCAAATTATAAATGCTAAAGATTTTGGTGTTCCCCAAAATAGAGAGCGAATTTTTATTGTAGGCTTCCATAAAGATACTGGAATTCAAAATTTCTCTTATCCACAACCATTAAATAAAAAAACCTGTTTTGCCGATATAAAGGAAACTCAGGTTGTACCTACTAAATATTACTTATCTACACAGTATTTAGATACCTTGGAAAAGCATAAAGCTCGACATGAAAATAAAGGAAATGGTTTTGGTTACGCTATTATTCCAGATCACGCAATTGCCAATGCCATAGTTGTAGGTGGAATGGGGAGAGAGCGTAATTTAGTTATAGATCATAGAATTACAGACTTTACTCCAACTACTAGAATTAAAGGAGAGGTAAATCGGAAAGGTATTCGGAAAATGACGCCAAGAGAATGGGCACGGTTGCAGGGGTTTCCAGATCATTTCAAAATCGTGGTTTCAGATGCCTCAGCCTATAAACAATTTGGAAATTCTGTTGCTATTCCAGCGATACAGGCAACTGCAAAAGAAATATTAAAAGCATTGAAGATTGGTGAGTATGATTACAGCAAATAAGGGGGAATGGAGTGAACTCTATATTTAAATATTACACATCAACTCTTAATTCAGTTAAAGATATTTTTAATGAAATTTCTTATGAAAATCCAATGAAATATTCTTTTGAACATCAGCATCCTTTTTATCAGTTTAAAATTAAAAAATTATTGTGTGAAATAGCAATTGGAATGATGCCTGGTACAGTTTGGACAGGTAACGAAATTGATTCTACAGGTGGATATTTAGTAATTAAAGAAGATGGCGAGATCATTTGCTATCATCTGTATCATCGCCATGAATTTGAAGAGTATTTATACAATAATACAAAGTTTGAGATGGCAAGTAAAACCAAGCATGATTTTGGTCAATTATTTCTAAAGGACAATAAATTGTATCTGTCTTTAAATCTACAAATTCGCTTTAAATGATTAAAAATATATCTTTTATCTTAATATAGTTTGAACTTTTGATTCAATTTTCATAATAAAACTCAAATAGGATAATTTTAAATGGATTTAAAAACGTTTGAGTTACTTGCCCGCTATAATCTTTGGGCAACTCAAAAACTAAATCAGACTTTGCTATTGGTTTCAGATGATGATTTTTTTTTGGATCAGGGCTTATATTTTAAAAGTATTTTTGGCACTCTGAATCATTTGTTGGTTGGAGAGCATCATTTGTGGTTTCCACGTTTTGCTTTGCACCACTCACCAATTTTGCCATTAGATAGTACTGTGGAAACCAACAGAACACAGCTTGTTGAGCAACTTGAAAAGAAGGCTGAAAACTGGATTTATTTTTTAAATCAGGTGGATGAGAATGTTTTTCATCAAGAGCTGCACTATAAAACATCAACTGGCGTGGAGATGCACTTACCCTATGCTGCAACCCTAATGCATGTGTTCAATCATGCAACTCATCATCGTGGGCAAATTACCGCGGCTTTAACCGCAATGGGATATGTCTGTCCTGAGCTTGATTTAATTTATATGTTGCTAGAAGACAAGGCTAAGAAGCGAATTGAATGAAACGACTAGAAATTTTATGTCTAGTGATTTTAATTTTTCTGATTTTATATCTGATTCAGTGGGTATTTCATGGTTTTCCAACAGCACATTAAAAGTAATTTTAATTGATGTGTAGATTCGAGTACTGACTTTCTGAAGTAAACACCAAAAGAGCGCATTACGCGCTCTTTTGATTTACATCTGCTTAGAATATTTTAGTAGTCAAAACTAAAATGTTCTGGTGCTAATGCAGTCATGGTTTTAGATGGATTGACCATTGCTTCTGCATGACCTTGGGTACGTGGCAATAAACGCTCAAAGTAGAAATCTGCAACTTTGATTTTGGCTTTATAGAACTCAGGTGTTTCCTGACCATTGCCTTCAGCCAATTTGGTCGAAGCCACAGCCGCTTGTTGCGCCCAGAAATAAGCCATCATCACATAACCAGAGAACATCAAGAAGTCTACTGAAGCACTGGATACGATGTCACGGTCTTTACGTGCTGCCAACATAATGCGCACGGTTAATGCGTTCCATTGAGCACATAGCTTGGTTAAGTCCCATGCAAAACGACGCATGTATTTGTTACGTGCATGCTGACCACAGAATTTCAAAATTTCAGCGGTGTAGTCACGAATCACTTTACCTTTAGAGCTTAACAACACTTTACGACCAATCAAGTCGAGCGCCTGAACGCCAGTTGTACCTTCATATAAGGTAGAAATACGTGAATCACGTACAATTTGCTCCATGCCCCATTCTTTAATATAGCCGTGACCGCCGTACACTTGCATGCCGTGGTTGGCAGCTTCATAACCCATTTCAGTTAAGAAACCTTTTAAGATTGGCGTATAGAAACCTAAATGGTCATCATGCGCTTCAAAAGCAGCAGTATCACCACGCATTAAAGCGTCGTTCATTTTATCTGCCAATTGTGCAGCATGATAAATCATGGCACGACCACCTTCTGCTACGGCTTTTTGCGTTAAGAGCATACGACGTACATCGGCGTGGTGAATGATTGCATCAGCTACTTTTTCAGGGTCTTTTTTACCTGAAAGCGCACGCATTGACATACGTTCTTTGGCATACGGCAATGCACCTTGGAATGCCAATTCTGCATGGCAAATCCCCTGAATTGCTGTACCAATACGCGCAGTATTCATAAAGGTAAACATGGCATGTAAGCCTTTGTGTGGTTCACCAATCAAATAACCCACGGCATTGTCAAAGTTTAGGACTGCAGTTGCAGACGCGCGAATCCCCATTTTGTGTTCAATTGAGCCACAAGTGACAGGATTGCGTTCACCCACCGTACCTTCTGCTGTTGGCAAGAATTTCGGTACGATAAATAATGAAATACCTTTCGTGCCTGCAGGTGCATCTGGGAGGCGCGCTAACACAATATGAATGATGTTTTCAGTCAGGTCATGTTCGCCTGCAGAAATAAAGATTTTGGTGCCTGAAATTGCATAAGTACCATCAGCCTGCGGTTCTGCTTTAGTTTTTACCTGACCTAAGTCGGTACCGCATTGTGGTTCAGTTAAACACATGGTGCCTGACCAAGTACCTGCAACCAAGTGCGGTAAATAGGTATCTTTTTGCGCGTCTGTACCAAATTGCATAATGGTGTTGATACAACCCACGCTTAAACCTGGATACATTTGGAATGACCAGTTTGCTGTACCCATCATTTCAGATTTGATGAGGTTTAGCGACATTGGCAGGTTTTGACCGCCGTATTGTTCAGGGTAAGACAGACCTTGCCAGCCACCTTGCACAAATTGGTCATAGGCTTCTTTAAAGCCTTTCGGTGTGGTCACATTGCCATTTTCAAAATGACAGCCTTCTTCATCGCCTGATTGATTAAGAGGAGAAAGTACATTTTCACAGAAATCTGCTGCACCTTCCAAAATCATATCGACTGTATCTGCGTCCGCAAGTTCACCGTTAGAAAGATTTTTGTAGTGGGTCGGGTAATCAAGCACTTCGTTCATTAAGAAACGAATATCGTGTAATGGGGCTTTATATGCTGGCATAGTCTTAATCCTAATTTAGAAATAGTTTTGGATTATCTGTATCGATATGTTGATTATTCACACTCATGATCAAAAAACATTGATAAGAATAGCGAATAAAAATGTCAGAAATGCGAATAGTGAAAATTATTCACCTTACAAAAACGAATGAAGTGTTATGTTACAATGTATCATAATCTATATGTTTGAACAGACCAATCTATAATGAATATAAGGTGTTTAGCAATGAAGATACAATTAAAATATTTATCTTTATGTCTTTTTAGTTTAGCTGCTACAGGTTGTTCGCAGCATGTCATTAAGACCAATTCCAATCAGACGGCAAGTATAGAACAAAAGGCAATTACAGGGTTAAATGCCATCTTTGAAACGCCAAGTTATGACTTTCAGGGCAAATTACGGGTACAGAGCAATTTAGTTGAAGCAATACCAAAAGTAGCGGATGCTGCTCCTGCTACACTCGATCCTGTACTTAAAAAGCAATTAGATCAGTATTTAAAACAGCAAAAAGTCCGTTTAAGTACACAAGAAAAACAAAACTTATATACGGCAATGGCTAAGGAACAAAACTCTGCTTCCTATGCTGCAGGGGCAATCGAAAAATCGAGTCCTTTTAATTTTGTGTTGAATGTATTGAATGACACTCAGTTTAGCTACGATGGCTCGGTGCATTATCGGCAAAAAATTGCTGCTTTGAATGTGGCAGCACGTTATGAAAAACCGACACTTTTGGTGCAAATGAAAGTACCGATGGTGGTCGATTTTAATGAATATAAGTTCTATACCAATTATTTTTCTTTGTTGCCTTATTTGGTAAATAAAGATAGTCAAAATGACTTTGCCTATATCGACTTTTCTAAATACAAAGCCGATTTTGAGCGGATTAAAGTGGCACAATTTGCCGAATACTTAAAAGCCATGAATGCGGTGCCGTATGTATTGGCAGATTCTAAACATATTCAAAAGTTATCTTTAACTGCACAAGACCGTCAGCAAAAAATTAGTGAAAAAATTCGTTTGAACAGTAGTTTGGAAGATATGTTGCTGCAGCTTGCCATGTTTGATCAGGTCAATGCACCGTATTTGCAACAGACCGTATTGGGGCAGGCGACCACAACTGAAGATGCTACTGAGCAAGTTGAAACTACACAAGATACATCAGCCAAAGAAAGTGCTGAAGACTACTTAAAACACAATGAAACTGCTGAAGATTATGGTATGAGCCAAGAGGCTTTTGTGGCTTATCAAGCCACCCTTGCTTTGCGTGATTTGGTCAGTCAGAAGTTTTATGCAACTGAAACGACAGCGAATAACGCAGCAGATTATTCAGCAGATACTCGTGAAGATGCCACGCTTGCGGCTGAACAAGCCGTTCAGGCAGCGGCTGAGCAGGCTGAAGATTCAGCAACCACCGCAAGTATGCTAAGCGAACAAGACTGTCAGCGTTTGATCGAAACAGCAAAAACAGCCAAAGTCGGGGATTTAACCTACTGTGCTTATGCCTATGAATTAGAAGCATTTAGTCCAAATCGTGCTGAGCAGGCACAATCGGTATTGGATGAGCACTTTGCTTCACCGCAAGAAAAGCTAGCTAAAGTTTTTGAACCATATCGTTCGGAACAATTGGTCGATGCCGCTGCTTTCGCAGCTTTGTGGCAAAAACATCAGGCTGAAATTCAACAGATTATGAATGCTACACCTAAAGATAAAAAAACACCGATGCAAATTGATGTGGCTTTAGATGATCAGGGGCGTGCTGCAAAAATTGATTATGCACTGCAATTTAAACGCGAAAATTACGGCACAATTCATGTGTATAACGATGTCAGCATTGCGAATTATGGGCAAGCCAGCAAAATTGACCGTAGTGCGCTGCGTCAAGCCAAATCCATTCAAGAAGTTAGTAAAGACTCAATTTTAGAAAAATGGGTGACAAATTTAGGGCGTACCTTGGAGCAGGAAACTGCAGAAAATAAAGATAAGACCACTGCAAAACCCGCCTTAAGTTATGATGAAGAATTAGCGCAGTTGGCACAAAAAACCTATCAACAAACAGAATCTTTTAGTCAGACTTATCAGACTTTATTTTTAGTGCACATGGCAGCAGAGCAAAGTGCGTGGGTAAAAAATCTTAGTCCACAAACCTTGCAGGAAATGGCAGAAGTGTATGCCTATTGGTTTAGTGATGAGCGCTACTATGACCCGAAAGGTACGGCGCTAAAACGGATTGAAGCCTTACAAGCCAAGCATCATTTAGAAGAAGATGAGCAATTTAATAATGCAATTGGTCGTCGTATCAATAATTTGACTGAAGATGCAGTCGATGAAAATAAAGTCGCACTTGAATGGCGTAAGCTGAAACAGCAATACAAGCAACCACAACAGATATTTGCTCAGCAATATTTAAAAGCCTATGAAGCAGCTTATGATTGGGATGTGCCTGACTTGGAGAATTTAAAGAAAACGGCACACATTTTGGGGCAGACGTATGTTGATCGTCAGCAGGGCAAATTGAGCCAAAATTCAATTCGCACTTTAACTGAAGATCAGGCTGAACAGATTGATTATGAGTTATATATGGATGTGTATGAAGATATGCAGAAATTTGTAAAATAAACCGTGGGTGAAAATGGGCAATCAGCGTTCAACAAGATTGCCCAGTTTAAATAAAAAAATAGCCCTTTGCTGCTCAAGGGCTATTTTTATTTGGTGATGATTTAGAGGAAATCTTTTAATTCAGGTTTCACGCCATTCCAAATATAAAAAGATTCAATCGCCTGTCCGACCAGCATGCCAAAACCTTCCGATGTCGGTACGCCACGCGCTTTGGCTTGTTCTAAAAAGCTCGAAGGTTTGCCATAAGCCATTTCATAAGCAAAATTAAACTGCAAACACTCAGGCAAGGTGAGGGCATCTCCCGTTAAGCTGGCAGACGTCGCATTAATGGCTAAATCAAATTGACCTATTAAATCGGTAAGTGCCATGGCTTGTAATTCTGCTTGCGGTACGGCAGCTTGTAGGTCAGCAACCAGTTGTTCAGCACGGGCAAGGGTGCGGTTGGCAATCACAATTTTTTTTGCGCCTGCTTGTACCAACGGATAAATTACCCCGCGGGTTGCACCACCAGCGCCAATAATCAAAATATCACTGTGCTCTAAATTCCAGCCCAAAGCACGAATGGCATCAACCAAACCCTGACCATCGGTATTGTCGCCATGCAAAACACCATCTTGCATCCACAAGGTATTGACTGCTTTGGCAATTTTGGCACGTTCGGTTAATACGCCACATTGGGCAAATGCTTGCTCTTTAAAAGGCACGGTTACATTCATGCCTACACCGCCCTGATTAAAAAAGTCTGCAACACTGTCTCTAAAACCATCAAGAGGGGCAAGGCGTTTGCTGTATTGCAGGTCAATGCCTGTTTTTTCTGCAAAGGCATGATGCAGTTCAGGAGAACGTGATTGTTCAATTGGGTTGCCAATCACGGCAAATTGTTTGCGCATTTGCCAAAATCCATGTGCTGAAATGTGCATCAATATACGTCAAATTCAGCGCGGACTAAAGCCTATGGTGGTATAAAACGGTGGGAGTCTTTGGACTTAAGGATTACAAATCTCTAAAACGGTTTCTAATACCAAAATAGTGGCAATCACGAACATGGCAATGCCCGCTAAAATGCTGCTACTAATGGCTAAGCCATCTGAAAGATGACTTTCAAAAATAAAGGTCATGCAAATTGAGCCAAGTAACATGGCAAAGGTTGCCCAAAATAAAAAGATTTTGTGTTTGAACAGCGGGCTAAACATGCGGATCTCCTGACAGATGTGGCGCAGTGTAACATAAGGCTTTGACAGTTTGATGAATTCGCCTTTGACTCATGGTTTGATGTATGGATAGTTAAATCCTATTTGTGCATGGTCGAATAGGGTGCGCGGTCACATCATCTATTAAAATCCATCCGCACTATCATGACAGTTAATTCATGCTGTGCATATTTATTGATTTGAAAATAAGCAATAAAGTTTGTAAGTAAAAAAGCGATTCGTGGAAGAATCGCTTTTTTGAACCTTGAATGTGATCTTTTTTACACTGCGATGTAGCAAGGTTTCACCAGTCGCGAGCTTTAACTCGTCTTGAGATTTAACCAATCGCGTGGTTTTAAGTAATAGTCGGTGAGTTTTTTCTCTGCGGAATCTTCTGCCCATTCAGGACGGTACGACCATCCCGCCAAGTTCGGTAAGCTGACTAAAATGGACTCAATCCGTCCACCTGTCTGCAAGCCAAATAAAGTGCCACGGTCATAGACCAGATTGTATTCCACATAACGTCCACGACGGTAAAGCTGGAACTCACGTTGTGCTTCGGTATAGGCTTTGTCACGATTACGCTCAAAAATAGGCAGAATTGCAGCCAAATAACCGTTACCCACCGCCTGAATATAGTTGAAACAGGTGTCAAAGTCCCATTGATTCAGATCATCAAAAAATAAACCACCCACGCCACGCTGTTCATCACGGTGCTTTAAATAAAAATAGTCATCACACCATTGTTTATGTTCTGCATAGACTTGATCGCCAAAAGGCGCACATAAGTCATGTGCTGTTTGGTGCCATGCCAACACATCTTCATCATTTGGATAAAATGGTGTCAGGTCAAAACCACCACCAAACCACCAAATTGGCGGTTGTCCTTCAGGTTCAGCGACAAATAAACGCACATTGGCGTGCGAGGTGGGTACATGCGGGTTTTTCGGGTGAATTACCAATGATACACCCATCGCTTGCGCAGGTGCGCCTGCAATATTGGGATGACGCTCAGTTGCAGAAGCAGGCAGTTTGGAAATATTGATATGCGAAAACATCACCCCGCCTTTTTCAATGACTGTACCGTTTTGTAAGACACGGGAACGACCACCGCCACCTTCAGGACGTTGCCAGTCATCAATTTCAAACTGTGCGCTTCCGCCACCTGCCTGTTCTTGTTGTTCTAAAGCCGCACAAATTCGCGCCTGCAAATCGAGAAGAAATTCACGTACACGTTGAATATCCGCGTGAGTAGGATGCGACATGGCCACCTCAGCATAAAAATAAAATGGCTTACATCAAAACATAAAACTGTCTAAAAATTAAGGGGTTTATCCAGTTTGCTGCAAATCGCTCAGGCAATTGCGCAAGGTGCTTTGTATTTCAGCATGTATTCCGAGCAAAAGACTAGGTTGATTTCCATGCCTAAGCTCAGCACAATAGTTTTTACAATCTAAATTTTAGTCAGCAGCAATTAACTGAATGGGGCAGAGTGGATGACACAGCAGGCAAATTCTTTAATTCAAAAATACAATGTGCCTGGACCACGTTATACCAGTTATCCAACCGTACCTTATTGGGATGATGCTACTTTTTCAGCCGAGGCATGGCAGCAGACGCTGAAGCGTTCTTTTGATGAATCTAATGCCAGCGAAGGCATTAGTCTGTATATTCATTTGCCATTTTGCGAAAGTCTATGCACTTTTTGTGGCTGTCATAAACGTGTCACCAAACGCCATGAAGTTGAACAGCCATACATTCAGGCGTTATTAAAAGAGTGGGACTTATATTGCCAATTGCTCGAAAGCACTCCCATCATTAAAGAAATTCACTTGGGCGGTGGCACACCAACTTTCTTTTCTGTCGAACATTTGACGCAGCTCATTCAAGGCATTCTGGCAAAAGCCAAAGTGGCAGAACAGCACGAATTTAGTTTTGAAGGTCATCCCAATAACACCACCCGCGAACATTTACAGGCCTTATATGACTTGGGTTTTCGTCGGGTCAGTTATGGCGTGCAGGATTATAATGAAAAAGTGCAGCGCGCCATTCATCGGATGCAGCCTTTTGAGCATGTGCAACGTGTGACCGAGTGGGCGCGTGAAATTGGCTATGATTCTATTTCACATGATTTGGTTTTTGGTTTGCCCTTTCAAAATCTAGACGATGTACTGAATACCATTGAGCAGACCCAACGTTTAATGCCAGACCGTTTGGCATTTTACAGTTATGCGCATGTGCCATGGATTAAAGGCAATGGGCAGCGTGGTTTTAAAGATGAAGATGTACCTAAAGATGAATTAAAACGTCAGTGCTATGAAGAAGGCAAACAGCGTCTTTTGGCCTATGGTTATCATGAAATTGGGATGGATCACTTTGCCTTAGAACGTGATGGTATGTATCAGTCGTTTAAAAATGGTACCTTGCACCGTAATTTTATGGGCTATACCGCATCTAAAACGCAGCTTATGATTGGCTTGGGTGTTTCATCTATTAGCGACAGTTGGTATAGCTTTGCGCAAAATGAAAAAAGCATTGAAGATTATTATGCCCGTTTAGCCTGCAATGAAATTCCTGTGTTTAAAGGGCATGTGCTGGATCGGGAAGATTTGGTAATACGTCAGCATATTTTAAATTTAATGTGCAGCTTTGAAACGTCGTGGGCCAGTCCAGAATTGGCATTTCCTGAAATTGAGCAAGTGCTGCAACAGTTACAGGAAATGCAGGAAGATGAATTACTGCTCATTCAAGATCAGCACATTCAGATTTTGGAAAAAGGTAAACCTTTTGTGCGCAATATTTGTATGGCCTTTGATTTGCGTTTAAAACGCCGTATGCCGAATAATCGTATTTTTTCGATGACGATTTAAGTAAGTTGAGTAGAAATTATTTAATTCAAAAATTAAAAGGTGACTCAGAAGTCACCTTTATCATACATGTGCGCCATGCGTTCGTGTTTGGTTTGCAAATATTCTTCATTGAATGGATTTAGACCCACAGTTAAAGGCACACGGTCTACCACCGTAATCCCTTGTTCCTGTAATGCTTGAATTTTCAAAGGGTTGTTGGTGATTAAGCGCACAGCTTTAACCTGCAAATGATCTAGCATAATGCTGCACATATCATAGCGACGTGCATCGGCAGGTAAATTCAGCATTAAATTGGCATCCACCGTGTCATGTCCTTGATCTTGCAGGGCATAAGCACGAATTTTATTGGTCAAGCCAATCCCGCGACCTTCTTGGCGTAAATATAAAATCACACCTTGTCCTGCGTCATTAATCAGACGTTGAGTGGCTTGAAGCTGTGGGCCACAGTCGCATTTTAAAGACGCGAAAGCATCGCCAGTTAAACATTCTGAGTGAATCCGTACCAGAACGGGCTGGGTTGGCGCAGTGTCCAAACCTTTGGATAATGCCACGTGTTCTTCGCCAGTTTCAGGATCTTGAAATACCGTAATGTTGAATTCACCAAATGCGGTCGGTAATCGTGAGGTTGCGACAAACTTAATCGGCACTGTTTAACTCGTGAAATAGTCGATAAATTGTTTAAAGTATAGCGTAATGCTCAGACATTAGTAGAATAGCGAACACGAATTTATACAGAAGATTTTCTTTTTTGTATAAAGCGCACGATAATGGTTGATAAATAGTTAGATTATTCAGGATAATCTACCCACCCAACGTGTGCCCAACTGAAATCACTGCTCAAAACTACATCGCTAGAAATGTGGCTGATTGAAGGTAATACCATTCGGTTATATGATCGAGTAATTCCCATTGACCTCGCTTAGGATTTGCCAGGCTTTAGAAGGCTTTGCCACATATGCTGTATACAGAAATTCCAACTCAACGCCCTGTAACACCATTGCTCGATGAGATTGACCATCCGCAGCAATTACGTTTACTCGCGCAAAGCCAGCTTCCACAGGTGGCAGATGAGTTACGTCAATTCATTTTGTATGCCGCAGGTCAAAGTGGAGGACACTTTGGCGCAAACTTAGGCGTGATCGAACTGACCGTTGCGCTGCATTATTGCTTTAATACCCCACACGATCGCTTAATTTGGGATGTCGGTCATCAGGCTTATCCGCATAAAGCCCTAACAGGACGCCGCGAGCAACTCACCACCATTCGCGCCAAAGATGGTTTGGCTGCATTCCCTGCGCGTGAAGAATCTATTTTTGATACCTTTGGCGTTGGTCACTCCTCAACAGCAATTTCTGCAGGATTGGGGATGGCGTTGGCACGACGTTATCAACAAAACCCGTGTGAAGTTGTTGCCATTATTGGCGATGGTGCTATGACAGCAGGTATGGCTTTTGAAGCCATGAATGATGCAGTGGCTCACCAAGCCGATATGATGGTGGTGCTGAATGACAACGATATGTCAATTTCATGTAGCACAGGCGGCTTTGCTAAACATCTTGCTGCCATTTGGGAACGTGGTGAATCGGTTTATGTCAGTGAAACTGGCGAAGCTTACGTGCAGCCACATCCGAAATGGACGTATAACTCGCGTTTACACTGTGCTGCCACTGAAGCTGCAGACAATTTATTTAAAGCGATTGGGTTTGATTATTTCGGCCCTTTCGATGGACATGATGTTGAACAACTCACACACGTATTCAATGCGCTGAAAAAACGTAAAGGCCCACGTTTAATTCACGTTTATACCAAAAAAGGCAAAGGCTTTGCGCCTGCAGAAGCCGATCAAATTAAATATCACGCCATTGGTAAAATTCATGCCAAAGCTGCACCAGTTACCGCACCTAAATATTCTGATGTATTTGGGCAGTGGTTATGTGATCAGGCAGAACAAGATTCGCGTTTATTGGCAATTACGCCAGCCATGTGCGAAGGTTCGGGCATGGTGCAATTTGCCAAACAATTTCCTGAACGCTATTTTGACGTCGCGATTGCCGAACAGCACGCCGTGACTTTGGCTGCGGGCATGGCCTGCGAAGGTTTAAAGCCTGTGGTGGCGATTTACTCTACCTTCTTGCAGCGTGGTTATGACCAACTGATTCATGATGTCGCTTTGCAAAATCTGGATGTTACTTTTGGTATCGACCGTGCAGGTTTGGTGGGTGAAGATGGCCCGACCCATGCAGGTGCTTACGACTATGCCTATATGCGTACCGTACCGAATATCGTCATTATGGCACCAAAAGACGAAAATGAATGTCGTCAAATGCTGCACACGGCTTATTTATATAACGGCCCTGCAGCAGTGCGTTATCCACGCGGGCATGGTTTGGGTGTCGAAATTCAGCAGCAGATGACTGCAATTCCATTAGGACAAGCTGAAATTGTGGCGCAGTTCAATCCACAATATGATGACTATATTTCAGTGCTGGCTTTTGGTAGCCGTGTGCAAGCGGCAGTTGAAGCGGCTGAAGCGTTTGCTCAGCAGCACGATGTCGCAGTACGTGTGGTGAATATGCGTTTTGTGAAGCCATTGGATGAAAAACTGTTAGCTGAGATTGCAGACAGCACTGTATTATTCGTCACTGTAGAAGAGCATGCGATTATGGGTGGTGCAGGCAGTGCCGTGAGTGAATACTTGGCGAAGGCCCAGATTGTCAAACCGATTATTCATTTAGGTTTAGAAGATAGCTTTATGCAACAAGCGACACATGGTCAAATGCTGCAACAGGCAGGTTTAGATGCACAAGGCATTGAAAAATCAATGCAAAATGCTTGGCAAAAACTGCATCAATCTATATTGAATTAATTTTTAGCAACACTTCTTCCCCAAAAGCCTCAATATTTGCTAAAATATTGGGGCTTTCATGCATTATTCTTTATCAATCTCTTCAAATTTGTAGTGGGTGTTCAATGGAACCTATGGTGGTGATGGCTGCGCGTGCGGCTCAAACAGTTGGTCAAGAGCTTTTAAAAGCGCATCAGAATCGTCATAAACTCGATCTACAAGTCGAAGAAAAAGGCATTGATGGTCCTGTAACGCGCGTAGATCGTTACCTCGAGCAATTGACCATTGATACATTACGCAAAAGTTATAAAAATCACAGCTTCCTGGGCGAAGAATTTGGCATGCAGGAAGGCAAAGGTCACGATGCCGACTGGTGTTGGGTGATTGATCCTTTAGATGGCACGCTAAACTTTGTTCACGGTTTCCCTCATTTCTGTATTTCGATTGCAGTGCAACACAAAGGTGTGACACAGCACGGTGTTATTTACGATCCTGTAAAAGATGAGTTGTTCTCTGCGAGCCGTGGCCGTGGTGCGATGATGAATCAACGTCGTATTCGTGTAAATGTAAAAGACAGTTTAGACAACACCTTCTTGGCAGTGGGTCATGCTTATCGTGCTAAGCGCGATGGCGAAATTGTTTCTTATGCCAAAAACCATTTTGAAAGTTTATTGAATGTGACAGAAGCAGGCGCTCAATACCGCCGTGCAGGTTCTGCTGCATTAGACTTGGCTTATGTGGCTGCAGGTCGTTTAGATGGTTATTTTGAACTTGGCTTAAAACCGTGGGATATTGCTGCGGGTGAGTTAATTGTGAAAGAAGCGGGCGGTACTGTGGTCGATGCACGTGGTGGCAGCGACTCTATGGAAAATGGGCAAGTTTTGGCATGTTCAATGAAAATGTTAAAACCACTTATGAAAGCGGTTGTGCCTGCTTGGGGCGAAGCAGCGAAATAATCAGCTGATCATATTTATACTTAAATAAGACACTTAGCAAAGCTCTCATCCTGAGGGCTTTTCTTTTACCTAACGGTCTAAAACTGCTGGTTTTAAATCTGTTGTTATCGTCCATATACTAGCCATAAAAGCAGAATCTATCACTGTTTACACAAAAAACTGCAAAAGTCGATTAAATAAGGTGACTTTTAAAATAATCCTGCTATAATCCGCGCACGCACTTAATTTCTGTTCATTACCTGAACATTTCTCTTCTAATCATTGTGTATGCGCGTGCGGTCCAAAGAGAGGACGATATCTCGCGCCCCAATCGCTAAAGCGATTCCTTCAGGTTAAGCCGTAATCATGCGTGCGTTATATCACATCGTCGTTACTCGGATCGCCGCTGAATCTTAAATTGTCAGCGATAATTGCTGTACCGCTTTTTGCCGATGTCCATCTGACTTTATTTAATGGAGCACCCATTTTCAGGGTGAAAATCTCTATGAGCAAAACTTTTGCTGATTTTTCTTTACATGAATCTTTACAACAAGCTTTAGAAGGCTTGAACTTTACTACGCCGACTCCTGTTCAAGAACAATCGATCCCAGCGGCACTTGAAGGTAAAGACTTATTGGTATCTAGCCAAACAGGTTCTGGTAAAACTGCTGCATTTTTACTCCCAACTTTAAACGCGCTTGCTAATCAAGATACTTTCGTACCATTTAAAGAGCGTATGAAAGCAATTACTCAGCCGTCAATTTTAGTGCTTTGCCCAACACGTGAATTGGCTCAACAAGTTAGCCAAGACGCGATTGCATTTGTACGTCACATGAAAGGTGTACGTATTGCAGCAATCATGGGTGGTATGCCTTTTGGTAAGCAAATCCAACAATTAAAAGGTGCGCAAGTGGTTGTAGCGACTCCAGGTCGTTTACTTGACTTGGTGAACCGTCGTCAAATCAAACTTGATAAAGTTGATGCCTTAATTGTAGACGAAGCTGACCGTATGCTCGATTTAGGCTTCTCTGAAGACCTAGAAGCGATTAGCGATTTAGCTGCTAACCGTAAGCAAACCTTGATGTTCTCTGCAACTTTTGCAAGCCGTATTATCACACTTGCAGAACGTATGATGAATGAGCCTGTACGTATTGCGATTGAAACAGGTCACTCAACGAATATGGACATCACCCAGACTTTACACTGGACTGATGGTTTCGAGCACAAGAAAAAATTATTGTCACACTGGTTATCTGATGAAGGTGTAGATCAAGCGGTTGTATTCGCATCTACTCAAGAAGATACCGATATGCTGGCTGAAGAATTGGCTGAAGCGGGTCACTCGGTTGTTGCACTACACGGTGCAATGCCACAAACCGTTCGTAACCGTCGTTTACGCAGCATTCGCGAAGGCCGTGCAAAAATCTTGGTTGCAACAGACGTTGCAGCACGTGGTTTAGACGTACCAACTATTTCTCACGTGATTAACTTCGGTTTACCAATGAAAAATGAAGACTATGTACACCGTATTGGTCGTACAGGTCGTGCGGGTCGTACTGGTAACGCGATTACTTTGGCAACTTACCGTGAGCGCGGCAAAATCCGTGCGTTGGAAGATTTCTTAGATGCACGTTTAAGCGTTTCTGAAATTGAAGGCTTAGAGCCATCTCCACCTCCAGCACGTTCTGGTCGTGACGGTGGTCGTGGTCGTCGTGATGGCGGTCGCGGTGGTCGTGGCGGTTTTGGTGGCGGTCGTCGTTTTGAAGGCGAAAGCAACTTTAAACGTCGTGAAGGTGGTGATGATCGTCCACGTCGCAGCTTTGATGACAAACCACGTGGTGAACGTCCTGCATTTGGTGAAGATCGTCCGCGTCGCGAGTTCAACTCAGACCGTCCACGTCGTGAAGGTGGTTTCGGTGATCGTCCACAGCGTTCATTTGAAGACCGTCCACGTCGTGAATTTAATTCAGATCGTCCACGCCGCGAAGGTGGTTTTGGTGATCGTCCACAGCGTTCATTTGATGATCGTCCACGTCGTGAATTTAATTCAGATCGTCCGCGTCGCGAAGGTGGCTTCAACGATAAGCCGCGTTTTGATGCGAATGATGACAACCGTGGCAACCGCGTAGATTACAAACCACGTCGTGAAGGTAGCTTCGGTGATCGTCCAAAACGTGATTTTGGTGATCGTCCTGCACGTCGTGAAGGTGGTTTTGGTGACCGTCAACCACGTTCGTTTGATGATCGTCCTAAGCGTTCTTTTGGTGGCGAAGATCGTCCACGTCGCGAGTTCAATTCAGATCGTCCACGCCGTGAAGGTGGTTTTGATCGCCCACGTCGTAAATTTAACGACTAAAACCGCGATAGTCATTTGTATAAAGAAAAACCAGTGCTCAGCACTGGTTTTTTTATGTTAAATATTTTTGCTTTAGATAAATAAAATGTATAATAGGTCACGTTTTTAACTCTATTTGCTAATTATGAACATCAATAGCTTACGATTGCTCATGCAGACGAGAGAGGGAATGATGCCGTATATTGGTTTAGCACTCATCTTATGCAATTTAATGTATTATATTATTTCTTCTTACTTTTAAATTGTTGCTGTCCTAAAAGTGATTTAAATAACAATAATAAGACTGCTTGAACAATACGTGCACAGTTTTTAAAAATTTGCTAGATAACATTTTGCGCTTCAATCCTTTATAGTATGCGTGCTGAAAAAATGCAGGAAGACCCTCAGCTATGAATAATCCAATGCCTCAACATGAGCCGTCATTGATTGAAGTCAATGAACTGAGCTTTAAACGAGGGAAACGTGTCATTTTCGAAAATGTCAGTTTAAAGATTCGCCGTGGTCAAATTACTGCCATTATGGGACCTTCAGGTACTGGTAAAACCACGTTATTACGTTTGATTGGTGGTCAGTTGACTCCCGATCATGGTGATATTTTTCTGGATGGAAAAAATCTTGCGCAAATGTCGCGTCAGGAGTTATTTGCTGCGCGCGCACGTATGGGCATGTTATTCCAAAGCGGTGCGTTATTTACCGATATGAGCGTATATGAAAACGTCGCGTTTCCATTGCGTGCACATACCCAGTTGCCTGAACATTTAATTGCAGAATTGGTGGCTTTAAAACTTGAAGCAGTCGGTTTGCGTGGTACAGAACAACTTATGCCTGCAGAACTCTCAGGCGGGATGAACCGTCGTGTGGCATTGGCACGTGCGATTGCGTTAGACCCTGAATTGATCATGTACGATGAGCCGTTTGCAGGGCAAGACCCGATTGTAAAAGGTGTGTTGACCCGTTTAATCCGTTCCTTGCGTGAAGCGTTGGATTTAACCACCATCATCGTCTCGCATGATGTTGGCGAAACTTTATCAATTGCCGACTACATTTATATTATCGCGGAAGGCGTGATTCAGGGCGAAGGTACACCTGCAGAATTAAAACAGCATGAATCGGCATTTGTACGTCAGTTCTTAACAGGCGCTGCCGAAGGGCCAGTCGATTATCAATTTAGCCATCGGGCTTATTTAAGTGATGAGGTGCGTTCATGAATGCTATTGCCGCATTAGGTCAACGCGTCATTGAGCGTGTTCGTGGCATTGGTGTCGCCACCCAAATGTTGTTGCAAATTCTATTTTCCATGCCAACCCTGCTTGGGGTGAAGCTGTTCCTGTACCAAATGTACCGTGTTGGCGTGATGTCATTATTGATTATTGCGGTATCAGGTTTATTTATTGGTTTGGTATTGGGCTTACAAGGCTACTCCATTTTGGTCAATATTGGTTCAGAAGCCATGTTGGGCACGATGGTGTCTTTGACTTTATTACGTGAGTTGGCACCTGTGGTCGCTGCGCTGTTATTTGCAGGTCGTGCAGGTTCTGCCTTAACTGCAGAAATTGGTCTGATGAAAGCCACAGAGCAATTGGCCAGCATGGAAATGATTGGGGTAGACCCACTCAAGCGTATTGTGTCACCACGTTTATGGGCGGGAATAGTCAGCCTGCCAATGCTCTCCATTATTTTTGCTGCAATTGGCATTATGGGCGGCAAAATGGTTGGGGTCGATTTTCTAGGGGTCGATGAAGGTTCTTTCTGGGGCGGTATGCAAAGCAGCGTGCAGTTCTATAAAGATATTTTTAACGGCACAATTATTAAAAGTTTTGTTTTTGCATTAATTTGTACTTGGATTGCAGTATATCAAGGCTATGCCTGTGTCCCAACATCGGAAGGCATTGCGACGTCGACCACACGAACCGTGGTGTATTCTTCATTATGTGTTTTAGGTTTTGATTTTGTGTTGACTGCGGTCATGTTCGGAGGTGTTTAATGAAATCACGTACAAGTGAGCTGGCCGTAGGTGTATTTGTCATTTTGACAGGCATTGCATTATTTTTCTTGGCCATGAAAGTCAGTGGATTGGTGGGTACCAATTTGCGCGACAGTTACAATATGACAGCAACTTTTGACAACGTGAATGGTTTAAAACCACGTGCTAAAGTCACCATGAGCGGTGTCACCATTGGTCGTGTTAATGATATTACCCTAGACCCTGTATCGCGTTTGGCTACAGTTGAATTTGAACTGGATGGCAGGTTGACCAGTTTTAATCCTGAACAACTAAAAACAGTGCAAAATTATGCGCTTGAAGAATTACGTTACAGTGCAGAATACCAAGAGGCAAGCCCTCAGCAACAAAAAGAAATGGAACAACAACTGTTGGGTAACATGAAATCCATCACCAGTATTGATGAAGATGCTTACATAATGGTAGCAACCAATGGTCTATTGGGTGAGAAATATCTCAAAGTGGTTCCAGGTGGTGGTTTGAACTTTGTGAAGCGTGGCGAAAGTATTGCCAACACACAAGGCACCATGGATTTAGAAGATTTAATCAGTAAGTTTATTACTGGCGGTGCAGCGAAAACATCCAACGCAGCGTCAGATGCAGATAAAGATACAGCGACAGCTGAAACAACAGATGCAGAAGTGTCATTTGTTGAGTAATGAAGGAGATTGTCCGTGAAAACACTTTTAAAGCAAACTCTGGCGGTAAGTGTACTTTCAACCATGTTGGCAGGAACTGCATTTGCTGCACCTGCAGAAGCGCCACCAGCTTTTGTGAAAAAAGTTGCCGATAGCTTGATTGCACGTTTAAAAGCAGATCATGCTAAATTGCAGAACAATCCAGCATTGGTTAAAACGATTGTGCGTCAAAACCTTGATCCGTATGTAGATGCGCAGGCATTTACCCGTATTGTGATGGGTACTTATGCGACGAACCAATACAGTTCAGCAGCACAGCGCGCGCAGTTTGAGAAAAACTTCCGAGAAACCTTAATTGAGAACTATGGCACAGCGTTTGCGAAATTTAGCAACCAAAGCTACACCATGCGTCCTTATAAGGCGACCAACAGCAAGAACCCAGTAGTGACCATTGACTTCTTGCATAATGGTGAAAAAATTCCTGTGTCATTCCAGTTGGCAGACAAAGGTAGTCAATGGAAAATCCGTAACATTAACGTGTCGGGTATTGATTTAGGTTTGCAATTCCGTAACCAGTTTGCAGCGAACGTGAAGCGTAATGGTGGCAATATTGATAAAGCCATTGCAACCTTTAAGCCAGATGCAGAAGCTGCGGTTGAAAAGAAAAAATAGGTTAGGTGTGGCGTGATTGAATTATCAAATCAGGAATTATGCGTTTCTGGAAAAATAGATTTCAGTAATGCAGAGCAATATTACCAAAAAGGTCTGCAGTTGATTCGTCAGCAGCAGTTGCCTTTGGTGGTCAATTTGGCGCAGCTGGAACACGGAAGCACTTTAGCTTTGGCTGTTTTGGTGCAATGGTTGCGTCAGACGCCTGAAGCCAAAGGCTTACAGTTTAAAGCGGTTCCTGAAAAAATGATGAAGATCATTCAAGCCTGTCATTTGCAAGATGATTTACAGCTAATCGCCTAAAACTGAAAACCATAAAAAAGCACCTACTTGTAAGGTGCTTTTTTATTGCGTTTAGTTTTCCGCTTTATTCAAGTGAGGTGAGATTGCAAACCTCTCTAATCCGCTGCTAAAAGGAGAGGGAATAAAAGGCATCAAATCCATTTTTTCCATCTAAAGTAAATTAATGGGCCAATAAAGAAGCCAATTAAAATAATACTGACCACTATAAAACTGGTGGTACCTTTGGCAAAAGGTAACACGTCGGTGTTCATACCATAAACACTGGCAACCAACATCGGTGGTGCTAACATACTCGGTAAAATCGAGAATCGACGAATCGTATCGTTCTGTTCGGTGTTAATGAAGCCTGAAGTGGTATCGAGCAAGAAGCGCACTTTCTGGAATAAGAAGGCATCGTGTTCGACCAGTGAGCGTACATCTTCACTGAGTTCTCGAATGTCGGCATCGTAAATATGACTACCCAACGCACGCGGACGTGCCAAAAAGGTCAGGACACGACGTAAATCAATCAAACACAATTGCGCTTTTCCAAGCATGTCTTCTAATTGTGCCAGTCGGGTAATCATGTCATCGAGGTCTAAAATTTGCTCACGATGACGGTTATTCAGAACTTCTGTGGAATACTTTTCCAAGTCCTTGTGGATATCTTCTAAGATATCCGCAAGTTCGTCCAGTTTGGCTTCAAGCAAGCCTAAAAGCACCCAAGTCGGGTCTTTATAATCAATTTCGTAGTCGTTACGTCGTGCACGCGCCCGAAATGCCCGAAACGCCACTAATTTTTCACCACGTAGGGTAAACAAGTGTTCTTTATGTAAAATAAAGGCGACGGTTTGCACAGTGGCTAAAATACTGGAATTGTCTTCAGTTTCGCCATCGACTTGATAGTTTTTATTTTTAGTTAAAAAATAGGTACTAATGTGTAAAATACCGTCATCATCGCGGTAGAATCGCGCTGAAGATGAAATATCTTCCAAAGATTTTAAGGTCGGTAAATTTTGTGAGTATGCGTCTAGTACCCATTGCTGTTCTTCTTGTGAAGGGGCAATTAGGTCAATCCAGACCAGATCTGGATGCAAATCAAAACCACCGTTAATGGTGGCATCTTCCAGACTACCGCGCTCTGTGGCATAAAAGGCTTCAAGCATTCGTCTTTTCTCCTTGCGCAGTATGGGTTTTGTGGATGGGTGTATTTTAGACAAGGATCTTACTAAATACACTGCTCAGAATGCTATTTTATTTAAAAATCTCCCTGAAGTTTAATTTTATGGCATGACAGCCAGATAACATGGTGAAAAAATGATGTCGTCAATTGCTATTTTCTGTGGTTCTGCCCCAGGAAAAGATTCAGTTTTTGTTGAAAATGCACGAAAAGTGGGTGAAACACTGGCTGCACAAGGCAAAACTTTAATTTATGGCGGTGGGCGCTCAGGCTTAATGGGTGTGGTGGCAGATAGTACTTTGGCCGCAGGTGGTCGTGCAATTGGCGTTATGCCTGAAAGTTTGGCAGAGCATGAATTGGCGCATCCGCATTTGACAGAATTACACATCGTAGAAAACATGCATGCTCGCAAAATAAAAATGTCAGAATTAGCCGAGGGCTTTATTGCTTTGCCGGGTGGTTCGGGAACTTTAGAAGAAATTTTTGAGCAATGGACGTGGGCACAATTAGGAATTCACTCAAAACCCTGTGCTTTTTTAAATGTAGATGGCTTTTATGATGATTTGCTAAAGTTTTTAAGACAGACCTCTGAAAAAGGTTTTACTCAGCCACGTTTTTGTGAGGCATTGATAGTATCGAATTGTATTGACAATATTTTGCAGCAATTTGAACAATATCGTGTCCCTGAAATGAAATGGGAAGTACCTGAGCTAGAGTGGGTGCAGCAGGAACTGGCGAAATAAAATGGCTGAGATCAACAGCAACATCATTACTGTTGCAGCCGCAATTATTTTAAATGCTAAACAGCAGTTATTGGTGGTGCGTAAACAGCACACTGCGTGTTTTATGCAGGTCGGTGGCAAATTAGAACCCAATGAAGCACCTGAAACGACCATGTTGCGAGAAATTGCCGAAGAAATTGGCTGTCAGGCGCAAATTCAACAATTTATTGGACGCTATGAAACAGCAACGGCCAATGAGCCCGACTGCCGTTTGGTCAGTTATGTGTATTGGGTTCAGCTTGATCAGGCACCAAAAATTGCTGCTGAAATTGCCGAAATGAAGTGGGTAGATTTGGATGATCAAGATACTTTGTTGGCACCGCTGACCCATGAAGTGGTGATGCCATGGTTAAGACAATATTTACAACAAAATTAAGAGCAGTTGATCATTCTTCTATATTTTAAGTTCAACTTTTTAATGCGTTGAGCATATTCGCCTGAATAGTTTTGTTTTTTATTCAGCACTGGCGAGACAGACTGCTTCGACTTTTTGACAGCCGAGCTTGAGCAACTGCTGTTTGAGTGCATGAATTGAACTGCCCGTCGTGACCACATCATCCACAATTAAAACCCGACGAAAACGGATTTTAGGCGCATTCTGAATTTGAAATTGCTGTTGGATGTCTTCCAATCGTTCTAAGCGACTTAAGCCTTTTTGCGCGTGCTGTTGTAAGCGGGTCACAGGTTGCCAAATCGGGACATTTAAATGCCGCGCTAGTCCTTTTGCTAACAATAAAGATTGATTGTAGCCGCGTTCAGTCAAGCGGGCAGTGGAAATGGGCATCGGTACAATGGCTTGGATTTTAGGATAAGACAGTTGTTTTAGCGCGCCTACTAAAAGCAGTTGGTAATGTAACTGCTGTTCATATTTAAATTGTTGAATGATGCGATTAATTGGATAGTGATAATCAAAAGTGACTTGAATCTGCATTTCTTGTCGTTGTACCGCTTGGCTACGCCACGGCAATTGTTGCCAACAGGTTTGACAGACCGAATGTTGCCATTGCGTGTCGCTATGGCAAAGCTGACACGGCTGCAGTTGGCGCAGCCATTGTATGCCACGTTGTACTAGGCTAATCGGCTGAGTCATCTTAGGACTGCAATCCGTTTAAACATAGGCATAACGTGGTGCCTCAGGCAGCCAGCGTTTTAGCAAAGCTTCGGCATGTGTAGGATAATCGTTTAAAATTTGCTGTGCCACATGATGCGCCTGTGCCAGCAAATGATCATCCCGTTCTAATTTAGCCACCCGAAAGCCCATATCTCCCGTTTGTTTGGTTCCTAAAAGTTCCCCAGGGCCACGCAGTTCTAAATCTTTTTCTGCAATCACAAAACCATCGTTGGTTTCGCGCATAATCCGCAAGCGTTCTTGTCCATTTTGCGAAAGTGGATTTTTATACAACAGGGCACAAAAACTGGCTTTGGCACCCCGTCCGACTCGTCCACGTAGCTGATGTAGCTGTGAAAGTCCTAAACGCTCGGCATTTTCGATCACCATAATTGAAGCATTCGGTACATCGACCCCGACCTCAATTACTGTGGTGGCAATCAGCAACTGTAATTGATTGTCTTTAAATTGCTGCATGACGGCTTGTTTTTCATCGGCTTTCATTTTGCCGTGTACCAGCCCAATATTCAGTTCAGGAAAGCGTTCTTTAATTTCAGCAAAAGTCGCCTCGGCAGCTTGCGCATCTAAGGTTTCCGACTGTTCCACCAAGGTACAGACCCAATAGGCTTGTTTGCCTTCGGCACAATTGCTGGCAATGCGTTGTAAGACTTCTTCACGCCGATCTAGCGGAATAGTCACCGTTTGAATAGGTGTACGTCCTGGCGGTAGTTCATCAATCACCGAAGTGTCCAAATCGCCATAGGCGGACATGGCTAAAGTTCGCGGAATAGGCGTTGCAGTCATCACCAATTGATGCGGTGTAGTGTGATTGGCACCTTTATTGCGCAAAGCCAGACGTTGATCGACCCCAAAACGGTGTTGTTCATCAATAATCACCAAACCTAATTTGGCAAATTGCACATTGTCCTGAAATAACGCATGTGTCCCAACCACCAAATTGGCGCTACCATCTTGAATGCTCAGTTCAGCCGCTGCGCGTGCTTTGCCTTTTTGTTTGCCAGACAACCATGCCACTGTTAAGCCCAATGGTTCAAACCATTTTTGAAAGTTCAGATAATGTTGTTCTGCCAAAATTTCAGTGGGTGCCATCAGCGCGACTTGCCAACCTTCTTCTAGCGCATGACACGCTGCGACTGCAGCGACCAGCGTTTTACCTGCACCTACATCACCTTGTACCAAGCGCAGCATGGGTTTATTACGCTGCAAATCCTGCATGATTTCTTGCGAAACCCGTTGCTGTGCACCTGTCATTTGAAATGGCATGTTGCCGAGTAACGCAGGCGCTAGTTTTTGACTTGGGGAAAAGGCAGGTGAGGCAATTTGCTGAATATAAGCCCGTCGGGTCAGTAAACTGACTTGATGCGCCACCAATTCTTCAAAAATCAGGCGTTGCTGTGCAGGGTGAGAGCCTTGTGCCAATTGCAGCATATTGGCATTTAAAGGTGGATGATGAATATAATCCAACGCCTGTTTGAGTGCATAGCCATTGGTCATTTTTTCAGGCAGGAGTTCAGGCAAATCATCACTATGCTGTGTCAAGGCCTGTTTGACGTATTCACGTAATTTGGCTTGGGTCAGCCCATCGGTGCTTGGGTAAATGGCAGTCAGTTGGGTTTTAGGCAGTGGGGTATGTTCAGTAATCAGTTGTAATTCGGGGTGATACATTTCCAGACCACGCGCCCCAACCCGTACTTCGCCAAATACTCTTAAACGATTGCCGAGTTTGGCACGATCTGTAATACCTTTATAAATATGATAAAAACGTAAGGTGATTTTTCCAAATTCATCTTCTAAATTGACCGCCATCGACTTGCGTTTACCCGGTGGAAAATCGACCCCTTTAACCACACCTTCGAGTAAATAGCTGCGCCCCACGTTTAATTGGTTCATGGGAATGATCGTGCTACGATCTTCATAGTCACGCGGTAGATGAAACAGCAAGTCATCTGTGGTGAAAATATTTAGTTTTTCGAGTAATGCAGCAGAGGCAGAGCCTACCCCTTGCAACTGATGGACTGCAGCCATGTCCCCTCAACTTCAAATGCTATGATTAGGTGCTGAATGCATATTCTATTTATTGGTTATGGTAAAACATCGCAGCGTGTTGCAAAACAACTATTTACGCTCGGTCATCAAATTACCACAATTAGCCGCAGTCCGAAAACAGATCCTGATATGACGCATCTGCTTCAAGATATTCAACAGCTCGATTTATCACAGACTCAACCTGTTGATGCCGTTTATGTATTACTTGCACCATCTCGGAATACGGTTTTGAGTTCTGTAGAAGCGTATCAACAGACTTATGTAGATTCTGTGCAGCCGATTGTCGCTGCATTAAAAGATCATCCTGTAAAGCGAATTATTGTGGTGTCATCTACACGGGTTTATGGCGAAAACGCAGGTGAATGTATTGATGATGATACTGTGCCTAAGCCGAATGATGTACAAGGGCAGTTGTTGTTGCAGATGGAACACTTGTGGCAACAGGCTTATCCTGAACAATGTGTGATCGTACGTCCTTCGGGTATTTATGGCACTTCGACTGCACGCATGCTCAAACTTGCAGAAAGCACGCAAAGTTACCCGAATATACATTGGTCAAATCGAATTCATATTGATGATTTGGCGGGGTTTTTGGCACATTTACTTCACGTGGAACATCCTGAACCAGTTTATATTTGCAGCAATAACCAAGCTCAGCCTTTGCATGAAATGATTTTAAAGATTCAGCGTGAATTGAATTTACCTGAGTTGGTGTTGGAAGGTGAGCGTGAAACAGGGAAAAGGATTTTTGCTACGCGCATGGAGAAAACAGGATTTCAGCGCAAACATGAGGATTATTTTGATCATCTAAGAATTACGCAAAGTGATTCACCTGAAATCGGAGAATAAAAGTTCTCTTGCTAGGAAAGGGCTAGCGAGAGGTGATTTTTAAAATCTCAAATATTGAGCTTTTATTCACCCTCATCCCCAACTTTCTGCCTGAGCCATTTATGGCGTAAGAGAAGAAGCTTAAAAATTACTTCTTCTTACGTTTCAAGCGTTTTTTTGCTTGTTGTGCAGCAAGTGCTTCTAACGCCTCACGCAATTCTTCATCGCTAAAGGTGGTGATGTGTTGCAGCATCTGTAAAGTCACATCATCCAACACCAAATTGGCGTATTGTGCGACGTTTTTAAAGTTATCATCAAACACAATCGCATTGTCACTGTTGGTGCTGATATAACCTTGCTGAGTTAAGACTTTAATAAAGCTTTGGAACAAGGCTTTGTCAAAGAATTCAGGTGAGTTGAATTCATACAGCACCGACAAACGCTGACCGACCAAATGGCTGAGTTCTTCGACCTGACGTGCCGAAATATTGCCTGAGCCGCGTTGTGTAATCAGCGCCAGTGTCATGTAATAACGCTCTAAACTCTGCATTACAGGTGCAGCCAATACTACCAACTGGTTATGGTCTTCACTATTTGGTGCAGGTGAAATTAAGTTGCCTTCCGCATCTTCAGAAATCAATTTGGCCTGAATTAACGCTTCTACATAGGCACAAATCCGTTCTTTGAGTTCCTGATCTTGCCATTTCAAGAACAACTCAGCTTTCAGGAACGGATATAAAGTACGAATGACGTTGATTAAATCACCACGACGAATCGAACCATTATGTTTCACCAATGCTGCAATTAAAGATGGTAAGACAAAGGCATGCAAAATATTGTTGCGGAAGTAGGTGAGTAACACCGCCTGATGGTCTTCAATCGCGATAATATCGCCCAAAACGTGCTGCACTCGTTTAATCAGTTTGAGTTTTAAGCCGTAGGCAATAATTTCTTTACCTGATAATGGTGTGACTTGAGTGCGCTCATCATAAGGCAGGGCAGTGAGCAGATTACGGTAAGTGTCTAACTGCTTCACACAAATTTCTTCATCCAAGGTATGTTTTGGTGTTGCCAGTAAAATCAGCGATAACAAAGATACCGGGTTAATTACCGCAGCACGGTTAATGTTTTCCAAAATCGCATGTGCCGAAGTATTCACTGCATCTGACACTTGTGGTGGAATAGGATCATCATTTTTTTCAATGCTGATGTGTTCGGCATCGTGTTGTTTTAGAACATCATCTAAAAACACAGGTTCGCCAAAATTGACATGCACCTTGCCAAAAATCCGTTCAATCTTGCGCATGGTTTTTAAAATGCCCATTAGCGATTCAGATTCTTTTGGCTTGCCTTGCATTTCACCGACATAGGTTGAACCTTCCATCAGGCGTTCATAACCAATATAAGTTGGCACAAAAGCAATCGGTTTAGCACGACCACGCAAATGACTGTGAATGGTCATGGCGAGCATGCCTGTTTTTGGTGGCAACAAGCGGCCTGTACGTGAACGTCCACCTTCAATAAAGTATTCAAGCGGCGTGTTACGCGACAAAATACTGAATAAATATTCTTTAAAGACGGTTGTGTATAAGCCGTTGCCACGGAAAGTACGACGGATAAAAAACGCACCGCCACCACGAAGCAATTGACCTACAAATGGCATATTCAGGTTATCGCCCGCAGCAATGTACGGCACCATCATGCCGCGTTTGTAAATCACATAAGACAGCAATAAATAGTCGATATGACTGCGGTGACATGGGGTATAGATAATTTCATAGTCTTTGGCCAGTTCGCGCACGGTACTAAAATTATGCACTTCCACGCCATCGTACAATTGTGTCCATAAGCGGGTCAGTGCCATATCGGCAAAGCGTACCGCTGCATGAGAGTAGTCCGACACGATTTCATTTAAATAACCAATCGCACGACGCTCGGCTTCAATCACGCTAATTTTACTGCGTAAACTTTCACGACGAATGGCATCTTGCACATCGGGAGATTTAATCAGACTGAGCATGACATTGCGGCGGTCAGACAAGTCTGGGCCAAGTACGACTTCACGTTGTCCATCTAAGTAATTATTTAGAGTGTTAACAATAAAGGTCGCAGGCGACAGGTTCGGATGCTCAGTTTTGGCATGTTCAATTAAAGCGCGTAATGATTGTGGCTCGTGAAATTCCAAATAAGACTGACGACCATGCACCCCAATATTCATTAACTGCTTGACTGTGCCAGGCGTTGCCCACGTATCGGTAAACAGTAGTTTAAACCACGAATCCTCTTTGTCTGGAGAACGTCCCCACAACACGGTCACAGGTACCAATTCAATATCAAGTTCTGGGTGTTGTTCTAATTGTTCAATTAAACGTAACAAGCGTGGCGGAAAAGCATAAGGTGGTGGATTGAGTAGGTTGTTCTCATCGTGATGCTGTAAAAACAGAATCGAGGCTTTTTCTTTATGTGAACCCATCACCAATGGATCAAGCGCAGGCGTGAGTTTTAAGCGACGTGTTTCGCCATCGACCACCAAGGCATTGCTGCGTGAGTGATTTTGCAATACGTAGCAAGTTATCTTGGTGCGAGTGGCATTTGAGTCTACACTTTGCGCATCCTTGACAGGGACTTCACCCAAAACATGCGGTGTCACCACAAGGTCAAGCAGCTTACCAGAAAGCTGACGATACATTTGACCAAAACCACGCTTGGACATATTCACTCCTACTTCATCACCTAAGTCCCTAGCCAGTAGGGAATTTATTTTGCGTCATTGTATCTAATAATCGCGCTGCATTTTTAGATAATTTGCATGAATATTGTTAGATTTTATCGTTGAAAATCGTATTTTTAGCAAAATTGATCGGCTAAGTTGTGACACAGCGGTCAGTCTTTGATGGGTAAAAGATGCAGAATCTATGGCAAAATAGCAGGCTTAAAATAGTCAGTTTATTTTGACGATTTATTTTTTCATCGACTTCGATCCCGCATCCCCAATTTCCGCCATACATAGGTTAGTTATGAACGCACTCACACAAGAGCTGGTTGAACTTCTTTGTTTAGAAAAGTTAGAAGAAAATATCTACCGAGGTATCAGTCGTAACTTGGTGGGTAAACGTGTTTTTGGTGGACAGGTTTTGGGACAGGCTTTACGTGCTGCATCTTATACCACTGATCGTCCTGCGCACTCATTGCATGCCTATTTCTTGTTTGGTGGCGATGTCAACGCACCTATTATTTATGAAGTTGACCGTTTGCGTGATGGTAAAAGTTTTTCTAGCCGTCAAGTACGTGCCATTCAGCATGGGCGTACCATTTTTACTGCGATGGTGTCCTTTGCGCCGTTGGAAGACGGTCTGAATTATCAAATTTCAGAGCCAAACTATCCTGCAGCAGAAGCTTTAAAAAACGAAGCGGAACTCAAACAGCATATTGTCGAGTTTGTACCTGAAAATGTGCGTGCCAGTTTTATGCGTGATCGCTTGGTGGAGATTCGCCCGATTAATCCGAGCAATCCATTTTTACCGCAGCCTGAAGAACCTACTTATGCACACTACATTCGTACCCATGACAGCATTTCACCAGAGGTGGATGAAGTGTCTTTGCATCAGGCAATTGCGGCATTTTATTCAGACTTCACGTTAATGACCACAGCACTGCGTCCGCATGGTTTGAGCTATTTATCACCAAGTTTGCAGTGTGCCAGTATTGACCATGCCATGTATTTCCATAAACCGTTCCGTGTGGATGACTGGATGCTGTACGACATGGAAGCCACCATTAGCACTAGTTCGCGTGGTTTGAACTTTGGGCGCATGTGGCAAAATGGTGAATTGGTGTGTAGCACCAGTCAGGAAGGCTTGATTCGTTTACGTGAAATCGAAACGCAATAAAATATAGCCTTTAAAATCTACATTCATCAGCCGACATTCATGTCGGCTTTTTTACATCCTGAAGCACGATCTGAACCTAATCAAAGTGCGCTAGAAAAATAATACTCGATTCAATTTCAGCCACATGGCATAGTCCACACATCACATTAAAAAACTCAATTGCGTATGAGCCTCAATACACAAATTCTAATTGCCGCAATTTTGGGTGTGGTGTTTGGTTTTATTCTGAATCTATTTCCAGACAGCACATTTTTTAGCGCCAGTTTGTATGGCATTGGTTTAATGAGCAGTATTTTTATTGGTTTACTGAAAATGCTGCTGATCCCACTAATTTTTAGCTCAATTGTGGTCGGTGTGTCGAACTTACAGGCTGTAGGGCAATTGAGTCGAGTCTGGAAAATTACGTTGGCGTGTTGTGTCACCACCACGACTTTGGCTTTAATTTTAGGTTTGGCGTGTGCGCATTTATTTGCAGTGGGTAAAGGCGTAGATATTGTGATGTTTCAAGATGCTATGGCGCAGCATCAAAGCCCAGACACGCTTACGCCGTCTTCGTTTTTTACCAATTTCATTCAAAACACCTTAATCAATCCGTTTAAAGCTTTTGCCGAGGGTAATGTTTTGGCAGTGGTGATATTTGCCTTATTGGTGGGTGTGGCGCTGGTCAAAGGCGGGGAGCACTTTAAAACGGTACGTAAACTCAGTCAGCAATTTTTTGAAATTATGATGTTGATGATTGGCTGGGTAATGAAACTGGCATCTTTGGGGATTTTTGCTTTATTGGCTAAGTTGGTTGCAACCGAAGATATTTCAGTCCTGAGTCGTTTGGCAGAGTTTGCTGCAGTGGTCACGGGCACCACGATTTTTCATGGTGTGGTGGTCTTGCCTTTGCTGTTGTGGATATTTGGCAAAATGGATCCGATCACCTTTTTTAAAGGCACACGTGCTGCCTTAATTACGGCTTTTGCCACCAGTTCCAGTTCTGCCACTATGCCACTTTCGATGAAATGTGCGCAGGAAAATTTAGGTGTGCGTCCGCAAACTGCAGGCTTTGTGATCCCGTTAGGTACACAACTGAATATGGATGGAACGGCATTGTATGAAGCTGCAGCGGCTTTGTTTGTTGCCAATTTAATGGGGCTGGATTTAAGTTTAGGACAGCAATTAATTGTCTGTGCCACAGCCATGATCGCTTCTTTGGGCGCGCCTGGTATTCCAAGCGCAGGTATGGTGACGATGATTATGGTATTACAATCGGTGGGCTTGCCTGCAGAAGCGATTGCGATTTTATTGCCGATCGACCGTTTGTTGGATACTGTGCGTACTGTGGTCAATGTGCAGGGCGATATGATGATTAGTGTGGTGGTCGATCGGCATACTCGTGATGACCCTGCACTGCATTCCTGATAATGGGTTTAAAATCGAATCAAGTTTTCAGCATCATCCTGTTTTATTGTGCTATGCAAAGACATGAGCCAAAGCAGATTAATCCCAACATGGGCTGTAGGCCACTTCCCAAATATGACCATCTAAGTCCTGAAAATAACCTGCATAACCGCCGTAAAAGGTGCTCTGTGCAGGTTTTAAAATTTTCGCACCTGCATTTTTTGCTTGTTTCAATACCTGATCGACCTCGAGTGGGCTATGTACATTATGTCCTAAAGTGATTTGTGCAGCACTGCTGGCTGTACCTGTTAAGCCTGTATCTTGTTGTAAACTTTGTTTAGACCATAAAGCCAGTTTTAAGCCTGCTTGCAGTTCAAAAAAGACCACCGCACCTTGTTCAAATTCCTGTCCAATAATGCCTTCAGTTACAAGTCCTAAGCCGTCGCGGTAAAAATCGAGTGCACGTTGTAAATCTTCTACCGCTAAGGTAATCACTGAAATGTGTGCCTGCATGTTTGATCTCCTTATCTTATGTAATTGTTTAAGCGTTTAATTGTTATGATCTTGACAGTAGGGCATTTCTGGCTGCGTTGTAAAGTGCAACTTTGGTGGAGAGGGAGATTGTGATTACGGCGTAAAACTGAAAGTGGACATGCAAATAAAAAGTCCTATTCGAGATTGAGCGAATAGGACTTTATGTTATAGACCAATAGTCAGTAATTTAACGGACTATTTGGTTTCGGTATCAGATGCGGTTAAATAGTCAGTTTCTAAAAATTCAGGCTGATCAACATCAACATCAACATCAACATCATCGCCAGTCGCTTCTGGAATGCTGTCTAAATCAAATTGATGCGCTTGTTCTAAGGTAAAGTTCAAACGTCCGCCCATCACACTCGCAAGTTCTTCCAAACCTTGCTTATTGAGTGATGAAAACAATTGAATCGAGAAATCTAGTTTCATCTTTTTCAACTGCTGTTTGACTTCAAGCAATACTTTATTGGCAGGGCCGCGGTTGAGTTTGTCCGATTTGGTGAGCAATACATGCACGAACAATTTACGCGAATACGCCCATTCCAGCATCATCACATCAAAGTGCTGTAAGGGATGGCGAATATCCATCAGTAACACCAAGCCTTGTAAGCTTTTACGATGAATCAAATAATTTTCGAGTTCTTTTTGCCACACAATTTTCATGGCTTCAGGTACGGCTGCATAACCATAACCGGGTAAATCGACCAAGCGCTGCTCAGGGTTGCCCAAACTAAAGAAGTTGATCATTTGGGTGCGCCCCGGTTTTTTAGAAGCACGTGCCAATTGTTTTTGATTGGTTAAAGCATTAATTGCACTGGACTTACCTGCGTTGGAGCGTCCTGCAAAAGCCACTTCGTAGCCAGTATCTTCTACACATAAATTCAGTTTAGGCGCACTCATTAAAAACTCGGCTTTACGCAGCCAGTTTAAGGCGCGAACAGAGTATTCAGTAATGGCAGGGTCTACTTTTTTCTCGTAGCTAATTTTCTGCCGTGGCTGTGCTGCTGCCTTACTGTTTTTCGATTTTCCTCTGCTATGGTGCATAACTTAACTTCAATTCATGGTCTACAAACAGGCATTATAAAGCAAGTCATACAGGCAAGCGACCTTTGCGCTCTGAATGCCCGAAAAAAGCAACATCTAGGATGATATTGCTTTGACCGTTTAAGTTACTTTAAAGATGAATCAGCGGGATTGGAGATTGTGTACTGAACTGTAAATTGGGTACAGGCTGTAGCACTTCACCCAAGCTGTATTGATCTAAGCTTTGATAAAACTGTTCCATTGCCTGATTGAGAATGCCTTTTAGTCCACATTGCGCACGCAGCACGCAGGGCGGGGTATTACACTCTACAATTTGATTTTCACCTTGCAGGATTCTCACCACATGACCTAAACGCAAAGGCAATGCTTCAGGATGCAAGCGAATCCCGCCACCTTTACCACGAGTGGTAATTAGCCATCCTTGCTTACCCATAAAGTGAACGATTTTTACCAGATGGTTCTGGGAAACATGCAAATCCTGTGCAATTTCCGCAATGGTATAGGGTACATCTCGAGGACGCGAGATATACATTAAAATACGCAGCGCATAGTCGGTGAATTTATTTAATTGCATGATCGCACAGATGTTTTTTTTAAATACAAATAAATTAAGGCTAGTCTAGCATAACTAGACTAGCCTTACCTATTAGCTTTTAACGCTTTAGATTAGTGGCGAACACCACCTGTACCAAACGCTTCGCTATGGATTTGCTCATCTTTGATGCCACGCGCAAGTAAAGCTTTACGCTGTTCTGCCATGAATGGCATTGGACCACATAAGTAGTAATCTGCATCGGCTGGTAATAGCGCTGCATCTACAGTGCTGAGGTCTAAACGACCTGCAACATCGTAATCTTGACCCAGTACATCACCTTCGTTCGGGAACTCATACGCAGTCAACGTATGAATACGTGGACATTTTGCAGTTAAGTCTTGGAGATGCTGTTTCATGGCATGTACTTGTTTGCTACGACATGCGTGAATAAATGTCACAGGTTGTGGCACATCTAAAGTCACCAATTGATTCAACATTGCAATCATTGGTGTTAAGCCAACGCCGCCACTAATGAAGACATTGCGTTTGTTGCTGTCGATGAGGAAGAAGTTACCTGTTGGTGCAGATACTTCAACTTCAGAACCTTCTGGTAATTGGTGCAATACGTTCGATACCCAACCTGCAACTTTATCTGCACCATTGCCTGGCTCACGTTTTACAGAAATACGTAAGTAATCTTGTTGTGGGCTAGTCGATAGCGTGTATTGACGTGGTTGCTTCAAGCCAAGTTCAGGTACAAATACGCGTACTGAAATATATTGACCTGCTTCGTATTTTGGTAAATCGCCACCATCTACTGGCTCGAAGTAGATTGAAGTGATTTCGTCACTTTCTACAACTTTCTTGGCAATTTTGAAATTACGCCAGCCTAACCAGCTGCCTTTAGTTTGTTCGTGTTGTTCGTAGATTGCACGTTCAGCATTAATAAACACTTCTGCTAACTGACCATAAGCAGCTGCCCATGCATCAATTAGAGGATCTTCCATTGAAATATTTAATACTTCGCTAATAGAGTGAAGTAGGTTTTCGCCCACAATATTATAGTCAGGTGCTTGAATGTTTAAGCTCACGTGTTTGTGGGCAATCAATTCAATCACAGGCGCAAGCACAGAAGGATCTTCAATGTTTTCAGCATAAGCCAATACAGCACCTGCAAGCGCTTGAGCCTGCGCACCACTACGTTGGTGACCCATGTTAAAGGTTTCTTTTAGATCAGGATTATTCCCCAACATGCGGTTATAGAAATAACCAGTCAGTGCGACACCATTTTCACGGAGTACAGGAACAGTTGCTTTTACAAGGTCAATTTGCTGTGGAGTCATGTTCGATCTCTCATGGCTGTTATTTATAAGATGTATTCAAAATACATCTTATAAATAAGGATTGCAAACATTTTTTTGTGAAACCTTAAAAAAAATATGGATTATAAAAATATCCCATTATTTTTAAAGTTTTTATGGGGTTTGTAGATGTGACAGCGAGAGGTTTGTAAGTGTTCATTTAGGTTTTGGATGGTGCATCCATGAATGAAATCTATACAAACCTCATCGTTTATAACATGCTATTTCTTACCAAATAATGACCCTAACAAACCTCGTACAATTTTCTGCCCAGTAGAACCGCCTAAGCTGCGTGCTGCGCTTTTGGCAAAGGTACCCACAATATCTTGAGTCAGTTTTTCACGCTGTTTGGCAGCGCGTTCTGCTTCTTTTTGCTGTTCGCGGGCTAGACGTTCTTGCTCGCGCGCTTGTTGTTTGGCGAGTGCTTCGGCTTCTTTTGCCTCTTGCTTGGCGCGAGCTTCAGCTTCTTTGGCTTCAATTTTAGCTTGTTCTGCTGCTGCGGCTAGTTGCTGACGTTGTTCAACTTTTTGTTGCAGCATTTCATAAGCACTTTCACGATCTAATTGCTGCTCATACACACCTGCAATAACACTCTGGCTGATACAGGCTTGACGTTCTTCTGTGCTAATTGGGCTAAACGATGAGTAGGGCGGCATTACCCAAGCGCGTTCTACAATTTGCGGTGTGCCTTGTTCATCTAAGCAACTAATTAAGGCTTCACCTACCGCAAGTTCGGTAATGGCTTGTTCAACTTTAAAGTCTGGGTTGGCACGGAATGTATCTGCGGCAGTTTTTACTGCTTTTTGGTCTTTGGGTGTAAAAGCACGTAAGGCATGCTGAACACGGTTACCCAATTGTCCCAATACGCTTTCAGGCAAGTCCAGCGGGTTTTGGGTCACAAAATAAATCCCCACGCCTTTAGAGCGAATTAAGCGTACCACTTGTTCAATTTTTTCTTGTAGCGCGCTGCTGGCATTGTCAAATAACAAGTGTGCTTCATCAAAAAAGAACACCAGTTTTGGCTTGTCCATATCGCCCACTTCAGGCAATTGTTCAAACAGTTCTGATAACATCCATAATAAAAAGGTGGCGTACAGTTTTGGCGTGTTCATGAGTTTGTCTGCAGCCAAAACATTAATATTGCCGCGTCCCTGACTGTCAGTTTGAATAAAATCCAAAATATCCAAACTCGGCTCACCAAAGAATTTATCACCGCCCTGATCAGCTAAAGCCAGTAAATTGCGCTGAATCGCACCCAAACTGGCTGGAGAAAGATTGCCATACTCAGCTTTAAATTCACTGGCGTGTTCGCTGACATAGGTCAGCATGGCTTTTAAATCTTTAAAATCAATCAGTAATAAACCCTGATCATCGGCAATACGGAATACCGCAGACAACACGCCCTCTTGGGTGTCATTCAGGTTCAGCATTTGCGCCAATAATAACGGGCCAATTTCAGAAATGGTGGTACGAATCGGATGACCTTGTTCGGCAAATAAATCCCAAAACACCACAGGAGATGCTGCAAACGGAATGCTTTCGATACCTAAGCTCTTAATACGTGCATCAAACTTTGGGCTGCTGCTGCCTGCTTTGGCTAGACTGGAAACATCGCCTTTGGCATCGGCTAAAAATACGGGTACACCAATTCGTGAAAAGCTTTCTGCCAAGACTTTTAAGGTGACGGTTTTACCTGTACCTGTTGCACCTGCAATTAAACCGTGGCGGTTGGCAAACTGTGAATGTAAAACCACGTCTTGTTGAACGTCGGCAGTTTTTTTACCAATAACGATTGCTGTACTCATATTTTTATCCTGATTTATATAGCTATTGTTAAAATGATGATCTGTGCTGCATTAGTCGCTGAAGCGTTGTAAGGCATTTTGAATATCGTGAATTAAATCTGTAGGATGTTCTAGTCCAATACAAAAACGCACCAATAATCCTTCAGCCAAGTGAGAATGATCTAAGGTACGCATGGTCTTGAGATCGTAAAGCATCACTAAACTTACAGGGCCGCCCCAGCTAAAGCCGAGTTTAAATAAAGATAAAGCATCGCAGAATTGACGTACAGCGGCTAAATCATATTCAGGCTTAAAAATCACACTGACCAAACCTGCGCTGTGTCCATCGCGGCAAATTTCTTTCCAATACGCATGCCCCGCAGATGTGGCATCAGCAGGATGCAACACCTGAGCAAATTGTGGTTGTAGTTTCAGCCAGTTCAGTAACTGCAAACAGCTTTGCGCTTGGTGTTCATAGCGCAATTGCATTGAGGCTAAGCTACGTTGTACTTGCGCAACATCATCGCCCGATACACAAATGCCTTGGATGGCATGCATACGAAATAATTGATGATGTAAATGTTGATCACGGGTCACCACAGAACCCATTAATATATCGCCACCACCACTTGGGTACTTGGTTAGGGCATGGACACTTATATCGACACTTAAATGATCGTCACCAAAATCGAAAGCATTAAAAGCAAGCCCTGCACCCCAAGTGTTATCTAAGGCTGTGAGCATATGATGTGCTTTGGCTTTTTTGACTAAGGCGCTCAAATCGGGAAATTCCAACGTGACCGAGCCTGCGGCTTCCAGCCAAATCAGTTTGGCTTTTGCAGAGGGTTGAAAACTTGCAACATCAATTGGGTTATACACTTTTACCGCGATGCCATAACGCTGCGCTAAATTGCGTAAATGCTCCATATTGGGACCGTAAATATTGTCGGCCACCCAGACTTCATCGCCTTGACTTAAAAAGCAGGAATTCACCAAATTAATGGCAGACAGTCCGCTCGGTGCAAGTAAGGCGTATTGCCCACCTTCTAATTGCGCAATTTGGTCGGCAAGGGTAAAGGTGGTTGGGGTGCCGTGTGTGCCATAACTATAGTCATAAGCATCTGTCCAATGGCGATTAAACAGTGCATCGGTATTCTCAAAAATAATGGTCGATGCACGAAATAGGGGAGGTTGTACTGTCGAAATATATTGCGGGGCACGTCGTGGTGCATGAATTAACACAGTTTGAGCATTCTTTTTCACAATCTCACTCAGAAAATAAAACCATATTGGCTTTAGATTAAGAGAAACACAGGCTTAAAGCTATAAAAAGCTGAACGCTTTAAAAATACAAGATGAGTCTTGAAGTTGGCGTTATTTTTGCAGAAGCTCAAGTGTAGACATAACTCAGGATGATTAAGATGCAAGCGCCATTAAGAGTGCATTATTTTCAACATATTGCCGAAGAAGGTTTTGGGAGTTGCTATAGCTACCTGAAACAAATGCAGGCACACATCAGTGCCACCGAATTTTTTGCTTTGCCACCCGAACAAAATATTGAAATTGAAGCTTTGCCACGGGTCGAAGATGTCGATTTATTGATTGTGATGGGCGGCGCCATGAGTGTCAATGATGAGGCGAACTATCCCTGGCTAAAAATTGAAAAGCGCTGGATTCGACGTTATTTCGCTTCAGGCAAGCCTGCTATTGGCTTGTGTTTGGGTGGGCAGTTAATTGCCAATGCGTTGGGTGCAGCGGTCAGTCGTAATCCAGAACAAGAGCGTGGTTGGCATCCAGTCTATAAAGTCGAAAATACACCAGAAACCTGCTTTCAAATACCTGATCAAATCACAGTGATGCAGTGGCATGGTGAAACTTTTGAATTACCAAAGGGCGCGGTAAGACTTGCCAGTAATGCCGCCTGCGCTAATCAACTCTATCAAATTGGGAAAAATGTACTAGGATTCCAATTCCATCCAGAAATTACCCCACAAGCTTTGCAGCTGTTTTTAGACAATGCCGAAATGAAACCAGCATTTTCGGGCATGTATGTACAACCCGCGCATGAATTAAAACAGATGTCTGCGGCACAATTTCAGGCAGGCAACCAATTAATGAATCGTGCAATAGATTATGTTTTAGCACAAAGCAAACTTCGAGAATAAAGTCATGGATTGTGGCGCAAACACAGAAAAGAAAGTTAGGTCAGGGCGATGACGATTTCTGCTGTCAGGGATGGTTGGAATGGTCAAAATGCAGATTGTCTAAATTTACACTCAATAAATGGATAGGAATGCTGCCTAACTCATATATAAAGTGCTAATCGTATATTTTAAAAAGAGAAATCGGCAGAGCGTGAAAAATAAAGCAATAAAGCCAAAAAGAGATTTGCTTATGCATTAAACAATCGTTATAATGGGCGACCCTTTATGCAAGGGGGTTAACTGCGAAGAAAGTAGTTAACATCGTGACAGTCGTGGCATCGATCATGACCTTAGTGATAATTCACTGCCTTTGACACTTGCCTTAAATTAGTGGGGTGAGATGCGTCAAGGGTGATTCTTTATATATTTGGCTTGGAGTTAACTGGTATGTCTAACCAGAGAATTCGTATCCGTTTGAAGTCTTTTGATCATCGTCTGATTGATCAATCTGCTCAAGAAATCGTAGAAACCGCTAAGCGTACTGGCGCACAAGTTTGTGGTCCAATCCCGATGCCAACTCGCATCGAACGCTTCAACGTTTTAACATCACCACACGTAAACAAAGATGCACGCGACCAGTATGAAATCCGTACTTACAAGCGTTTGATCGACATTGTTCAACCTACAGATAAAACTGTTGATGCGTTGATGAAATTAGATCTAGCAGCTGGTGTTGATGTTCAGATTGCATTGGGTTAAGGCTTTCGGTTAATTAACACTCTAAGTTAATTAGGCCGCTTTTTTAGAGGTTTATGCACATGGCTATTGGTTTAGTCGGTCGCAAGTGCGGTATGACCCGTATCTTTACAGATGCTGGTGTTTCTGTACCTGTTACAGTGATTGAGGTTGATCCTAACCGTATCACTCAAATCAAAACGCTTGAAACAGATGGTTATCAAGCAATTCAGGTTACTACTGGTGAACGTCGCGAATCTCGCGTAACTAACGCTCAGAAAGGTCACTTCGCTAAAGCGGGTGTTGCTGCTGGTCGTTTGGTTCAAGAATTCCGTGCTACAGAAGCTGACCTTGAAGGTCGTGAAGTTGGCGGAACTATCGGTGTGGATTTGTTCACAGTAGGTCAGATCGTTGACGTAACTGGTCAGTCTAAAGGTAAGGGTTTCCAGGGTGGTGTTAAGCGTTGGAACTTCCGTACTCAAGACGCTACTCACGGTAACTCTGTTTCTCACCGTGTTCTAGGTTCTACGGGTCAAAACCAGACTCCTGGTCGCGTATTCAAAGGCAAAAAAATGGCTGGCCATTTAGGTGCTGAGCGCGTAACTGTACAGGGTCTTGAAATTGTATCTATCGACACAGAGCGTTCAGTTCTTGTTGTTAAGGGTGCGATTCCTGGTGCGACTGGTGGTGACGTAACTGTACGTCCTACGATCAAGGCTTGAGGGGAAATAACGTGAATTTAAATACTGTTTCCGGCTCTGCTGTTGAGTTATCTGAAGTTGCGTTCGGTCGTGAATTCAATGAAGCACTTGTACACCAAGTTGTTACAGCTTACTTAGCTGGTGGTCGTCAAGGCTCTAAAGCTCAGAAATCACGTGCAGACGTTGCTGGCGGTGGTAAAAAACCATTCCGTCAAAAAGGTACTGGCCGCGCTCGTGCTGGTTCTATTCGTAGCCCAATCTGGGTTGGTGGTGGTAAAACTTTTGCTGCTCGTCCACAAGATTGGTCTCAAAAAGTTAACCGCAAAATGTACCGCGGTGCAATGCAATGTATCTTAGCTGAACTTGTTCGCCAAGATCGTCTTGTATTGGTTGAAGAGTTTGCTGTTGAAGCTCCTAAAACTAAAGAGTTGCTTGCAAAACTTAACGACTTGAATGCAACTCGCGCATTGATCGTAACTGAAGCTGTAGATGAGAATCTATATCTTGCAGCGCGTAACCTTCCACACGTTGATGTGGTTGATGCTACTGCAATCGATCCTGTTAGCTTGATCGCGTTCGACAAAGTTGTAATGTCTGTTGCTGCTGCTAAGAAAATTGAGGTAGAACTCGGATGAACAACGAACGTTTATATCAAGTCCTACAAGGACCTGTATTTTCAGAAAAAGCACAAGTTTTAGGCGAAACTGCTGGTGTTCAAGTGTTCAAAGTTGCATTAAATGCAAACAAACTTGAAATCAAAAAAGCAGTTGAGCAATTATTTGGTGTGGAAGTTGTTAAAGTTAACACGACTATCACTAAAGGTAAGACTAAGCGCTTTGGTCGTACATTAGGACGCCGTTCTGATGTTAAAAAAGCATACGTCACCCTGAAAGCTGGCCAAGATGTTGAAATGGCTGACTTGGGCGATACCGCTGAAAGCGCAGCGGAATAAGGACGAAATTTATGCCGATTCAAAAATGTAAGCCAACGTCTCCAGGACGTCGCTTTGTAGAGAAAGTCGTTCACGACCATCTTCACAAAGGTGCGCCTTATGCGCCGTTGGTAGAAGCTAAAAAACGTACTGGTGGTCGTAACAACAACGGTCACATTACTACACGTCACGTTGGTGGTGGTCATAAGCAACACTACCGTATCGTAGACTTCAAACGTAACAAAGATGGCATTCCTGCTGTTGTAGAGCGTATTGAATACGATCCAAACCGTACTGCACACATCGCATTGTTGAAGTATGCTGACGGTGAACGTCGTTATATTATTGCGCCTAAAGGTTTACGTGCTGGTGATCAAGTTCAATCTGGTAACGATGCTCCAATTCGTCCAGGTAACTGCTTACCACTTCGTAATATGCCAATCGGTGCTACTCTTCACAACATCGAACTTAAAATCGGTAAAGGTGCTCAATTAGCGCGTTCTGCTGGTACTTCGGTTCAATTGTTGGGTCGTGACGGTTCATACGCTATCGTTCGTCTACGTTCAGGCGAAATGCGTAAAGTGCACGTTGAGTGTCGCGCTGTGTTAGGTGAAGTATCTAACTCAGAAAGCAACCTTCGTTCACTTGGTAAAGCAGGTGCTTCGCGCTGGCGTGGTGTTCGTCCTACTGTTCGTGGTATGGCAATGAACCCAGTTGATCACCCGCACGGTGGTGGTGAAGGGCGTACTAAAGGTATCCAACCTGTAAGCCCATGGGGTCAAAAAGCTAAAGGGTACAAGACACGTACCAACAAGCGTACGACTAAGATGATTATTCGCGACCGTCGCGTTAAGTAACAAGTAAAGGAATCTGACAATGCCTCGTTCTCTGAAAAAAGGCCCATTCGTCGATGCGCACTTGTTCGCTAAGGTTGAAGCGGCAATCGCGGCTAATAACCGTAAGCCGATCAAAACTTGGTCGCGTCGTTCGATGATCCTCCCAGATTTTGTTGGTTTAACAATTTCTGTTCACAATGGTCGTAACCATGTTCCAGTGATTATCTCTGAACACATGGTTGGTCATAAACTCGGTGAATTCGCGCCAACTCGTACCTATCGTGGTCACGGTGTTGACAAGAAGTCTAAACGTTAATAGGTGCTATGATGGAAGTAACTGCTAAATTACGCGGTGCCGCTATCTCGGCACAAAAAGCACGTTTGGTTGCAGATCTTATCCGCGGCAAATCTGTTGCGCATGCACTTAACATTTTAAACTTTAGCAACAAAAAAGCTGCTGTTTTAGTTAAGAAAGCATTGGAATCTGCAATTGCAAATGCTGAACACAATAACAGTTTAGATGTAGACGACCTTAAAGTATCTACGATTTACGTTGATGAAGGCATGAGCCTTAAACGTATTATGCCACGTGCGAAAGGCCGTGCAGATCGTATTACTAAGCGTACTTGTCACATCACCGTTAAGGTAGGGGTTTGATATGGGTCAGAAGGTTCATCCAATCGGTATCCGCCTAGGTGTTGTGAAACGTCATAACGCTAACTGGTATGCGAATCCGAAACAATACGCTGAATACTTGCTTAAAGACCTTCAAGTTCGTGAGTTTTTAACTAAAAAACTTAAGAACGCAATGGTAAGCAATATTCTTATCGAACGTCCAACGGGTGCTGCTAAAGTAACAATTAGCACTGCGCGTCCTGGTATCGTAATCGGTAAAAAAGGCGAAGACATTGAGAAATTACAACGCGAATTAACATCTATTATGGGTGTTCCTGCGCAAGTAAGCATCAACGAAATTGACCGTCCAGACTTAGATGCACGTTTAGTTGCTGAAGCAATCGCTTCTCAATTAGAAAAGCGTGTAATGTTCCGTCGTGCTATGAAGCGTGCGGTACAGAACTCTATGCGTGCTGGTGCTAAAGGTATCAAAGTTGAAGTTTCTGGTCGTTTAGGTGGTGCAGAGATTGCACGTACTGAATGGTATCGTGAAGGTCGTGTACCTTTGCATACACTTCGTGCGGACATCGACTATGCAACTATGCGTGCTGAAACTACTTACGGTACGATTGGTGTTAAAGTTTGGGTATTCCGTGGTGAAATCTTGGGTGGCATGAAGCAAGTCATGAACCCAGCACCTGCTGAAGAACGTCCAGCTAAACGCGGTCGCGGTCGTGGTGAAGGTCAAGAGCGTCGTGGTCGTCGCAATGATCGTTCTGCTGAAAAAGGAGAATAATCCATGTTGCAACCTAAACGTACTAAATTCCGTAAGGTGCAAAAAGGCCGTAACACTGGCTTAGCGCACCGTGGTAGCTCAGTATCTTTCGGTACTATCGCTCTTAAATCAGTTGAACGTGGTCAAATGACTGCGCGTCAAATTGAAGCGGCACGTCGTACAATCAGCCGTCGTATTAAGCGTGGTGGTAAGATCTTTATCCGTGTATTCCCAGACAAACCAATTACTTCTAAGCCTCTTGAAGTGCGTATGGGTAAAGGTAAAGGTTCTGTGGAATATTGGGTTTGTCAAATCAAACCAGGTAAAGTCTTGTACGAAATTGATGGTGTGAACGAAGAATTGGCGCGTGAAGCATTTACGCTTGCTGCTGCTAAACTTCCGTTTAAAACCACTATCGTGACTCGGACGGTAATGTAATGAAAACTAAAGATCTACGTGAAAAGTCGGTAGAAGAGTTGACAGCTTTGCTTGATGAGCAACAGCTTAACCAATTCCGTCTTCGTATGGCGAAAGCAACTGGTCAATTGGGTAAATCGCATGAAGTTGCGCTTACTCGTAAAACTATTGCACGCATCAAGACCCTCCTTACCGAAAAACAGGGGAACGGGCAATGAGTCAAAATACAGTCCGCACGTTAACTGGCAAAGTTGTAAGCGACAAAATGGAAAAATCTATTGTTGTCCTTATTGAACGCCAAGTTCAACACCCGTTGTATGGCAAATTGATTCGCCGTTCAACCAAATTACACGCTCATGATGAGAACAATACCGCCAAGATTGGTGATGTTGTAACCATCAAAGAAAGCCGCCCAATGTCTAAAACTAAGTCATGGACTTTAGTTGAAGTTGTTGAAGCTGCTGCTGAGTAATTAACGTTCTTGTTGCATCATCGGTCAATTTCGAGTACTCTTTGAGCCTTTCGAAATTGTGACCGGTGATGCTCGGTTTTGGAGTAGGGCAATGATTCAAACCGAAACGATGCTTGACGTAGCTGACAACAGTGGTGCTCGCCGCGTACAATGTATTAAAGTACTAGGTGGTTCACATCGTCGTTATGCTTCTGTTGGCGACATTATTAAAGTTACTGTAAAAGAAGCTATTCCACGCGCACGTGTTAAAAAAGGTGACGTGATGAATGCTGTTGTTGTACGTACAAAGTTCGGTATTCGTCGTCCAGACGGTTCTGTGATCCGTTTTGATGATAACGCTGCTGTTATTTTGAATAACAACAAAGCACCGATTGCAACTCGTATTTTCGGACCAGTGACTCGTGAACTTCGTACTGAACAGTTCATGAAAATCATTTCATTGGCTCCTGAAGTTCTATAAGAGGCAATCATGGCTAAGATTAAAAAAGGCGATCAAGTAATTGTGATCGCAGGTAAAGAAAAAGGCAAACAGGGTACTGTTCTGTCAGTTTCTAATGACCGTGTTAAGGTCGAAGGTCTTAACTTGGTTAAGAAGCACCAGAAGCCAAACCGTGCTACGGGCGCTGAAGGCGGTATCGTAACGCAGGAAGCTTCGCTTCATATCTCAAACGTGGCAATTTTTAATGCTACAACCCAAAAGGCTGACCGTGTTGGTTACCAAACGATTGATGGCGTGAAAACTCGCGTTTATAAATCGAATGGTGAATCAGTGGCGGTGGCGAAGTAATAGGTTGAAATAGGCAATGGCCAGACTTAAAACACGTTACAACGACGAACTTAAGGCTCAATTACAAGAACAATTGGGCGTTAAGAATGTGATGGAGATCCCTCGCATCACTAAAATTACCATCAACATGGGTGTTGGTGCTGCAGCTGCTGACAAGAAATTGTTAGATGGCGCTCTTTCTGATATGCAAGCTATTGCTGGTCAAAAACCAGTTTTAACATTAGCTCGTAAATCAATCGCTGGTTTTAAAATCCGTGATGGTTGGCCGATTGGTTGTAAAGTTACTTTACGCGGCGAACGTATGTACGAATTCTTAGACCGTTTGATCTCTATCGCGATCCCTCGTATCCGTGACTTCCGTGGTTTCTCTTCGAAATCATTCGATGGTCGTGGTAACTACTCTATGGGTCTCAAGGAACAAATCATGTTCCCTGAAATCGATTTCGATAAGATTGATCAAATTCGTGGTATGGACATCACCATCACTACGACTGCTCGCACCGATGACGAAGGCCGTGCGCTTATGCGTGCATTCGGCTTCCCGTTCAAATAAGAGGTCGATATGGCTAAGAAAGGTATGATTAATCGCGAATTGAAACGCGAAGCTACTGTTGCGAAATACGCTGCAAAACGTGCTGAATTAAAAGCAACGATTGCAAACGTAAATGCAAGCGACGAAGAGCGTTTCGAAGCGATGATGAAGTTACAAGCATTACCACGTAATGCGTCTCCAGTACGTCTTCGTAACCGTTGTGGTTTAACTGGTCGTCCTCATGGTTACTTCCGTAAGTTCGGTTTAAGCCGTAACAAATTACGTGACACAGTAATGCAAGGTGATGTACCGGGCGTTGTTAAGGCAAGCTGGTAAGGAGCACTATAAATGAGTATGCAAGATACCGTTGCCGACATGCTAACGCGTGTTCGTAACGCTCAAATGGCAAAGAAACAAACTGTTTCTATGCCTAATTCTAAGTTGAAGGTTGCTATTGCAAACGTACTTCAACAAGAAGGTTATATCGCAAATGTAGAAGTGGCTGACAACGAAGGCAAACCTACATTAACGATTACTTTAAAATACTATGAAGGCAAACCAGTTATCGAAACTGTGAAACGCGTAAGCCGTCCAGGTCTACGTCAGTATCGCGGTAAAGATGCACTTCCAAGCGTTAAGCAAGGTTTAGGTATTGCAATCGTTTCTACAAGCAAAGGCATCATGACTGATCGCGCTGCACGTGCTGCAGGTATCGGTGGTGAAGTTATTGCTTTTGTTTCTTAATAATAGGTGATTCCTCATGTCTCGTGTGGCTAAAGCCCCAGTAACTGTACCTAACGGTGTTACAGTTACTCAGAACGGCCGGCAGGTCGAAGTGAAAGGCAGCAAAGGTACATTGTCTTTCAACCTGCATGCGCTGGTCGAGCTAAAACAGGAAGACGGTATTTTAGCTATTGCTCCTAAAGCTGAGTCGAAAGACGCTTGGATGCAAGCTGGTACTGCTCGCGCTGTGCTTAACAATCTTGTAAAAGGTGTGAGCGAAGGCTTCGAACGTAAGTTACAATTGATTGGTGTTGGTTATAAAGCTGCGGTAAAAGGTAACGTTGTTAACCTTAACCTTGGTTTTTCACACCCAATCGATTACACCCTTCCTGAAGGTGTAACTGCAGAAACTCCAACTGCAACTGAAATTATCCTTAAATCTGCTGACAAAGCAGCTTTAGGTCAAGTTGCTGCGGATATCCGTGGATACCGTCCACCAGAGCCATATAAAGGTAAAGGTGTTCGTTATTCGGATGAAGTTGTTCTTCGTAAAGAAGCTAAGAAGAAATAAGGCGCGAGGTTCTTATGAACGAAAAGAAACAATCCCGTTTGCGTCGTGCGAAAAGCACACGCTTGCACATCCGTGCATTGGGTGCGACTCGTTTGTGTGTAAACCGCACGCCGCGTCACATCTATGCTCAAGTTATTTCAGCAGATGGTGGCAAAGTTTTAGCGCAAGCTTCAACTTTAGATGCTACTTTACGTGCTGGTACAACTGGTAACGTTGAAGCAGCTCAAAAAGTAGGTGCTTTAATTGCAGAACGCGCGAAAGCAGCTGGCGTAACTAAAGTTGCGTTTGACCGTTCTGGTTTTAAATATCATGGTCGTATCAAAGCCTTGGCTGATGCTGCTCGTGAAAACGGCTTGGAGTTCTAATCATGGCTAAAGTTGAACAAAACGAAGGTCTTGTTGAAAAGCTGGTTGCCGTTGATCGCGTAGCCAAAGTTGTTAAAGGTGGTCGTATCTTCTCTTTCACAGCATTAACTGTTGTGGGTGATGGTAATGGTCGCGTAGGTTTTGGTCGTGGTAAAGCACGTGAAGTTCCAGCTGCTATTTCTAAAGCACTTGAAGCTGCACGTCGTAACATGATCACTATCGAATTGGCAGATGGTACTTTACAACACCCGATTCATGCGCGTCATGGTGCAAGCCGTGTTTACATGCAACCAGCATCTGAAGGTACTGGTGTAATTGCGGGTGGTTCTATGCGTGCAGTTTTAGAAGCTGCAGGTGTACGTAACGTATTGACTAAATGCCGTGGTTCTACTAACGCTGCAAACGTAGTGAACGCAACTTTTAACGGTTTGCGTGACATGACAACTCCTGAAAAGGTTGCTGCGAAACGTGGTCTTTCAGTAGAACAAATTCAAGGGTAATCAATCATGAAAACGATTAAAGTTACCCAGACTAAATCTGCATCGCACCGCTTGAAAAATCACAAGCTTAGCCTTAAAGGTTTAGGTCTGCGTCGTATTGGTCATACTGTAGAAGTGCAAGATACGCCTTCTAACCGTGGTATGATCAACCAAGTCTACTATATGGTTAGTGTAGAGGAATAAGCCATGACTCTGCGTTTAAATGAACTTGCACCTGCAGAAGGTGCTAAGCGTGAAGCCCGTCGTCTAGGCCGTGGTATCGGTTCTGGCGTTGGTAAGACTGGTGGTCGTGGTATCAAAGGTCAAAACTCACGTAAGAGCGGTGGTACACGTCCTGGATTCGAAGGTGGTCAAACTGCGTTATATCGTCGTTTACCTAAATTCGGTTTCACTAGCCAAATCGCTTTGAAAACTGCTGAAGTACGTTTATCTGAGCTTGCTAAAGTGGAAGGCGACATCGTTAGCCTTGAAACTTTAAAAGCAGCGAACGTTGTACGTAAAGATATGGCTCGTGCTCGTATCGTACTTTCTGGTGAAATTACTCGCGCATTCACTATTCAAGGTGTTGCTGTGACTAAAGGCGCTAAAGCTGCTGTTGAAGCGGCTGGCGGTAAAGTCGAGGAGTAATCCCCAGTGTCTATGTCTCCTAGTTCTTCAGGTCATGTTCACATGATGAAAGGCCAACCATTTCACGTGAAATACCGTGAAATTATACGCCGAATGATGTTTCTCATTGGTGCGTTGTTGGTATTTCGACTAGGAGCGCATATTCCAGTACCAGGCATTAATAATGCCGCACTTGAACAATTGTTTAATGCAAACCAAGGTACAATCCTTGGTTTGTTTAACATGTTTTCGGGTGGTGCATTAGAGCGGATGTCGATTCTTGCTTTAGGGATCATGCCATACATTTCTGCTTCGATTATCGTACAGTTGATGTCTACCGTGGTTCCTTCGCTTGAAGCTTTGAAAAAAGAAGGCGAGCAAGGCAAACGCAAAATTAATCAATATACGCGCCAAGGCACATTGTTTCTTGCACTTGTGCAAGCGATTGGGATGTGTGCAGGTCTGATTGGTCAAGGTATTACCTTAACGTCAGGTCTGGCTTTTTACGTTCCAGCTGTGACCTCTTTGGTTGCAGGCACAATGTTCTTAATGTGGTTGGGTGAACAAATTACCGAACGCGGAGTGGGCAATGGTATTTCCATGATCATTTTCGCAGGTATTGTTGCAGGCTTGCCTAATTTAATTATGCAATCCTTCACATCTATTGACAGTGGCCAGTCAAGCCTGATTGGTTTGGCAATTTTTGGTTTATTGTCTTTGGGTGTACTTGCAGCAATTGTGTTTATTGAGAAGGCGCAGCGTCGTATTCCAGTAAACTATGCTCAAAAACAACAAGGTCGTCGTGTATTTACTGCTCAGCAAACGCATTTGCCATTAAAAATTAATATGGCAGGTGTGATTCCAGCAATTTTTGCCAGTTCATTGCTTTTGTTCCCAGCGAGCTTAGGTCAATGGGTCGGCAGTGCGGACCCTAATGCTGGATTAATCAAGCGTAGTCTACAAGACTTGGCATTGGTATTGTCGCCTGGACAACCGTTGTATTTGGTGCTCTTTGGTGCGTTAATTATCTTTTTCTGTTACTTCTACACTGCGCTGGTTTTCAGCCCTAAAGAAGTTTCGGAAAACTTGAAACGCAGCGGAGCTTATGTGCCTGGTATTCGCCCAGGTGAGCAAACTGCTCGTTACTTAGATCATATTCTCAGTCGTTTGACCTTTATTGGCGCGATTTACATCACTGTAGTCTGCTTAATGCCGATGATTCTACAAAGCTCATTTGGAATTCCATTTAGCTTAGGTGGTACATCATTATTAATCGTTGTAGTGGTTGTGATGGACTTTATGGCTCAGCTTCAAGCACATCTCACCTCGCACCAGTACGATAATCAAACGTTAATGAGAAAAACGACTGCTCATCCTAAGGGATAAGCGCACTTAGAGGTTTCATCATGAAAGTACAAGCTTCTGTAAAGAAAATTTGTGGTAGCTGCAAAGTTATCCGTCGTAATGGGGTTATTCGCGTAATTTGCAGCGCAGAACCTCGTCATAAGCAGCGTCAAGGTTAATTTGATTAAGACCTGTTGATTTCAGTAGGCTAATTAGGTTATTATCCGCCCCTCAAGATTTTTGTGGGGCGGTTGATTATCTTAACTGCCTTTTTGGAGAAAATTGAATGGCTCGTATTGCCGGTGTAAACATTCCGGATAACAAGCACGCTGTTATCTCTCTCACTTATATCTTTGGTATTGGTCGCCACACTGCTAAGACTATCTTAGCTGCTGCTGGTATCGCACCAACAACAAAGATCCGTGAATTAGATGACGCTCAGCTTGATGCGATTCGTGCAGAAGTTGCTAAGGTTCCGACCGAAGGTGACTTACGTCGCGAAATTTCCATGAACATTAAACGTTTAATGGATTTAGGCTGCTACCGCGGTCTTCGTCATCGTCGCAGCTTGCCTGTCCGTGGTCAACGCACCAAAACTAACGCACGTACCCGTAAAGGTCCGCGCAAACCGATTAAGAAATAAGATTTCTGGAAGCTAAAAGATGGCTAAAGATACTCGCACACGCAAGAAGGTCACTCGTACCGTCTCTGAAGGTGTTGCACACATTCACGCTTCTTTTAATAACACCATTGTGACCATTACCGATCGTCAAGGTAATGCACTGGCTTGGGCTACCTCAGGTGGACAAGGCTTCCGTGGATCACGTAAATCAACTCCGTTCGCTGCTCAGGTAGCTGCTGAAGTTGCTGGTAAAGCTGCTTTAGATTACGGTTTGAAAAACTTGGACGTCCTTGTTAAAGGTCCTGGTCCAGGTCGTGAGTCTGCGGTTCGTGCATTAGGTGCAGTGGGTTATAAAATTAACAGCATTACCGATGTGACTCCAATCCCTCACAACGGTTGCCGTCCACCTAAAAAACGTCGCGTGTAAGGAGAAACATTCATGGCTCGTTATATTGGTCCAAAATGCAAACTCTCTCGCCGCGAAGGGACAGACCTGCAACTAAAATCTGGCGTTAAACCATTTGACGTCAAAACTAAAAAACACGCTAAAGCTCCTGGCCAACATGGCGGGGCTCGTGGTGGTAAGCAATCTGAGTACTCACTACAATTACGTGAAAAACAAAAAGTACGTCGTATGTACGGTGTTTTAGAGCGTCAATTTAGTAACTACTATAAAGAAGCTGCTCGTGTGAAAGGCGCAACAGGTGAGAACTTGTTGAAATTGCTCGAAAGCCGTCTTGATAACGTTGTTTATCGCATGGGTTTTGGTTCTACACGTGCAGAAGCTCGTCAGCTTGTATCTCACCGTAGCATTACTTTAAATGGTCGTCGTGTTAACATTGCGTCTATTCAAGTTAAAGCTGGTGATGTAATTGCAGTTCACGAAGGTGCAAAACAACAATTACGTATTAAAAACGCAATTGAATTGGCTGCTCAACGTGGTATCCCTTCATGGATGGAAGTTGACCATTCTAAATTTGAAGGTACGTTTAAAGCTGCACCAGATCGTTCTGATTTACCTGCTGAAATCAACGAAAGCTTGATTGTAGAATTGTATTCTAAATAATCCTTGAGGTAGCAATAATGACGCGTACTGCAAATGAGTTTCTTACTCCGCAAGCGATCAAGGTCGAAGCGGCAAGCGGGACCTCGGCAAAAGTTATTCTAGAACCATTAGAGCGTGGCTTTGGTCATACTCTTGGTAATGCTTTACGTCGCATCCTTCTTTCTTCTTTACCTGGCGCAGCTGTGGTAGAAGTTGAAATTGAAGGTGTCGAGCACGAGTACAGTACTTTGGAAGGCTTGCAGCAGGACATCGTCGAGCTCTTGCTGAACCTGAAAGGATTGTCTATTAAGCTGTTCGATCAAAATGAAGCTTATTTGACATTGGAAAAACAAGGTCCAGGCGATGTAACTGCTGCAGACCTTCGTTTACCGCATAATGTTGAAGTGGTTAACCCTGAACACTTGATTGGCACTTTAAGTGCTACAGGCAATTTAAAAATGCGCCTGAAAGTTGCTCAAGGTCGTGGTTATGAAACATCTGATTCACGTTTCCCAGAAGGCGAAACTCGCCCTGTAGGTCGTTTGCAGTTAGATGCTTCTTATAGCCCTATCAAACGTGTGTCTTACATCGTAGAAAATGCGCGTGTAGAACAACGTACTGACCTTGACAAGTTGATCATTGATCTTGAAACCAATGGTACAGTTGATCCAGAAGAAGCAATCCGCAAAGCGGCAACAATCTTGCAACAACAAATTGCAATTTTTGTTGATCTTCAGAAAGATCAAGCTCCTGTTGCTCAAGAGCCTCGTGAAGAAGTTGACCCAATCTTGCTTCGTCCAGTAGATGATCTAGAGCTTACTGTTCGTTCTGCTAACTGTTTGAAAGCAGAAAATATTTACTACATTGGTGATCTTGTACAGCGTACTGAAGTTGAGCTACTTAAAACGCCTAACTTGGGTAAAAAATCGCTTACAGAGATCAAAGATGTTCTGGCTTCTAAAGGCTTACAGCTCGGCATGCGTTTAGAGAACTGGCCACCGGCTAGTCTCCGTATGGACGATCGTTTCGCCTATCGTAGCCGTTAATTAAGTAGGACTATCACCATGCGTCATCGTAATAGTGGTGTGAAATTAGGCCGTACAAGCAGCCATCGCAAAGCGATGTTCCAAAACTTGGCTAATTCTTTGTTCGAACACGAGTTAATCAAAACAACTGTTCCTAAAGCAAAAGAATTACGTCGTGTTGCTGAGCCTTTAATCACTTTAGCTAAAAACGATACAGTAGCAAACCGTCGTTTAGCGTTTGCTCGTACTCGTTCAGCAGCAACTGTTGGTAAATTATTTACCGTTCTTGGCCCTCGTTACAAAGAGCGTAACGGCGGTTATCTACGTGTTCTTAAAGCGGGCTTCCGTGCGGGTGATGCTGCACCGATGGCTTACGTTGAGCTTGTAGATCGCGAAGTTAAATAATTTCGCCAAGAATAACGCACGTTGTTCAGAAAAAGACCGGTTTTACCGGTCTTTTTTTATGAAAAAAATAAGTTGATCTCAAAAATGATCAAATTGTCCCGAATTGATATAAATTTTAGTAACTTTTGCTAAACTTGACATTGTGTATTGTCAAATTTATGCTTTAATAAAAAACATCATTCAAGCTGGACAATAAAACATGGATAAGCAGGTTGATATATTAATTATTGGGGCAGGGATTTCGGGCATTGGTGTAGCAGCACATTTAAGTCAAAACTGCCCACAGCGTTCTTTTGAAATTATTGAGCGTCGTCAAAGTTTTGGTGGCACTTGGGATTTATTCCAATATCCGGGCATTCGTTCAGATTCGGATATGTCGACTTTTGGTTATAATTTTAAGCCTTGGAAAAAAACCAATGTACTTGCCGATGGCGCATCTATCAAAGACTATCTAGAAGAAGTCATTCAAGAAAAAGCCTTACACTCAAAAATTCATTTTCAGCATCGTGTGTTATCTGCCAATTATGACTCTCAAACACGTAAGTGGACGTTACGTATAGAAAATGCAGAACAACAGATTGAAACTTGGGTGGCTAATTTCGTTTTAGGCTGTACAGGCTATTACAACTACGATCAAGGTTTTCAGCCAGATTTCCCCAATCAGCAGGCATTTAAAGGTACATTTATCCACCCACAGCATTGGCCTGAAAATTTAGATTATCGTGGTAAAAAGGTCTTAATTATTGGCAGTGGCGCAACTGCAATCACCTTAGTACCTGCTATGTCAAAAGGTGGTGCAGCGCATGTCACCATGCTACAACGCTCGCCGACTTATATTGCTTCAGTGCCTGCAATGGATTTTGTTTATCAGCAAATGCGTAAAGTTTTGCCTGAAGATGTTGCTTACAAAATCACGCGCGCACGTAATATTGGCATGCAACGCGCCATTTATGCTTTAGCACAAAAACAGCCGAAATTACTGCGGACTTTGTTGCTGAAATCTATCCAAATGCAGCTCAAGGGCAAGGTAGATATGAAGCATTTCACGCCACATTATAATCCGTGGGATCAGCGTTTATGTGTTGTGCCTGATGGTGATTTATTTAAGATTTTACGCGAAGGGCATGCCTCGATTGAAACCAATCAAATTGCAAGTTTTACTGAAACAGGTGTGCAATTAAAATCGGGTAAACATTTGGATGCCGATATTATTGTGTCTGCGACAGGTTTGAATATTCAGATTCTAGGCGGTATTCAAGCCACAATTGATGGTGTGCCTTTAGACACCTCGAAGCACATGCTATATCAAGGTGTGATGATCAGCGATGTGCCGAATATGGCGATGATTATTGGCTATATTAATGCCTCTTGGACGCTTAAAGTGGATGTGGCTGCGGATTATATTTGTCGTTTGCTCAATTATATGGATCGACAAGGTTATGACGAGGTAATTCCTCAAGGCGATCAAACTGAGTTATTGGAAGATACGGTGATGGGCAGTTTGAGTTCGGGCTATATCGCGCGTGCTGCTGATGTGATGCCAAAGCAAGGCAAACATGCGCCATGGCGAGTGACCAACAATTACTTAGAAGATCGCAAAACTTTAAAACAAGCAAGTTTTGAAGATGGTATTTTAAAATTCAAACAAGCTGTGCCTGCACAGCAGCGTAAACCTAAATTAGTGTCTTAAATCGTTGGGTGCAAAAATAATATGGCACAAGAAATTTAAAATTGCTTGCGCCATTTTTATGTTGAGGTGGAAATTTTATAAAGAACGTGAAATCAGCTCTTTCATAATTTCATTGGTGCCTGCATAAATACGATTGGCCCGATTGTCTAAGTAAGCACGTGCAATTGGATACTCAAGCATATAGCCATAACCACCATGCAGTTGTAGACATTCATCCACCACTTTGGAGTACATCTCTGAAATTTTATATTTGGCGGCCGCTGCAGCTTCAACACTGAGCTGATCTTGAAGTTGTAACTGCATACATTGATCTAAAAAAGCACGACAGAAATCAATTTCGGTGCGTAATTCTGCCAGTTTAAAGCGCGTATTTTGAAAGCTATAAATACTTTTGCCAAAGGCTTGACGTTGCTGAGTATATTGCAGTGTATGTGCAAAAGCAGCTTCTGCACCTGCTTGGCAAATAATCGCGACAATTAAGCGTTCCCAAGCCAGTTCTTTCATCAGCATGATAAAACCCATGCCTTCTGTACCCAATAAATTGCTGCGAGGCACGCGGACATTATCAAAAAATAATTCGCAAGTGTCCTGACCTTTCATACCAATTTTATTCAGTGGTTTGCCTTTGCTAAATCCCGCACGGTCTGCTTCTACCAATATTAAAGACAGATTGGCTGAACCTTTGTCTGTGTTCGCTGTTTTACATACCACAATCGCCATGTCGCACAAATAGCCGTTGGTAATAAAAATTTTAGAACCATTAATCACGTATTCATCGCCATCCAATACCGCAGAGGTACGCACAGCTTGTAAGTCTGAACCTGTACCGGGTTCGGTCATGGCAATCGCGGTTATCACTTCGCCTGTGGCCATGCGGGGTAACCAGTGTTGTTTTTGTTCAGTTGTGCCAAAGTTATTAATGTAATTGGCGACAATATCTGAATGCAGTGAAAAACCGGTAGCACTGTCACCTGCATAGGCTTGTTCTTCAATCAAAATCATGCTGTATAAGCGGTCTACCCCTGAACCTGCATATTCTTCAGGCATGGTGCTACACAGCAAACCCAAAGTACCTGCTTTACGCCATAGCTCACGGTCTACATGCTGCTGCGCTTCAAATTTTTCAGTATGGGGGATGACTTCCTGCAAATAGAATTTTCGTACCAAATCACGAAAACTGTCGTGTTCAGCACTGAATAAGGTGCGCGGTAACATATTGGCAATGGGGCGAATTGCGGCAGATTGCATGGTTTTATCTTCCTGATGTTGTTATTTTGAATTCACCTTAGAAGAATTTATAGGGGGCAACAAGGTGCAAAAGTTTCAATTGCAAATGAAAGATGATGCTTTTGGTCAATGCTGCATAAAAGTCATCGAAACTTTAAAAGGGGTCGGTTAAACTAGCCTGAGTTTAATTTTAATGGGGAAACCGCATGAGTGATGACATCAGCTTAGAAGAACGCAAAGTGATTTACCGTGCCCGTCGTGGTTTAAAGGAAATTGATGTCTATTTTGACCCGTATGTGAAAAATCATTATTTGACTGCCAGTGCGGAAGAAAAACAAATGTTTGCCGATTTGGTTGAGCAGGAAGACCCAGATTTATTGGATTGGTTTATGGAAGTGTCTGAGCCACCACGTCCTGAGTTGAAAGATTTTATCCGTAAACTAAAGCATTATGTGCATGGCTAAGCAGCAGTTTCAGCTGAAACCTAGTGTCATCGCAATAGTGTTTCAGCTGATGATCGCTCTACTCATCGTTTGGCTTTTACTACAAGTGTTAAAGCCATGGCTTAGCGTTGTATGTATTGTCATTATGGGCTGGACATATTTTAAATTTGTTCGTGCAAACCGAATTGTTGGTTTAGATCAATTAGATGACCGTGAATGGTCAATTTCCTATCTCGCGCCTCGTGTAGTATCACAACAGATTAAAAGCACAGCTCGCCAAATTGAAATTCAGCGTGTGCAACTGCGTCAAGTGATAGATCATCAAATTTATATCGTCATGGAATTTCAGCAAGCCTTTAAACCTCTGGTGATTTGGTGTGATCAGGTTTCCAAGGCGGAATGGAAGGCTCTAAAAGTATTGGCGAAAATGCTCTAATTTACAGACAGCTGTATATTTTTATAATAATAAAAAACTATAAGTATCATAAAGATAAAATTATCATCTATTTTTCGTGTCCTGATCAGTCATTTTATATTGGCATAAAAGATTACACATATCCCTATTTTCAGTTATATTCATTCCAGACAAGTGTAGATCAATACAAATCAGATTCCTGAAATGTGCAGATTTAAATTTAGTCGAAAGATTTTTTAAGATAAGCCCGAATTGGGCATCAGTTAATAAGTAGCATGTGCTGAACCGTCGCAATGCTACTTTTTTTTGCCTAAATTTTGTCGGATGACAGATTTCAGTCAATTTTAGTCACTTTAAAACATGGCAAAGTTATCCATCTGAAGCAGCAAGTAGACGCTTTTATTCAGATATTGCTTCTGCTATGTTTGTTGCAATGGACATAAACACAATTATAGAGGACAGGAAAATGTCGCAAGTCCAAAAAATAGGCCAGGGTGTGGCCGTATTTGCAATCACAAGTTTATTATTATCAGGTTGTTCACAAGTGATCAAAACAGGTGCCAATGTCGCACTTGGATTTACTGAAAAACATATTGTGCCGCCAATTTTAGCGATGGAAGATGCTGAAATGGTGTGTAATTCTGGTAATTCCTTAACCCCTGCCATTATGGCGACTAAAGATATGGGCGCAGACCCAACCCGTGTTGCGGTACTGATGTACTCGGCAGCGGGCATTTGTGCCGAAGAAAAAGCTTTGGATGCTGAATTGCGTTATTTACGTGCAGCAAAAGCAGGGCAAGTAGGCGAAGCGCAAGATGCGCGGATTCAACAAAAGCGTTGGGCGGCTTTGGCGGCACAGCGTCAATACACAGGCTATCAACTGTTTCAGCATCGTTGGGAAAAGAAATACCAGAAACCTTTGGGCGAAGGTTGTCCAAAAATGAACAGTGATATTGACCAAACCGTGTATATGTTGGGGATGTTGAGTGGCTTGCAAGCCATGACCAATGATATTAATTCAGGGGGGGCAGTACATGTGCCTAAAGACATTGCTGCGATTGTTGAACGTGGCATGACCTGTTTAAATAATGAAAAATTCTGGGGCGCACCAGAGGCCACACGTGCCGTAATTTGGACTTTGCTTCCAGGCGCGGGAGATGGCAAACCTGATCCGTATCAAACCTTAAAGCAGTCGATGCAAATCGGTGAAAATAAAGGCGTGCGTTTATCACACGCTTTATACGCGGTTGCTGCCCAAGCCAGTGGTGAAGATGCCAAAATCCGCGACGCACTCAAAGCCTTTTCTAATGCACGCAGTGACGAAAAACCTGTAAATCCACAATTTAAATTGATTGATGCCATGGCGGGAAGCATGGTACAAGGAATTTCAGACCGTTACTGGACTGAACATACAGGTGTGCGTACGGGTGATCAGCAGCGTTTCTGGGATGAGCAAGATAATTCTTCTGAATTAGATGATTTATTTAATGAGGATACGGCAGCTCAATTGTAAAAATATCAAGATTGCCCAATTCAATATAGACAAGAAGTCTTAGGATTGGGCAATCCGTTTGCCGAAGCACATAACAAGAATAATTTGGAGGATGCAAGCGCCTATGCAATATTCATCTCAATTTCTCAGTCGAAAAATTGTGTTTATTGCGGCATGTATGTCGGTTTCGGCATGTTTGCAGATTTTTGCAGAGCATTTTATTTATTGGTCTACACATTTATTGGATGAATTTTGGCGCTTATGGACAGGGCATTGGGTGCATGTGGGCTGGATTCATTATCTGCTCAATATGATCGCCTTTGCCTGTTTACCTTTTATTTTTCCGCATGCCAAAGTATGGCACTTTGTGGCGCTTTTGCTGCTACTACCGCCTGCCATTAGTCTGAGTTTCTATTATTTCCTTGCCGATATTGATGCCTATGCAGGACTTTCTGGGGTGCTGCATGGTGCTTATGTGGCGGTGGCATGTGTGCATTTGCTCTATAAAAAAGAACGTGGCTTTGCCACATTGGTCTTGCTGCTTATTTTATCTAAACTGATTTGGGAAAATACCGTGGGCAGTTTGGGTACAGCAGAATTAATCGGAAGTCCTGTGTTAGTTGAGGCACATTTATTGGGGGTGATTTGGGGTGTAATTTTTGCATTGGCTTATATTATTTGGGCCTATTGCATTGATCCGCACTAAAATTACATCAAAATGATGGCAAAAAGGGCTCACAAAAAATCTCACAATTGACCATTTTTACTTAAAAGAAAATCTATATTGTCATTTTAAAAATAACGACGCTCATGCACATTTAAACTGAATACAAAAATGCTCAATGGAAGATGGACATTCCGTTGAATAAGGATAGACAGAAATTCGAGAGTCTCGGTTTCTGCGCAGAATAAAAACAGGAAAATATATGCACAATAACGGACAACGCAGGTCTGGCTTGGCTTTGCTCAGACATATATGGACAGAATGGATTTCTACATTCGTTATTTTGATCTTGTTGTTACTGACCCTCATTATTGGTACAGGTGAAATGGTACATGGTCAGTTGTTGCGCATGGGTGAACGCCTATATGGTGACCCTGCAACAGGTATGCAATATTCATTTTTACGTGCCGAACCCACTGCACCTGACTGTGAACGCAACCCCGATGTCGATGCGCAAGTACATGCCCAAATGCAAGCCAATGCTGCTGATGAGTTTGCCGATATTTTTGGCACCGCCTCTGAGTCAGATGTCCGTGCTTCAATTTTGGCAGCCAAACAAATTTGTGAAGAAAAATTTCAATTTCATGATCAGGCGATTCAGCATATTCAAGCTCATCCAAGCTTGAAAATGTATCGAACCATTGAAACCTCTTTCTTTGGCATTTTTAAATTTGGTACTGAAAACCGTGCCATTTTATTGGTGTTGATGGTGGTCTTTGCCGCAATTAGTGCCACTTTAAAAACCCATCACATTGGTTTACGTGGCCCTGCAACCAAAATTGACTTCAAGGTGTACTCGACCTTAATGGTGGTGGCGAATGGTTTCTTAACCTCGTCAAGTATCAGTCAATATCGTTCAGTACTCAATTCAGGCGTACCGATGAGTGGTGAAACGCAAATCATTTACTGGATGTGGATGATTCTGTTTGCAACTCTGACTTTAATTAGTTTATTCCAGCTTATTAAGCCACCTGCACCGACCCGTGAAGGCGGTAGTTTAGGTCTTGCTTTCCTGAGCGTACCTTTGTATGCCTATATGGCAATTAGTACGGGTTTCTCTTTTACCTTCCTGATGGATTATCCAATGGGGCAAGGGATTTACCTAGGGCAACTGGTCGAATTCTCTAGTATTTTCTTGAACTTGGCTTTGTTTATTTGGGCGGGGATGTTGCTCAAACAAACCCGAATTGTGGATTTGTTCCTGAATATTCTGCGTCCGTGGAATTTGGCACCTGAAACCTTAACCTGGCTGATTCTGATTGCTGCTGCATTACCAACGGCTTATACCGGTGCATCGGGGATTTTTGTCATTGCTGCAGGTGCGATCATTTATAAAGAAGTTTGGAATGCGGGTGGACGACGTCAGTTTGCACTGGCGGCAACAGCTATGTCGGGCTCAATGGGGGTCGTGCTTCGTCCATGCCTATTGATTGTTGTGGTGGCATCGCTGAATAAAGAAGTCACAACGGACATGCTGTATCACTATGGTTTGTATGTGTTCCTACTGACTTCAACCCTGTTTTTAGTGATTTCGTTGTTCTTTGCTGAAAATAAATTCCGCATTGCTGCACCGAACATAGCTGCGCCATTGTCCTTACGTGCTTTTGGCCCTGTACTACCATATATCCTCATTTTTGTGTTGATTTGGTTGTTCTATAAATATGCTTTAGACACCAATATGAATGAATTTACTGCACCTGTAATGATGCCGGTTATTTTATTGATGATGGTGTTGTTTGATAAATTGCGCCATGAACCTGCGCCTATTCCAGCGATGGGGCAGTGGGATCAGACTTTAGATCACAAGCCTGTAGCACAACAGACAGCAGCTTCATCTGAGCGCTCATTATTGACTGCACCTGATTCACCATTGCGTCAGTATGGTTTCTTCAAAGCTCTGCATTTATCGACCAGTGAAACGGTGGGACATATTGGGGCATTGGTAATTTTGATGGCGCTTTCAGTCAGTGTAGGTGGCTATTTAGAACGCATTGAAATTATGGAAGCGTTCCCAACCGATATTAGCAGCATCTTTATTGTGATTAGCCTGATTGTTGCCTTGATGATTTTTGTGGGCATGATTATGGATCCATTCGGTGCGGTGATTCTAATTTCTGCAACGGTTGCGCCTGTAGCTTATCAATATGGGATACATCCTGCGCATTTCTGGATGATTACCCTAATTGGTTTTGAATTAGGCTATGTGACGCCACCTGTAGCGCTGAATCACTTATTGGCAAGGCAGTCGATTGGAGATGAAGAAGTCGCTGCAGCCGATGCAGAAGTTCGTCATAAATCGTTCTATTATCGTTATGAGCGTTGGATTTTGCCTATGATTGTGATGCTTCCTGCGATGTTGATTATTGCCTATGCACCGTATGCGTTCAAGCTATTCGGCTGGTATGAATAAGCACATGGATACTTAATCACTGTCATCTTATTATTTAAAAACACCCTGTGGTTCACTACGGGGTGTTTTTTTAATAGGTTGATATGCAGGGAATACAAAGCAGCATTATGAATGCGGGGAGTGATGATTCAGGTGTTTTTGTAACAGTGGACTGCACAAAATAATGGCAAGCAAAATTAGGGCAAAGCCAATTAAACTAAATAAGTCTGGCGTTTCATGCCAAAAGCTAAAGCCCCAAATCCCTGCAAAAATAATCGCAATGTAATTGACAGGGCCAATTTGCCCAGCAGGGGCAAGACGGTAGGCATTGGACATAAAGATCTGACTGATATTGGCCAGCAATCCTGCACCAATTAAAAAACTCAATTCTTTTAAGTTGTAAGGACGCCATGACCAGAACATCGGTACAACAGAAATGAGTGTCCCAATCATGCAAAAATAAAACACAATGCGTTCAGGCGGTTCGGTTTGAGTCAGGGCGCGTACCGTGACAAAAGCCATCGCTGCTAAAAAACTGGCACTGAGTCCAATTGCGGACATGCTATTAAACATACCTGCATCGGGTTTGGCGACAAATAACACGCCAAATAAACCAATGAACGCAGCCCATAGCATTGGTTTGGTGATTTTTTCTTTAAGGAATAGCCAGGCAATTAAGGGAATAAAAATAGGCGATGAATAGGTGAAGACCATCGCATTGGACAGTTTTAGATTGGCAATCGCGTAGAAAAAACCATACATGGCGGTTAATCCGACTACCGAACGCCAAGTGTGCATCCATAACTTTTCAGTTTTAAAAAAGCCCAAGCCTTTATTGAAAATGAGCGGGATAAAAATAAACAAACCAATGAAATTACGGAAAAATACCACTGTGGCATTATCTACCGTTTCTGATGCGTAACGAACGCACACTCCCATGAGTGAAAACAGAAAGGCAGAGCAGGTCAACAGCATAATTGCTTTGAGCAAATTTTGTTGGGCAGAACCAGAAGATGTCATACAAATAAAGCCAGAATAACCTCTGGCTATTCTAGCTTAAATTGGCTACAACACTGACCCTTTATCGTATTTTAAAATGACTGATGTGAAGCAGAGGAGGCTTACTGTGCCAGTTGGGCTTCCAGTATTTTGATTTGTTCTTCTTTCAGTTTAATCAATTCATCGGCATCGTTATGTTGCTGTTTTAATAAGGCACGTTGATCATTCAGCTGATTTTGAATGTCATCTAATTTAGCCACTTCTTCTTTGGCAAGCGCTGCATTCTCAGATATAGGTGCTTTGAGTAAATCTTCTGTGACCAACTGTTTTGGTGCTGCTTCATCTTCTTGCAATGGCGTTGCTTCAGCAGGTGCAGCTTTCGCTACAGGCGCCGTAGTTGGGGCAGTTTCTATAGGCGCAGTATTGTTGCTATCGCCCATCCATTGAAAGATAAATACGGCAATAATGACAATAATTAACCCGCCCGTAATGGCCCATAAGAGCTTAGGGTTATGTCGTTGATCTTCAGTCATGCGTTGTTGAACCTTATTGTTTTACTTTGACTGACGCGGCTTAAACTGGATCACCCCAATTTCATCTGAAACCTCTGGGATTTCAGGTTCATCAATATGTGTTGGACGGTTTTCCGTATAATCACACTCGATACATTCGATCCATTCAGCTTCGTCAGCGGTGAGCATGACAACCCGATCCATCGCCTGACATTTCGGACATTTTGCGCCTGCAATGAAACGACGTTTAATGGTCATCACGACTCCCCTAACTTCATCTAAAGTTCTTAGTTTAAGCGTTTTTGACTATGTTCGTCCAACCTTGATGACGTAATAGTGCGTCTATTTTTGGCTCGCGTCCGCGGAAATTGATAAATGCGTCAAGCGCTGAATCTTTTCCGCCAACTGCTAGAATAAACTGTCTAAACTGCTTGCCAGTTTCGGTGTTAAATAGCCCTTCATTTTCAAAGCGATCAAAGGCATCGCTGGCCAAAACCTCTGCCCATTTGTATGAATAATATCCTGCAGCATAGCCGCCTGCGAAAATATGGCTGAAGCTGTGCTGGAAGCGGTTGTAAGCTGTAGTTGGCGCAACGGCATAGTTTTGACGAATATCATCTAGCATGGCTTGAATCTGTTCCGCATTTAAAGCAGGGTTGCTGCGATGAATACTTAAATCGAACAGGGCAAATTCAATTTGGCGCAGGCTCTGCATTCCCGACTGGAAGAAACGTGCATCTAACAGTGCTTTAAGCAGGTGTTCTGGCAGGGTGTCTTGGGTTTCAATATGCGCACTCAGCATATCTAAACTATCTTGATCCCAAGTCCAAAATTCCATGAATTGGCTTGGTAATTCCACCGCATCCCAAGCGACACCATGTGTACCTGCCACAGCAATATTATCTACTTCAGTTAGCATGTGATGTAAGCCATGTCCAAATTCATGGAATAGGGTGATGACTTCATCATGCGTTAAAAGCGCGGGTTGGTCTGCAACAGGTGGGGTAAAGTTACACACCATATAGCAAATTGGTTTTTGTAAACCTTGTGCCAATTGCATGCGTGAACGGAAACCACTCATCCATGCGCCGCCGCGTTTGCCTGTACGGGCATATAGATCAAAGTAAAAACCACCAATCACTTGACCTTGATCTTCAAGTTCAAAATAACGTGCATCAGGATGCCAAACAGGGGCAGCGCGCTCAATAATATCGACATCGTATAAACGCTTGACGATGCTAAATAGACCTTCAACCACTTTCGGTGCAGGGAAATATGGTTTTAACATTTCTTGTGAAAGGTTAAATTGCTGTAATTTTAATTTTTCAGAATAGTAGCCTGTATCCCACGGTTGTAAGGTATCAATCCCATCTTGGGCGGCAATGGCTTTGAGTTCGGCAATTTCTTGTTCTGCAGGTGCACGAGCATGTTCTGCCAGTTCACGCAGGAATTGATCGACTGCTTCGACACTTGGTGCCATTTTGCTGGCAAGGGATAATTCTGCATAGTTGTTAAAACCGAGCAATTGCGCCATTTCTTGACGTAAACGCAAGATTTCTTCCATGATCGGGGTGTTGTCAAATTCAGACTGGGCTGATTGATCGGACGCGCGAGTAGTGTATGCCTGATACAAGGTTTCGCGCAAAGCACGATCATCGGCATAGGTCATAATGGCTAAATAGGCAGGAATATCCAGTGTTGCCACAGCTTGTTCCAATTCGCGTTGCTGACCATATTGTTTCAGCAATTCAACGCTGCTTGGCGGTAAACCTTTGAGCTGATCTTCGGACAATACTTTGTAATAGGCTTGGGTGGCATCCAATACATGATTGGAAAAGTCTGATGACAGTTGCGATAAACGCGCTGAAATTTCAGCATAGCGTTTTTTAGCTTCACCTTCTAAGGCCACACCTGACAGTTTAAAGTCGCGCAATGCCAGTTGAATTGCGCTTTGTTGTGCAGCAGGCAAATCTTTAAAGGTGTTGGCGTCGTGAATATGTTGATAGCTTTGATACAACACCGTGTGCTGACCCAATTGAGTGTAGTAGTCGCTTAAACTTGGTAACAGCGCTTGATACACTTCGCGGGTTTCAGGATTATTCATGACCGCATTTAAATGTGACAGCACGCCCCATGCTTCGCTCATGTTATTTTCGAGCTGATCAATCTGTTCTAAAACATTTAATTGCGCCGTCGTATTTTCAGGTACTGCAGTCAGATTATTTAAAAAGTTTTGTCCCTGCTGAATGGCATGCTCAATTTTTTGTTTTAAATCTGCCAGGGTAATTTGATCAAATTGTGGAACAGGCAAAGTTGCCTTTTCTAATGTCATGTCGGTCTGCCGATTTATTTCCTGTGTTATTTGTAGAAGTAAGGCTTCTAGAAGGATAAATCAAGCCTTGGGTGCTATTTATTCGCTCTTGTTTCACCGTGGATAGATTGAATATCTTGGATGTAGGTGCCAAAGCGCCCCTCAATGACCGATAATTTTATGAATAGATTTTGATTTTTGTAGTGTTCATATTCATCTACATTGATTCGAAACATACCAGTAGAGTCATACGGTGTTTCAATAGAATAGTAGACACTTCCTTTTTTACCATGTTTTTTAACAGCGCTTGCTTCCAATGTCACCACAGTAGGTGTACCCAAAACTAGGGTATGAAGCAGAGGAGGATAGACAACTAGATTTAAGTAAAGAAACAGAATTACAAAAATAGGGAAGAGGAGTAAAAAATAGAATTTTGGCTTTTTTTGTACATTTGTCCATGTACGTGGAATGATCCATTGTCCGTATCTATGCAGAACATAAAAGTAGATCAAAACAGCCAAATAAATCAACGTTGCAACAATGAAGGCTGTGATTTTGACTTGATTTGTTGGGGTGAAGTCTATAAAAAAGAGAGCAATCAGTGCTGAAATACTAAGTACAAAGACTAAGCATATTACATATTCATGGTAATAGTATTTAGTAATTTTCTGTGATGTCATGATTTTTAAGTGGTTTATTTTTATAGAGATATATTAAATGAAAAAGAGCACCGTAGCACTCTTTTTTATTTAGTAAAATTTACTCACCCTTTGCTTTGGCATTGGATTTTTTCTTTTTCACCTTGGTCTTTTTTTTGGCTTTGTCTTTCGGTTTGATTTCCGACTTCGCTGAGGTTTTTTTACCGTAAGAACTCGGTTTGCTTTTTGGTTTTTTCTTCGGCACAGGTTGCTCACCGTTTTCACTTAAAGTCGCCTTGCTTGGACGCTCAGAAAAAACTTCTTCGGTGGCTTCACGGCTGAACGGTTTTGCCACGCGCGGTGCGCGCATACGAATAGCACGACCTGCATGGGTGAGTTGCTGCATGAGCTCAAAATCAATTTTGCGATCTTCTAAATTGACAGCCGCGACTTTAATTTTAACTTCATCGCCCAAGCTAAAGCTTTGACCACGTACTTGTCCAATTAGACTTTGGCTGGCTTGGTCAAATACAAAGAAGTCATCGCCCAACTGGCTGACATGAATCATGCCATCGACATAAAGGTCTTTGAGAGTAACAAATAAACCAAATTCGGCTACTGCAGAAATTACGCCCACAAATTCTCCACCCAAATGCTGCTGCATATAGTGGCATTTTAGCCATGTGGTGACAGAGCGTGAGGCTTCATCGGCACGACGTTCAGTTGCAGAATAATGTTCGCCTGCATCATCTAAAGCTGCGCCCGAAAGTGGTGATGGTTTTTGTTTTAAATGCGCTTTAATGGCACGATGCAACAATAGGTCAGGGTAGCGACGGATTGGTGAAGTGAAATGCGTGTAGGCATCATAAGCTAAACCAAAGTGTCCTGCATTGTTGGCACCATAATAGGCTTGCATCATTGAGCGTAATAACACCGCGTGAATACTTGGTGCATCAATACGATCTTTAGTGGCTTCAATCACCGCTTGATAGTCGGCCTGAGTGGGTTGTTCTGGAAAATGTAGCCCAAGTAATTTGACAAAATCACGGACTTTTTGAATACGTGAAAACTCTGGCGGTTCATGCACACGGTACAGCATCGGCACATCATGTTTGAGTGCATATTCTGCTGCTGCGACGTTGGCGAGTAACATACATTCTTCAATCAGTTTATGCGCATCGTTACGGCTGCGCGGCAAAATTTCTTTAATTCCACCTAACTCATCAAAGGTCATGTAGGTTTCAACGGTTTCAAACTCCATGGCATGACGTTCAGCACGTAAACCTTTCAGCACTTGATACAGTTGGAACAGAGTATTTAATGATTTGCACACCTCCCGATCTTCTGGAATTGCCGCACTATCACCCTCAAAATATTGTGCCACTTGAGTATAGGTTAAACGTGCTTTGGAATGCATGACCGATGGATAAAATTCAAAACCTGTGACCCGACCTGCGCGTGACAGTTTTAAATCGCAGACCATACACAAACGGTCAACCTGCGGATTCAGCGAACATAAGCCATTCGATAAAGCTTCAGGCAACATCGGCAATACAAAATGCGGGAAATAGACTGAAGTCCCACGTTCCTGAGCTTCATCATCCAACGGTTTGCCTGTGCGGACGTAATGGCTGACATCGGCAATTGCGACTACGACACGGTAACCACCGCCTGGACGTTTTTCGGCGTATACCGCATCGTCAAAGTCGCGGGCATCTTCACCATCAATAGTCACTAAGGCTAAATCGCGTAAATCAACACGTCCTTCACGGTCTTGGGCTGTCGGTTCTTGAAAGCTTTCGGCTTCTTGAATGACATCTTCAGGAAATTCATACGGCAGACCAAATTCTAAAATGGTTTGCGGAATAATAATTTCAGTTTCGGCTTTGTCTGCCATCGACTGAATAATATGTCCTGTGGCAAATTCTTCGCGGGTTGGATAGTCGTCAATCGCAATGCGCACAGAATCGCCCAATTTAACTTGGGCATGTTCAATTAATTCTTTTTCAAGGGTAATGGGTTGATGGCTATTTGGCTGGGCAGGCTGAATAAAATATTCACCATCGTATTCTGACAATTTACCAATGATTTGTTTGACACGACGCTGGGTGACTTCGGTAATAAACCCCCATGCCTTGCCTTTACGATCTACCGATGTCTGGCGGACTTTGACTTGATCGCCATTAAACACCAAACGTAGTTCGCGTTCAGGCAATAAAATATCTTCATGACCTGCAATATTGGCTGTGCCTAAACCTTTACTGTTGATGTAAACCGTGGCGTCATGAGTCGGTTGTTCTGCAGCCAGCTGGAACTTGAATCCATCTTTCATGAGCTGACCATCACGTACCATGGCAATTAAACGATGGCTCAGGGCATCAATACTTTTTTGATCGGCAATCGCAAAATGCTCTACCAAGTCTGCATGTGACTGTGCCGCTTGCAAGGTTTCAATGGTTTCTAAGATTAAGGTACGGCTTGGAATAGGATTTTCGTAGCGTTCGGCTTCAGCTTTCGCTTCAGGATCGACCCAATTTTTCATCATGGAATAAACTTCATGTCAGAAGATAGGTTTAGCATAAGTCATGTACGGAAAGACTGCACGTAAATGATTGCAATAATGTGTTTTCTGTCGTTATTTTACGATGTTTCTAGTTTTTGTGCAGCGATTGCCAAAAGTTCAGGCGTAATTCTGGTGATGAATCCTGAAAATTGTTTAAAAAATATTTAATTGAGCAAAAATATGCAAAAATTGTGGTATCGAAGCTTGCAGTGCTAGCACTTAATTTGTATTATGGCGGCACGTTACGGTGAGATGGGTGAGTGGCTGAAACCACGTCCCTGCTAAGGACGCATACGGGTAACTGTATCGAGGGTTCGAATCCCTCTCTCACCGCCACGCTTTACTTATGTCGCGCTCATAGCTCAGCTGGATAGAGCACTTGGCTACGAACTAAGGGGTCGGGAGTTCGAATCTCTCTGAGCGCACCAATAAGTAAACCGAACAGTAACGTATCGCCTAAATTGGCACACAAGTAATGCGCTCATAGCTCAGCTGGATAGAGCACTTGGCTACGAACTAAGGGGTCGGGAGTTCGAATCTCTCTGAGCGCACCAACTTAAACAATCAACCGCTTAAATGCGGCTTTTTTGTGCCTGAAATTTAGTAAACTCAAACAATAATCAGTTTATTAAAAAGAATAGCGTACTCATGGTTTTACGTTAAAATTCTTTTGAATCGTCCAATATCTGTGCATTTGATTGCAAAATGATGAATTAATACTTAACAGCCAGAAAAAAACACGTATAATGCACCCCATCAAGTCGTCGCGCTCATAGCTCAGCTGGATAGAGCACTTGGCTACGAACTAAGGGGTCGGGAGTTCGAATCTCTCTGAGCGCACCAACTTGAAATAAAAAACCGCACTTTTGATGCGGTTTTTTTGCATCTACACTATCTAAAAATGATGAAATTTTTGTGTCAAAAGCATGACCATTGTTTTACGTCTGGCTTTGAGCGAATAAACACGAAAAAAATAAGGAAAGTGCTCAATCTAGTGTAAGATTTAGCTCAATTTGAATGACTTGATGATGAGCTTATGTCTGACACGCAGCCAGCATTGTCTTTGCGCTATTTTTTAAATTTAGAAGAATCTCAAGACGGCTTTGCCCTTGCGACTTTTGGTAAAAAACAATTTACCCGTTTTATTACACCGTTGATTAGTGTGGCGATTATTGCTTGGGGCTTTTATTTGGGCTTCGATGGGGTAGGTCGCTATTATGTTGCACTCGGTGCTTTCTTTTTAATCTTGCAAACTTTAATGCGTTATTGGTTTTTGCCAATGATGTTTAAACGCCAGTTTGTAAAATACCAATTTGGAAAAAGCGAGCAAGGCATTGATTTATTTCAGGACTATGCCGAGCTGTATGCCAATGGTCGTAAACAGGTATTTCATTATAACGAGGTGCAAAATTTCGCTGTGGGTAAACTCACCTATATGCTGGAATTAAAAAATCGTACAGTGGTGATTGTACCGAAACGTGCATTTAATCTGCCTGCAGAACAAACGGTTTTTGAAAATACTTTTAAAAAGTAAGTTCTAATTTTCCCAATTTACGAGTTATTTGAGGATGATCATGAGTACACGTCCATCTAAAATTGTCTGTGTCGGTCGCAGTTATGCAGACCATGCCAAAGAATTAGGTAATGCTGTACCTGATCATCCTGTGTTATTTATTAAACCGCCAAGCAGTTTACGCAGTTTAAGTGATGGGATTACGTGGAATAAGGTCTGGGGCAATTGTCACTATGAATGTGAATTGAGTTTACGCATTGACCAGCCTTTAAATGCAGACACAGATCCTGCCAAAGTATTGGATGCTGTAGGTGCAGTGACTTTGGGCTTGGATTTAACTTTGCGTGAATTGCAGGATGAACTTAAGAAAAAAGGACAGCCGTGGGAACGAGCCAAAGCGTTTGACGGTTCTTGTGTGTTGGCAGATTGGGTGGATGTATCGGAAATTCAGGACTGGAAAAACGTGCAATATCGTTTGGACATTAATGATGAATTACGTCAGCAAGGCGATACCAGTTTATTGATTTTTGATATTGCGGCATTGTTGGCAGATATTAGCCAAGTATTTAGTTTAGAACCTGGTGATGTGGTAATGACTGGTACACCTGCAGGGGTGGCAGCATTACAGTCGGGCGATCAGTTGAAGATGACCTTACAAGGACGTACTCAGGCATTTGTCTGGACGACTTTTGTAAAATAAATAGTGGTGTAAACGGTGATGTTATCAAAAGATGAGTATCACCGTTTTGTACTTGCTTTTAAATCCAATGGTTATACTTTCAGTAAATGCTGAAATTTACTGCGTAATTTATTCAGTTTCGGTGGAATGGAAAAATTGCAGTAGCCCTGATTTGGATTTTTGGCAAAGAAATTCTGATGATAGTCTTCTGCAGGGTAAAATTCAGGTGCTGCACTGAGTTCAGTCACAACATTCACACCTTCAGCTTGTAAGGCTGCAATCATCTCGGCGGCAGCTTGTTGCTGTGTAGCATCTAAATAATAAATCACAGAGCGGTATTGTGTGCCGACATCATTGCCCTGACGGTTTAATGTGGTTGGGTCGTGTGTGGCAAAAAACACCTCAAGTAATTGTGAATAGCTGATCTGCTGCTCATCAAAATCAATCAAAATGACTTCTGCATGTCCGCTGTCGCCACGGCAAATATCTTCATAGCTTGGGTTTAAGGTATGTCCACCTGCATAACCGCTGGTGACTTTTTCTACGCCTTGCAGTTGTAAAAATACGGCTTCGACACACCAGAAACATCCGCCACCAAACAATGCTTGTTGCATGATTTTGTCCTTATATTTTATGAATAAACCATTTTAAGCCTGTCTATTATTAGGCTTAGCCGTTAACGTGCAGCCGTTGGTGTTTCAAATTGAATCAGTAAATTTCCATGGCGATCTAGCAATTTCAGGGTTTTACCATAGACCTGATAATGCGTCACTTTATTTAGGGCTTCATGAAATTTCTGATCTAAGTTGTTGTTATTTAAGCAAGCCATTCGCGTGGTTGCCAATTGCCCCAATTGTAGGGTGTCACGTCCTGCGACATAACTACCGCTGAGTCGGTTACAACTATCTGAACCTGTGACTGTTTGTGTGGCGGCATCAAAGTTTAAATATGGCAAGTTTTGGCGGTTTGCTTCTGTTTTTAACATGCTGTTGCCCAATTGCGTAGCAGTCCATGTACGTTGTACTAAGTTGGCTTGATTGATTGCGCTAATTTGGCTTGCACTCGTTTGAGTTGGCATAGTTTCACATCCTGATAAAGCAATCATTGCACCCAATAAGGTGATCCCGAAGTATTTTTTTAGCATGGAATGATCTCTAATTTTTTGAAATTGTTGCTATCTAAACAAATTATGCGCCGTGGCTCTAGTTAAACTTGTATGTTTGCTGCAACTTTTTCCAAGATATGGTGTGGTTTTTTCTCTGAATTGATTGTATCTGCGCAAAATGACCAAAATAGGTCAGGGCAGCACTTTGTTCTGATAAGTCGGATGCGAATAAGGCGTGCTGATGTTTGCTGAAGAATCGAGCTGCACGCCTTGTCGAATGAGCGCGGAAAAGTCTTGGCTGTGGATATCTTTTAAGTTTTCCACACGTGGGTTAATGTGGGCACGTTGATACCAAGTTTGCATATCCCAACGATGATCCAGCGCATGCAAATCATATAAATAATTGGGTAAATAACCCGAAGCAAACAGACGATAGTCGGCAGGGAAACGTTTTTGAGATACTGCCTGAATCATGTCAAACAGCAGCGTGGTGCAATTACTGGTCAACGTATTATACCAATGCGCTTTGGCGGCTAAAGCATCGGCTTTATGCAGATATTCCTGAAACAGTGCTTGTGCTTCTTGTGGATTGAGCTGGATCGGGAAAAAATAAACTTGCTCACCCCGAATATTGCTGCGGGTGTAGATGATATCTTTTTCATCGGCAGCGACAAGGCTGAGTTCATATTGCCGAAAGAAGCCACCAATCGCAGAAAACTCTTCGTGTTTTTCTTTGCGAATTTCAATGGAAAAGGTGAGTGGCGCTTGATCGGCAAAGTCAAAACTGACTAAGGTATGCGCAATTTTTGGCCCCATCCAGTAAGAGGTGATGATATTCACCCCCGTAATCTGTTTCAGGTTAAATTGGCGGGTTTCCCAACGTTCGGTATAGCGACCATCGGCATGCCAGTCAAAATTGCGGACATTGTGCAGCGTGACCTGATCTTGTACTTGTTCATAATGCAGCATACGGGCTACTTCAGGGTTCCAGTCACGGTCTTGCTTGGCATCCATCCCAAAATACCAAAACAGCCCCAAGGTAAAACCCAAAAGATAAACCAAAATATCCTGATTGCGACTGAGCAAATGCTGAGTGATATAAATGCCCAAAATGCTGAGGGTGAAGGCTAGCCAAGTCCCAATCAGCACACGGCTCATTAACCAACCCAAAGGCTGATGAATCCACAAGGCCATACTGAGCCAAATAGAAGAAAGAACGACACCTAAACTGAAGATGAAATGCAGCATCCGCCATTCCTGAGGCAAAGTTAAATTCCGTTTAAGTCATCATAATCAAAGATTGCCAAGGCTGTCAGCATTATTTTTGATAGCGGGCAAACTCAAAGGCAATCCCTGATTTTTCATCGACATGCTGTTCTGAGGCCACTTTTTTAAACTCGGCAGGAATGGCAGGATAATGCGCATCTCCCTGAACATCTAGTTCAATATGTGTCAGTTCCAAACGGTCAGCAATCGGCATAGTTTGGCTAAAAATTTCACCACCACCAATAATAAATAAAGTGTTTGGTTTTTCTGAGGCTTGAACATCGGCAACGGCTTGTTGCAAGGCATCTTCAATGCTATGCGCCACTTTTGTGCCTTCAAATGCCCAGTTTGGGTCGCGGGTAATCACCCAATTGACACGTTTAGGCAGGGTGCGTCCCATCGACTCCAAGGTTTTGCGTCCCATAATCACCACGCCACCTTGGGTGATTTCTTTGAAGTGTTTTAAGTCTGCCGAAATATGCCACGGCAATTGGTTACCCTGACCAATGCAGCGTTGTTGATCCATAGCGACTACGTGTACAACTTCTAAATTTTGAAATGACATAATTAGGCTCGTATTTTCTTAGTCTGCCAAGCATCTTTTGGGGACGTTGGGGCAATTTAAATGTTGAGATGCTAAATCTAGCAACAGGCAATTAAACAGCGACAGGTGCTTTAATTGCAGGATGTGACTCATAGCCTACAATTTCAATATCTTCAAATTTAAAATCGAAAATATCTTTGATTTCAGGATTGAGTTTTAACTGACATAACGCCAGTGGTTCACGGCTTAGCTGTAACTGTGCCTGTTCAAAGTGGTTGGCATATAAATGCGTATCGCCACCTGTCCAGACAAAATCTCCGACTTCTAAATCACAGACTTGCGCGATCATGTGGGTTAGTAAAGCATAGCTGGCAATATTAAAAGGCACGCCTAAAAACACATCGGCACTGCGTTGATATAGCTGGCATGAGAGTTTGCCGTTGTGCACAAAAAACTGGAATAAAGTATGGCAAGGCGGTAAAGCAACTTGACCTGCTTCTTTCGGGTTCCAGCCTGACACGATTAAACGCCGTGAATTTGGATTGGTTTTAATTTCATTGATTAACCATGCAATTTGGTCAAAACCATCTTGCTCATACAGACCATCGGCTTTTTGTGTTGCACCAAAATTACGCCATTGATGTCCGTACACTGGGCCAAGTTCACCTTCAGGACGACCAAAGCGCGCGGTTTGTTCTGCGGTAGACCATTCATCCCAAATACTGACTTTATGTTCTTGTAGATATTTGACGTTGGTATCGCCTTTTAAAAACCATAACAGCTCAATTACGATAGAACGGAAATGTACTTTTTTGGTAGTCAGCAGTGGAAAACCTTGTGCAAGGTTAAAACGCATTTGGTGCCCAAACACTGAACGTGTGCCTGTTCCGGTACGGTCACCTTTGTCGCCACCATGGTCAAGAATATGTTGGAGTAGGTCTAAATACTGGCGCATAGCGTTCTCTGGTCAAGCAAAAGAAATATTTTTTGTTTGGGCAATTCGATGCCCAGTAAATCAGAAAGAATAATAGCAGAGTTTTTAAAGTTGTGACTTTATTGTGTGTCGGAAGCGTGATGTTGATGCAGTAAAGCCAACGGCGAAAACAGGCAAATAGCCAAAGCGGTAAAGCCAATGCCTTGAGCGCCCGACAGTAAAATTTCACCGTGTTGAATCTGCATGAAAATTATTGCGAGTAACAACGCCAGTGGAATCCAAGTCAATAGTCGTGCCAACCAACCTGTGGGATGTTGTGCAGTAAAATGAATTTTGCAGTAACGACAAATTAAAAAAACAATACCTGTGGCCAGAAACATTAAAATCGCATCGAGCTTTAAGGGTTCTAAGAAGTATACCGCTGCAGTGACCAGCGCGATCACCATCAGCAGGGCAATTTTCTTTGTGACCGCAACCTGTGGGTTAAACCAAAATTCAAGCATGTGAGATATTGATGTCTGAAAAGTGTAAGTAATAGATAGCACTGTAGCATAAAAAAGGCGAAGATTGACTTCGCCTGAATGGATGAAACCTGCATTTAAATGGGTAGTAGCTTAGCTGTTTTTTTGCGGCCCCCAATCATAAATTTTCTTTTGATAGGCATACCACATCATCCAGAAACCGACCAAAATCATTGGTAAGCTCAGGAATTGTCCCTTACTCATCCATGCAATAAAGAGCTGACCATGATCGGGTTCGCGGAAAAATTCGACAACAAAGCGCGCCAAACCATAACCAATCAGGAATAGGGCAGACACTGCCATGCGTGGACGTGGCTTTGAACTAAACCACCACAGTACAATAAACAGGATTAGACCTTCACATAAGGCTTGATACAATTGCGATGGATGACGTACCAATTGTAAAGGATCGGTCGGGAAAATCATCCCCAAAGCAAAATTCGGATCGGTCACAGGGCGACCATATAATTCACCACCAATAAAGTTACCAATACGACCAAACATTAGACCTGTAGGTACACATGGGGCAATAAAATCCAAAGTTTGAAACCACGTCATTTTGTATTTTTTACACCAGAACAGCATGGCTAAAATCACGCCCAGAAAGCCGCCATGGAAACTCATGCCGCCTGTCCAGACTTGGAATAACCACAGTGGATTTTCCAAAAATTGTTCAAAGCCGTAGAAAAACACATAACCGACACGTCCACCAATCACCACGCCCAAAGCGCCGTAAAAAATCAGGTCGGAAACCATGTCTGGTGTCCAGCCACGTTGTTTGGCACGGTAAGTTGCCAAACCCCATGCAAATAAAAATGCCAGTAAATACATCAAGCCATACCAATGGACTTGTAAAGGCCCGAGCGAAATAGCAACGGGGTCAATATTTGGATAGGTGAGCATTCCTGTTCCTTGTGATTCTGTTTTGCACAGATTTTAGCTGAATGTGATGAAAAATGTTGTACATTCAATGTGTAAAGATCAAGAGTTTAAATTATGTGTATTGTGGCATTGGCTTGGCAGGTCTTGACAGACACACCACTGTGTTTGATTTCAAATCGAGATGAGTTCTATCGGCGTCCGACAGCAGCACTGGCAGCATGGTCTGATAGTCCAATTGTTGCAGGGCAAGATTTAGAATCGGGCGGTACGTGGATGGGCATTACCCCATCGGGACGCTGGGCTGTGATTACCAATTATCGTGATGCGAATGATGTTCGTGAATATCCAACTTCACGTGGGCATATTATTCAGGCTTTTTTAGAATCTGAGCAAACGCCTATCCGTTTTGCGCAAGCCTTAGAAAAACAGCAATGTGAATATGCAGGTTTTAATTTATTTGTGGGTGACACCACTCAAGCGGTGTACATGAGTAACCGTGGAGAAGCGCCGCAGGTTTTAGCTAAAGGCGTTTATGTGGTGTCGAATGGATTGATGAGTGACCCTTGGGAGAAAACTGCACGCTTACGCAAACGCTTTACGCAGGAGTTTTTACCGATGCTGCAATTGCCTGATCTTGCAACGGCAGAGCTAAATGCTGCGGCGTGGGATATTTTGCAAGATGAACGCAAAGTTGCATCTGAATTGTTACCGCAAACAGGGATTTCATTGGAGATGGAAGCGTTGTTGTCATCGACTTTTATTCAAAGTCCACTTTACGGTACACGTTGTTCCAATTTTTTACGTATGCAGGCGCAGCAATTTACATGGCTGGAAAAAACACAATATGGTGAGCAAAAGGGAGATATTGTGCAGCAACAGTTGAACATTGAGGCATAAAAAATGCCGACGTGATGTCGGCATTTTTAATTTATGGATGTTATCCAGCAATTGCTTTGCCGTCTTTACGGGTGATGACAACCGTTGCTGAACGAGGACGTGCAGTTTTATTGTTCATGTCAGTTTGTGTTGCAGGCCAATGGCTGCTTGGCGCATCAAAACTCTTTGAATCTTCACCTGGGTGCTGAACGTTAATAAAGATTGCTTTGTAGTCAGGTGTCATGGTTACACCTGTAATTTCACATTCTTTTGGCCCAACAAGGAAGCGACGTAAGTTTTTATCGGTGACTTGAGCACCAGCAATTGTACTTTGATCACCAACAGTTTTTACAACACCGCCATCACCAACTTGACCAGGTAGTGCTGCTAACATCATACAGTTTGTAACATCTGTATATGCGCCATCATCTGTTTGAATCCAAAGAACACCACGTGGGTCAAACCACATACCATCTGGACTTGAGAAGTCGTTTGCATCGCTTAAATTAGAAAGGTTAATTGTCGGATCCATACTTGCTTCAGCACCAAATAGATAGATATCCCATTCAAATGATGTTGCTGCAGTATTCTCTTCTTTAAAGCGGATAATATGACCATTGACGTTACCTTTACCACCTTCAGGATCGGTGTAGTTACGTGGGTTTGCAGGATCTGTTGCATAGCTTGAACCACGGTTCGAGTTATTGGTTAAAGTCACGTACACTTCACCATTTTCAGGGTTTACAGCAACCCATTCTGGACGATCCATTTTTGTAGCTCCTACAGCATCTGCTGCAAGACGAGCAAAAGTAAGGACATCCGCTTGTGAGCTAAATGGGTAAATAGCGTTTGTTTCGGTTAAGCCATTTTTACCATAAGCCAGTTCAATCCACTCTCCTGTGCCTGATGCATTAAATTTAGCGACATAGAATTTCCCTGAATTCATATATTTGTCGCCAGCTCGATAGCCACCATTCACATCTTTAGGATCCCATGTTGCATCTGATACAAATTTGTAGATGTACTCACCGCGCGAGTCATCGCCCATATAGAATGCAAATTTTTGCCCTTCAATTGCGCGGCTGGCGCGACAGTCTTCGTGAGCAAAACGACCTAATGCAGTACGTTTTACTGGGTTTGAGCGGCTATCGAATGGATCAATTTCTACAATCCAGCCAAATGTATTTGGCGCATTACGATAGTCTTGAGTTGCAGACTCTTTGGTTACGTTAGCAGCCCAACGATCATACATGTCTTGAGATTCAAAACCAGCTTCTGCTGTTTCCCAACCATAGCGTGAAGATTTATTCAAATACACGATGCGATCTTGCTCATCGCGTTCTGGAATTTTTTTACCATCAGCATCTAAAATATAAATGATGTTGTTTTTCGCATCACGTTTAACACTACCGTCTGCATTTTTTTCAGTTTGATAAGAGATCTCTAAGCCTAAGCCATAGCGTTTAAGTGCTATTTTTTCAGCTTCACTACGGGCTGAGTATTGGTCTGTACCTGAGCGTTGGAAATAACCAATAAAATTTTCTTCAGCAGTTAAATAAGTGCCCCATGGTGTATAACCATTACCACAGTTATTTTGTGTGCCTCGAGTTTGACGACCAGCGGGAGAGAATGCTGTGTGCAGTAATGGAGAACCAGCTACAGGCCCTGCAAAATCCATGACAGTCGAAGCTGTAATACGACGGTTAAATGGTGATGACTTCACAATCTCTACAGCTTGAGTTTCAGCATTTTTCTTAATATGAACGACTGAAACACCGTGTGCATTTACTTCACGAATCACTTCATCTTCTGGGCGACGTCCATCCTTTTTAGTTGCGCCTTTTGGATGTAAGAAGGTTTGGTTGATATATTCGTGGTTCAAAACCAATAAGCCATGATCTGATGCATTTTCATCATAACGACCAGTTTTAGTACTTAAGCCAAAATAGCTCATGCCATCGTGACAGTCACCAGAGCGGAATTGGAAACTTGGGCCAGATGGAACATCTGCATCTGCATTCCAATTGCTATAAGAAGGATTGATTGAGTCACCTAAAGCATATAATACAGTTGCTTGGTAACCTTCAGGAACAGTAACAATATCATTTAAATTTTTATCTACAGCTTTAAATGTTAATGTTTCAGGCTTGGTATTGGGTTCTTCTTTACTTGTTGGTGGTGTTACATTTGTATCTTCATCATCATCACTACATGCAGATAAAGAAGAAGCTAAAGCTAAAGCTGCTGCACCGCTTGCAGTTTTTTTAATTAAACTGCGACGGCTCATGCGTTGTTCTAGAATGTCACGAAAGTGCGTATTGTCTGAAGTGTTATTATCTAACTCTTGATCTTCATTGTAAGGCATAAAATCAGTCATTTTTTTTCCTAGCAAATTGCTTAGTCGTTTGAAAGTTATATGTAAATTAGTGGCTAAACATGACATGCGGGTTAAGCTTATGTGTCAAACTGATTAAATCCGTTCAGTTGTGATCTACACGCACAAAAAAAGAAGCAACCATGTGCTTCTTTTTAAAATTCAATATTTTAGATTAGCTGTGACTGACTCGGCGCTTCTCAATTAATTTGCCAAAAAACAAACCAATTTCAAACAGCATCCACATCGGAATGGCAAGCATGATCATCGATAAAGCGTCTGGCGGTGTGACAAACATGGCCACAAAAAAACAGCCAACAATAATAAAGCGACGTTTTTCAACCAAAGTTTGCGTAGACACGACACCAATCATAATCAGCAAAAGTGTGACAATTGGAATCTCAAAGGTAAAACCAAAAACCAAAAACAGCTTCAAACAAAACGTAAGATAGCTATTAATGTCGGTCATCGGGGCGACTGTTTCAGGGGAAACGCTAATGAAAAAGTGCAGAATGGATGGCAAGGCGACAAAGTAAGCAAAGCTAATTCCGATATAGAACAAGCAAATACTGCCGATCAGCAAAGGCAGCGCCAAACTTTTTTCTTTTTCATATAACGCTGGTTTTACGAATGCCCAAATCTGATACAAAATAAATGGCATCGCAATGAACAGCGCGACAAAAAAGTTTAGTTTAAACGGCGCCATAAAGGTTGCGGTAACATCAGTCGCAATCATGGTTGATGTATGTGGCAACTGTGCACGTAATGGTTCCGACAATACTTGATAAGTTTTATTGGCAAAGGGCAATAAACAGAAGAATAAGGCAAGAATAAGCCCTACAATTTTAAAAAGATGATTACGCAGCACCATCAAGTGCTTGATAATTGGCATTTCTTCTAATGCGACTTGCTCTGCCTTCACAGGCAAATGTGAAAGCTCAGAAGCGTTTGATTGGCTCATACTGCAACCTTCATTTCAGTATAGGGCGCTGTAGTATGTTGTAGCGCAGATAAATTTGAATGTGATGTCATTTTAGTTTTAGGGAGTAACACCGCAGAGGTTTTTTCAGTATTTAAAACCAAGGTGTAATGATGCTGTTGTAAGGTATTTTTTGATACGGCATGCGGGGAATGTGTGCTTTTTGCAGTTGTATCTTCAAATATTTTTTCTTGCTGCATTTCATGCATTTGTGCTTGCATCTTTGCTTCAAGTTCCTGAATACGCGCCATTTCTTGCTGCATTTGCTCGCGTAATTCAGATAAACGCAATTCGCGGTCAATGTCATTTTGAACATTACTGACCATACGTTTAATTTTAGCGTACCACTTGCCGACAAAACGCGCTGCTTCAGGGAGTTTTTCAGGACCCAGCACCAATAATGCAATGATGCCGAAAATCAGCAGTTCCGTCATTCCAATATTGAGCATAATCTCAAACCCTCAGCCTTAATGCTTTACAGTCGAATTTACATCACTGCTATTGGCTTGATGTTCAATCGTACGAGGTTCTTTCAGTTGCGCCGCTTCTGCCTCATCATCTTTTATTGATTTTTTAAAATCTTTGACCGCGCCACCTACATCTTTACCTAAGTTTTTAAGCTTAGATGTACCAAATAATAAAATGACCACAATTGCAAAAATCAGCACGTGCCAAATAGATAATCCTGCCATGATTTAGACCTCTCAATAGTTGAGCCTATCTCAACAGGTCTGTATGACAATGCGGTGACGAATGTGTTGCGATTTGACGACAAGGGATGTTTGACCTGATTTGTAAAGCTTGAAAATAAAACAGCCCGTGTTTGAAAACGGGCTGTAAGATCAATCACATCTGTTAAATCTAAGCTTGTAAACTTGCTTTAAACAGTTGCATCGCCTGACCACGGTGACTGATTTTATTCTTTTCTGCTTTCGACATTTCTGCGCTCGACACTCCCAATTCAGGCAACCAAAAGAGCGGGTCATAGCCAAAACCATTTTCACCACGAGCTTCTGCTAAAATCTCGCCTTTCCAAATACCTTGGAAAATTTGTGGTAATGGATCATCGGCATGTTCAACCAAAGCCAAAACACAAACAAACATACCTTCAATTGCTGCGCCGTCTTGACGTAGTGGTTTGAGTTTATTCAAAAGTTTTTCATTGTTGGCTGCATCATTGCCATGTTCGCCTGCAAAACGTGCAGAATAAATCCCCGGTGCGCCGCCTAAAATAGGCACACATAAACCAGAGTCATCTGCAATGGCAGGCTTTCCTGAAATTTTTGCGGCATGGCGTGCTTTTAAAATGGCATTTTCAACAAAGCTCAAACCATCTTCAACAGCATCTTCAATATTTAGTTGACCTTGCGGAATCACTTGCACAGGCAAGTCTAATTGCGCAAACAGGGTTTCAAATTCTGCAATTTTTCCCTTGTTATTGCTTGCTAAAACCAAAGTACCTTGAGCGCGCCAATCAGTTACAGCCATAATTCAGATCTTAATTCAAAATAATATTGGATATTTTAACGGATTTTGCAGACTTAAAAGTTTAATCTTGCACAGATTTGTTTTCATACATGCTAATAATATTTAGGTTTCAAAAAGTAGGGGAATCATGATGAGCAAAATATCAGAGATTTACCGTTATTCGAGTCAGCACCGCGCATTACTGCAGCAAAGTGAGCGTTGTGGCTGTTTTTACTGTCTGGAAACTTTTGCTTATAGCGAAATTGAAGATTGGTGTGATGATGAGCAAACCGCAATTTGTCCGCATTGTGGTATAGATGCGGTATTAGGTTCTGCTGCAGTAGAAGAATTCAGCCCTGAACTGCTACAGGCCATGCAGGCAGTTTATTTCGGATAAAACAAAAAGCACCCGAAGGTGCTTTGAGATCACTTCAAACGTAGTTAAATTTATTGCGCTTGAATCCATTGGTCAGCACGGTCACGTGCTTGACGAATTTGTTCTTGAGTTAAGTTAGCTGCCAAAGCGGTTTTCTTACCTTCAGACAAAGAAATTACTTTATTGTCGAGCATGCCATCACGGGTAGATAACTCATACCACTGATACGCGCCCATATAGTTTTTCTTTTGTTCTTCCATCATGGCAAGGTTAAAGCTGGCACGGTTATCACCACGGCTAGCCGCCTTTTCAAAATATTGACGTGCTAAGACTTCGTCTTTTTTCGTGCCAATACCATCCGCCAACATACGGCCTACATTTAATTGCGCAGCCGATAAACCTTGATCTGCCGCAGCTTTGTACCAAGCAAACGCTTGACGGCTGTCTTGTTGAACGTCTTTACCTTGTTGATATTTCGTCGCTAAGTAAAATTGTGCGCCTGCCTGACCTGCTTTGGCTGCTTTAATCAAGCCATTAATATCCATAGTTGAATATTGAGCCGCTTGGCTCGCTACAGAAGATGACGGTGAAACATAATCTGCATGGGCTTGAATGCTCAACAGTCCAACCAATAGCGTGGTGCTTAATAATAGTTTTTTCATAGAGCGCTCACTCGATAAATTGCGACTTCACCAAACAAATTAGGCAGATGCTTACTGAGTAAACTATCTTGTTGATTCCCATTCACGGCAAGTCGGTTAATGATGCGAATATTATTTTCGGCACAAAGTGCCTCAAAATCACGAAACGTACATAAATGAATATTTGGGGTGTTGTACCACATATAAGGTAATGCATCTGAAACAGGCATTTTTCCTTTTAAGGCAAGAAAAGAGCGAGTCTTCCAATGCGCAAAGTTTGGAAAGGTAATAATTGCCTGTTTACCCACACGTACCATATCTCTTAATAATACGTCAGGTGCATCTACTGCTTGCAAGGCTTGTGCCATGACCACATAGTCAAAAGACTGGTCTGCAAAACGGCTAAGCCCCAAATTCAAGTCTTGTTGGATGATATTTAACCCGCGACTGATCGCAATTGCAATCTTTTCTTGATCAATTTCTAATCCGTATGCACGAATATTATGCTGTTTGCTCATGTGTGCCAACAGTTCACCATCGCCACAACCCAAATCGAGTACTTTAGAATTGGGTTTAATCCACTTTTCGGCAAGTTGCTGATCAAGACGCATTACACGGCCTCCTGTGGGGTTGCTTGAAGATGTTCTGTTCCGCCCAAGAATGCACGCATGGCTTTCACGTACAGTGGAATTGGGAACAAGAACGAGTCGTGTCCTTGTTCGGCATCAATATCTAAATAGCTGACAGGTTTATGATTGCTAATTAGCGCATCCACAATTTCCTGCGAACGCTCAGGGCTAAAGCGCCAGTCGGTGGTAAATGACACCACTAAAAACTTGCATTTTGTATTCGCCATGGCTTTTTGTAAGGATTGCTCGTATTCACGTGCAGGATCAAAATAATCCAGTGCCTTGGTCATAATTAAATAGGTATTGGCATCAAAATTACGGCTAAATTGTTCGCCCTGATAGCGCAAATAGCTTTCGACCTGAAATTCGACATCAAAACCATACATAAACTTGCCAGATTTTAAGTCACGACCAAATTTCTGTTTCATGGCTTCTTCAGACAAATAGGTGATGTGTCCGACCATGCGTGCCAAAATCAATCCACGTTTTGGATAGCTGTCATGTTCCAAATAACGCCCATGATGAAAATCTGGGTCAGATAAAATGGACTGACGTGCGACTTCGTTAAAGGCAATATTTTGTGCAGACAGTTTTGGTGCACTGGCAATAATCACGCATTTTTTCAGACGGTCAGGATAATCTACCGACCACTGCAAGGCCTGCATACCACCCAAAGAGCCGCCAATAATCGAATACCAGACCTCAATGCCTAAACGATCAGACAGCATGGCTTGGGTTTTTACCCAATCTCGCACCGTCACTAAAGGGAAGTCTGGGCCATAAGGACGGTTGTCATTTTCAGGGTTAGGCGATGTGGGGCCAGTAGAACCGTTACAGCCGCCAATATTGTTTAGCGCCACCACAAAGAAACGACTGGTATCAATGGCTTTTCCAGGGCCAATACAGGCATCCCACCAACCTGCTTTTTTATCATCGGCATGATGATAACCCGCAGCATGATGATGCCCTGACAACGCATGACAGATCAGAATCGCATTGGATTTGTCGGCATTGAGCGTGCCATAAGTTTCGACCATGAGTTCAAAGCGGGGCAGAACACGACCGCATTCGAGTTCTAAAGGTTCTTCAAATTGGAATTTTTCTGGAACAACAATACCTACTGAGTCAGCTGGAAAAGACACGGGAATAATTCGCCTTAAATCCTGAGGATGAATAAATAAAAGGATACCACTTGGGGTATCCTTTTCAAAATGCTTTTACATGTTAGCACAAGATTATACTGCTGCTGCAACTACTTGATCTGTGCTTAATACGCCTTGTTCAATCAAGCGGTTGGTGCAGGCAATAATTGCATCAATAGATGAGGTCACGATGTTGTCATGTACCCCTGCACCAAAGGCAGATTTACCTGTGCCTTTGACTTGCAACTCAATCAATGCCAACGCTTTTGCATGTGCGCCAGAGCTAATGCTGCGTTCTTCATAATTCAAGACATCAATTGGTAATTGAAGTGCATTCAAAATTGCTGAAATTGGGCCATTGCCTTCACCGCGTAAGCGTTGCGTTTCGCCGTTCACGACCACATCTAACTCAATGACTTGATTGCCATTTTCATCAGATAGTTTGTAGTTTTTGGTCGCATAGTGCGCATCTTTTACTGCAACGTAAGTGTCTTTAAACAAGTTCCAGATTTCGCTTGCGCTAATTTCAGTGCCTTGCTCATCGGTACGTTGTTGCACAATTTGTGAGAATTCGATTTGTAAACGACGTGGTAAAGTCACGTTGTAGTTCGATTCTAACAAGTAAGCTATCCCGCCTTTACCCGATTGTGAGTTGACACGAATCACCGCATCATAGTCACGACCTAAGTCTTTCGGGTCGATTGGCAAGTAAGGCATATCCCAAATTTCTTCGTTTTTCTGGAATTCAAAACCTTTCTTAATCGCATCTTGGTGTGAACCAGAGAATGCAGTAAACACCAAATCACCTGCATACGGATGACGTGGATGCACTGGCAAACCTGTGCATTCTTCAACTGTGGCAATAATTTCGTTGATGTTCGAGAAATCCAATTCTGGTGCAACACCTTGGGTGTACATGTTCAAGGCAATTGCAGCAACGTCTACGTTACCGGTACGTTCACCATTACCAAATACACAGCCTTCTACACGGTCTGCACCTGCCATGATTGCCAATTCAGATGCGGCAATACCACAACCACGGTCATTGTGACAGTGTACTGAAATGATCACGCCATCACGACGCGCAATGTTGCGGTGCATCCATTCCACTTGGTCGGCATACACGTTTGGTGTAGACACTTCTACCGTTGCAGGCAAGTTTAAAATTACTTTATTGGTTGGCGATGCTTCCCAAATTTCAGTCACGGCATCACAAACATCTTTAGCCACTTCCAACTCAGTTGCAGTAAAACATTCTGGGCTGTACTGGAATACCCATTCTGTTTCAGGTTGCTTCGCTGCGTATTCTTTTACTTTGCTTGCTGCATTGATTGCCAATTGTTTGGCACCTTCAACATCAACATTCAAGACTTTGTTACGGAAGGTTGGTGAGTTGGCATTATAAATATGCACAATCGCACGTTTAGCACCTTGTAAAGATTCAAAAGTACGTTGAATTAAGTGGTCACGCGCCTGTACCAAGACTTCAATATACACGTCATCTGGAATATGACCTTCTTCAATCAATTTACGGGTGAAATCGAAGTCAACTTGAGATGCCGATGGGAAACCAATTTCGATGTGTTTAAAACCAATTTTCACAAGCATTTGGAACATTTTGAACTTTTGTTCGATGTTCATTGGCTCAAAGATCGCTTGGTTACCGTCACGTAGGTCGGTACTCATCCAAATTGGCGCTTTGGTAATTTCGTTATTCGGCCATTGGCGGTCTGGTAAATCGACACGCTGGTACATACGACGGTATTTTTTGCTTGGATCTGCCAACATCATGTGAAAACTCCTTGAATAGTAGCGGTTGCATCGCGTGGATAACGGCAACTTACTATAAATATAGATTGTGTCTATTCTATCAATTTACAAGCTGTTTTCAGGAGGCTATCGCTAAAAGTAGAATCATGGCACTTGTAAACCAATATCTGTATGTTAATCGATCTGCAAGGGTAATAATTCCCTGTTTTTTACATATATGGCATATGCTGTGAAATATTTTTCTGCTATTAGCTGTTTTGGTGATAAATATAACTGCTGTTGATTTGTTCGATGCAGTTTGTTCCCATAAGTGCCATTGTGACTTCAAATTCTTCCTTTAACAGTTTAATGCTATGCGCTGCCCCTAGCGCGCCTGCAACTGCCAAGCCATAAATATATGGACGACCGATCAAAACCGCACTTGCTCCCAAGGCCAGTGCTTTAAAAATATCTGTGCCACGACGAATCCCACTGTCTAATAAAATTGGGAAATCGTGCGATAAAATTTTTCGCATCGTGCCTAAAATTTGAATTGGGCTGACCGCGGTATCTAAAATTCGGCCACCATGATTAGACACAATAATACCGTGTGCTCCGTACTGATATGCCTGCTGCGCATCGGCAGGATGTAAAATACCTTTGAGTAAAATAGGCAGTGGACTGTGTTGTAGCAACCAAGCAATATCTTCCCATGTGGCAGCCTGCTGCATCAATCCATCAAAAAGAGGGTGCTGATTTTCCTTAAGCGGAGTGGTATTTACAGATGATTGATATACCGCCCGAATATGTGCAGGCAATTGAAAAGCAGCGCGACGTTCCCGATCTCGAATGCCCATGTGCGGTGCATCAACCGTGAGTACAATGGCTTGATAGGCATAGTGTTGCGCTTGAAAAATCAAATCCAAAGCAGCTTTACGACTGCCTTGCCAATACAGTTGAAACCATTTTGCCGTGCCCGAAACCTGATTCAGTGTGCTCATTGAAGTGGTACTTAAATGACTGAGAATCATGGGGGCTTGTAGGGCGGCTGCCGCTTGCGCTGTAGCAATTTCCCCCTGTGGATGAAACAGTTGTTGGTAAGCCACGGGTGCTAAAAAAATTGGGTGTGGATACTGTTCGCCCAAGAGCTGAATTTGCGTATTTGCCCCTGCAAAAGTATTTAAATGACGGGGCAATAATTGAATATCGGCAAACGCACGTAAATTGTTGTTCAGACTATATTCATCGCCTGCAGCGCCTTCTAAATTGGCCCAAGTGGCTGCATCTAAATGTAATTGCGCCTGTTTTTGATAGTCGGCAATGGTGTGTAAATGTGGCGGGATGTGATTCAAAGCTGCCAATGGCGTGGTATTCATAACTGACTCCATTGACGAATCAGATTGTGATAATGTGCGGTTAGTGCCAATACTTCTGCTGTATCTCCAAGTTGTTGACGCAATTGCAAAATAGTCATATCTAAATTGAACAGCATACTGCGTTGCCAGTCATCTTTGACCATACTTTGACACCATGTAAACGCTGCAATTCGTTGACCTGCTGTAACAGGTTCGACCCGATGTAAACTGGTAGCAGGGTACACGATGGCATCACCTGCACTGAGTTTGACTTCATGACTACCGTAATTGTCTTCAATAATCAGTTCACCGCCCTGATATTCTTCAGGCTCACTTAAAAACAGAGTCATGGACACATCTGTGCGAATCGGGCGTCGTACTTGTGCACAATATTGCACGGCATTATCGACATGATTGCCATAAGTTCCTGTGTTTTGATAACAATTGAACATGGGTTGCAGAATGTGCAGCGGCAAGGCAAAGGACTGCAATAAAGCCTGTTGTTTTAGTGCACTGAGGATGTCTTGTGACAGAGTTACATAGCTCGGATGCTGCAGGTCAAATTGTAAATTCTGTTTAATTTTCTGTGCTTGTGCGCCTGCACTGAATTGACCATTTTGCCATGCAGCTGCAGTGTCCAATTCAGCGCGAATCTGTTGGACTTGCACTTTGCTAAGAACTTCTGGAATGTGAAGCATCATATCGATTCTTCCTGAAAAAGTTTGAATTCAAACTGCTGAACATTCTACAGCGTTGTTCGGCATGCAAAGTTCGAGCAATAGATGGTATGAAAAATAATCTATCGCTCGAATCTAAATCTGTAGCCTGTTTTAAGCGGGCTACTACAGATTTGCTATAACTTAGAACTTGTAGTTTAAGCTGATTGCTGCCGAGCGTGGCTGCCCAAGCACGACGCGACCACCACCATTGTTTAGCGTGCTGATGTATTCTTTATCGGCAAGGTTATAAAGGTTTAAATTTAACGAGGCATTTTTGTTGAAGTTGTAGCCTGCCAATGCATCAAACACGACATAGCCTGGAATATTTGGCATGTTGGCTGGTGCGTTGCTGTCAGTCACAACACGTTTTTGTTCATCGACATAACGCGCGCCCAAACCTAATTTAAAGCCCGCCCAGTCGTAGATTGACCATAAACTTGCAGTCCATTCAGGCGACCAACGTTCCGATAAGGTTGTGGCACTCGTTGAACGTTGATTGAGTTGTTTCACTTTCATGTGCGCAACGCCTGCAGACAAATTCCAGTTTTCGGTCATTTGACCAACGGCACTCAACTCAATGCCATCGACCCGTTTTTTACCCTCTTGTACAGCAAGCTGAGAAATTGGATCTATAGTCGATTGATTTTCATTTTCTGTACGATACGCTGCAGCAGCCAAAGCCAGCTTGCCTTGTAGTAACTCCCATTTGCTGCCTACTTCATAATGATGGGTTTCTTGAGGCTTGGCATTGATTGCGTCATTGCCCGATTCAGACAGGCTAAAGTTGGCGCTGCCAGGCGGAGTCAGCGATTTTGCATACGCAGCGTAAATGCTGCTATTTAACGTAGGCTTATACACAGCGCCAAGTTTCCAACTGAACAGCGTATCGTGGGTGCTGAGATCTGTGGCCACCAAAGCATTTCCCCCACGTGGCAGAGTAAGCCCTTGATAATCTGTTTCATAATAATCGACCCGTACGCCACCATTCAGTTGAAAACGCTCCCCAAATTTTAGAGTATCAAATAAATATGCGGCTGCCGTTTGGGTTTCACCATCGGTATAACCGCCATTATAAATAAGCGCTGGCATGGCTTGATTGCGGTCTGGGTGATAAAGATTGGCCCACGGTGTATCGGCAGTGGCTTCGCCAGGCATCTGGGTTGCCATGAGTTTGCTAGATTGCTGTTCTTTTAAAAACTCCATGCCTGCAACAACATCATGCTGTACTGCCCCCGTTTTGACACTCCAGTTTAAAGTGCTTTGATTGGCCAGAATTTTATTTTCTTGATCGACGCCTTGGCGGGAGCGGTTCACTTCCCATTCGGCAGGGTTTGATGAACCATTGGTTCGAAGACCATTTGCACCTGTATTGATGCCTGTTAAAACCCGATTCATATGGGTTTTGCCTACACGGGTGATGTTGGTCAGTTTGAGTCGATCTGTTAAATCACTTTCAATTTTTGCCGTAAACATATCTGCATCGACATCTTCATAGTCATTGACATGACCATAAAAGTTTTCCCGATTAACTTTAGGCGCAGTGGCTAACAGTGAATCGGTATTGTAAAAGCCTTGCATGCCCACAGTTGGAATGCCACCATCTGGAATATTGCGTTGTCTGATGTGTTGAGAATATAAATAAAGGCGTGTGGCAGTGTTTAATCCAAAGGCAATAGAAGGGGCGATGGCATAACTATTGTTTTCAATATAGTCACGTCCTTCTATGCCGCCTTCTTGCCCCATTACATTTAGACGAAATGCGGTATTTGGATTGATGGCCTGGTTAATATCTGCAGAAAGTCTTGTATGTTGTGCTGTGTTGTAAGTTGCAGAAATTTCCTGACTGCTTTCACTTTGCGGTAATTTGCTGACTAAATTGATATAACCCGATGCTGCACCACGACCCGCTTCTGAACCCGATGGGCCTTTGACAACTTCAATTTGATCAATGTTAAATACATCACGGCTGATTGCGCCTAAATCTCGGACACCATCAACATAGGTCGAGGTTTGGGTGGAAAAACCACGCATTTGAAAGGCATCGCCAGCACTAGTATTGCCATTTTCTCCCAATTGTAGAGTAATGCCTGGTGTATTGCGTAAGGCTTCAACTAAGGACGTTGCGCCTTGTTCTTGTAGCATTTCTTTTTTAATCACAGAAATTGTTTGTGGGGTATCCAACAACGGCTGTGTATATTTTGCAGAACTTAAACGGTCTGCCTTGTATTTGCTTTCGGCTTCTGATTTAACCGTAATGGTGGGTAAGTGGGTGACGTCATCTTCAGGGCTTGCGGCATGTGCAAGTAGTGGAAGAGAGGCGGCTAAAGCCATCAGTTGCGCAGAGCGATTGTGTTTGCGGCTTTTGATCTGTGCCATTTATGGTATTTCCCTAAATGTAAACCAACAGGAGGCCACGCTTTATTCAGCGTTTTTAGTTCAAAATGAATAAAGTGTGAAGTTGTTGTTATGACGTCTATAACAATTGTTGCTAATTGTATTGAGAATCATTATCAACAACAATGTGTGGGATGACACTTTCTTTTGATTCTTATTTGAAAATAATAATCATTATCAATATTTTTATTTAATAAAACGATGTAAACGTGAAAGGCTTGGGAATAAAGACAGAAAACCCTGCCGAAGCAGGGTTTAAAAAGAAATTTAAGGCTTAGAAGTCATAAGAAACAGAGAGCCAGTAGTTGCGACCTGCTAAATATGTGCCCGAAACAGATGAACCAATGTCTAAGTATTTATAGGCAGTTGCAGTTTGAGTTTTACCTTTGTTGACATAGGTATAGCTCTGATTATCTTTGGTGAAGTCCTTATCTAATAGGTTATTCACTGCCATATTGAAACGAAGATTATCTGTTACTGTATAGCTTGCACCTAAGTTAAATACGTTATAGCCACCAAATTTATCGCCCATGATTTTGTATTCTTCAAAATCGCTAGTTTGTGGTGTTGTTGGTAATTGTTTGAAGCGCAAACGGGCTGACTTGTATTCGTGTTGTAACCACACATCAACGTTCGGATTAATGTGCCAAGTCGAGGTCAGGTTAAAGGCATTGCGAGGATTGTTGTTATAGTACAGTCCTTCATCCTTACCATCTGTAATTTCACTTTTGGTGTAAGTATAGGCCGCTTTAATATCCCATTCAGGAATAATGCTGTACTGTAAAGACGTCTCAGCACCATAGATTTTGGCTTCGTTGGCATTTACACTTCTAGAGCAATCATCTACAGGGCAAATCGCTAAATTAGAGATGTCTTGGGAAACAATCGCATCTTCAATTTGGCTGTAAAAGCCTGTGGCGGTAAAATTCAGCTGATCATTAGGCTGTAAATTAAAACCAAGTTCGTAATTGGTCGATGTTTCTGGTTTTAAAGCAGCGTTACCAAATACATAGGTCGAACCCTGACCACTCATATTGATTAAACCATCGTAGAGTGCCTTAGGCGAAGGTGCTTTATAACCTGTGCTGACACCACCCTTAATGGTTAAAATATCATTGGTATTCCAGACTAAATAAGCACGTGGACTAAACTCGCCACCAAAACCAGAGTGGTCTTCATAGCGTGTACCAAACGTGAAGGTCAAATTGTCGAGTAAGCTCCACTCATCTTCGGCATAGATTGCCCAAGAGTCTTTCTCAAATTCATCTTTGCCGCTTTTATGTTGAGCAATATTGTCACGAATGGTGAGCTTTTTATATTCTGCACCGACTGTAACTTTGTGCGCACCAAAGGTGGAAATTAGATGGCTATCTGCAACCAGATCGGTATTTTCTAAAGTACGGTCACTGCCAATGAGTGGATTGTTCTGCTGCGCAGTTTTGTCAAAAGCATCGGTTGGTAGAGTACGACCTTTAGTTTCAGTGTCTGAATGGCTAACATAGCTTTTCCAAATCCCAAAATCGTAATTACCTTCATGTCCCAAAGAAATTTGAGTACGGTTGAATTCTAATTCATCTTTATAACCTGATGCTTTGGTTGCGGTATCTAAAGTCCCTAAACGGTTATCTTCATTTTTATATTGCTGGCTAGAATGAAAACCATCTATCCAAAATGAATTTTGATCATCCAGTTTAAAGTCGAGTTTAGCACCAACATCGTAATTGTCTGCTGTACTTGGGCGTGGGTCACGACCTGTTGAGCCCTGAATGCGTTCTGAACGCTGACGGTCTAAATAGCTACCACGTAGTTGTAAGCCTAAACGTTCATTGATCAGTGGGCCATTGACAACAAAATTGGTTTTCCATGAATCGGCTTCGGCATTGTTTTCCATTACATTACCGCTGATAGTGACATTACCATTCCATTCATCTGACACTTTTTTGGTAATGATATTGATCACACCGCCCATTGCCTCTGAGCCATAGCGCGTTGCCATAGGGCCACGAATTACTTCAATGCGTTCAATTGAAGCAAGTGGTGGCAAAAATCCATTTGATGTTTCACCAAAACCATTCGGGGTGACATCTGAAGATGTGGTTTGACGACGTCCATCAATCAGAATCAGCGTGTACTCTTGCCCCATACCACGCAAACCGATATTTAAGTTTGAGGTTTTACCTACGCCGTTACGAATATCGACTCCAGGGACATCAGCCAGTAAGTCAGCAATGCTGGTGGCATTTTTTTTCTCAATATCTTCTTTACTGACTATACTTATAGATGCGGGTGCATTTTTTAGCTCTTGTTCAAAACCTGCCGCTGAAACCACAATTGTGGAAAGTTGGTGGGTTGAAGTCGCATCGGTAGAGGTATTTGCGAAAACAGCAGTAGAGGTTGCCCCAAGTAAAGCAAAACACAGCGGGTGTAGGTTGAACTTAGCCATAAAATGAAATCTCTGATTATGAATTGATGATGCCAATTGAACCTATATGGTAATTAGAATCATTCATGAAGGAGTTGGCTAATAATAATGATAAGGATTCTTATTTACAACAAGAAATATACACAAAGTTGAAAATTTACAGAAAATAGCGCTCCGATTAAAAAAATTCAGTCGAGATCAGAACGTATTTTGTATATCCTTTAATGTTGTCATATAATGTGGCACTTTTTTATAAACTGTTATTACTAACTATATCGAGGAAGCCATGCAAGTAACTTCTGAAGCGGTTTCGGGCGTTGCCCGTCGTTTAAATGTATCTGTACCGACGAGCCGTATTAACGAGCAGTTTGAAGCTCGCTTGAAACGCACTGCCAAAACTGTGAAGATCAACGGCTTCCGTCCAGGTAAAGTGCCTCTAAACGTTGTTCGTCGTGAATACGGTGCGGGTATTTATCAAGAAGTGGTCAACGACATTATTCGTGACACCGTGTTTGAAGCAATCCAACAAGAAAAAATCAATGCTGTGGGTATGCCAAACATCGAAAAAACTGAAATGAAAGACGACGCTTTAGTATATGAAGCGACTGTTGAAGTTTATCCAGAAGTTGAAGTGAAATTTGACGGTTTGGAAGTTGAACGCAAGTCTTCTGAAGTAAATGATAGCGATGTTGAACAAATGCTTGAAAACCTTCAAAAGCAACGTGCTTCTTGGGTTGAAACCAAAGGCATGGCGAAAAAAGACATGCAAGTGACTTTTGACTTTGAAGGCACTGTAGATGGCGAGAAGTTTGAAGGCGGTGAAGCTGAAGACTTTAAACTGGTACTTGGTTCTGGTCGCATGATTCCTGGTTTTGAAGATGGTATCGTGGGCATGAAAAAAGGCGAAGAGAAAGTGATTGATGTAACTTTCCCTGAAGACTACCAAGCAGCGAACCTTGCAGGTAAAGCAGCTCAATTCAAAATCACTGTGAAACTTGTTGAAAAGCAAAAACTTCCAGAAATTGATGCTGAATTCCTACAAATCTTCGGTATTTCTGAAGAAGATGGCGTAGACAAATTAAAAGCTGACGTTCGTAAAAACATGGAACGTGAAGTGAAAAATGGTTTACGTAACCAAGTGAAAGGCGCAACTTTTGATGCACTCGTTGCGGCAAACGAAGTTGAACTTCCAGCAGCGATGGTTGCTCAAGAAGTTGACCGTCAACGTCAGCAAATGATTCAGCAATTCACTCAGCAGTTTGGTGCGCAAGGTGCAAAAGCATTTGACTCAAGCATGCTTCCAGATGAATTGTTCAAAGAACAAGCTGAAAAATCTGTAAAACTAGGCGTATTGGTCAGCAAAGTATTGGCAGATGCTAAACTTGAAGTTGACCAAGCACGTGTAGATGCTTACATCGAAGATATGGCTTCTTCTTATGAAGATCCAAACGAAGTGATTGAATACTTCAAAAATGACAAACAACAGCGTTCACAAATCGAAGCAGTTGTTTTAGAAGATCAGGTTGTAGATCACATCTTGGCTTCTGCAAAAGTGACTGATACATCTGTAAGCTATGAAGACTTATTGAAAGAGCAACAAGCTCGTCAACAAGGCTAATAGGCTTTAGGTAAAAAAGGCGCTTTGTGCGCCTTTTTTATTGCATCGCAGTTTTTGGGTTTTTCACAGATCGACAACATTTAACTCAAAATATCTACGATTTAAGCTGTGAATATTTTGCAATTTAGACAATTATCCCTCATATTGTGAACATGAGTCGTGTCACAAGAATTTAGGAATAAATAACCATATGTATGTTCCAACAATTGAAAATGCTTTAGTGCCCATGGTGGTTGAACAATCCTCTCGTGGTGAGCGTTCTTTTGATATTTATTCACGTCTTTTACGTGAACGTGTCATTTTTTTGACGGGTGAAGTCGAAGATAATATGGCCAACTTAATTGTGGCGCAGATGTTGTTTTTAGAAGCAGAAAACCCGGATAAAGATATTCACCTATACATTAACTCACCAGGCGGTTCTGTGACTGCAGGTATGGCAATTTACGATACCATGCAATTTATTAAGCCTGACGTTGTGACTTACTGTATGGGACAAGCGGCATCTATGGGTGCTTTTCTGCTCAACGCAGGTGCAAAAGGTAAGCGTTATTGTCTTGAAAATGCACGTGTCATGATTCACCAGCCACTCGGTGGTTTCCGTGGTCAGGCATCTGATATTGAAATTCATGCACGTGAAATTCTATTCATTAAAGAGCGTTTAAACCGTTTAATGGCAGAACATAGTGGTCAGGACTATGAAACTGTCGCAAGAGATACCGACCGTGATAACTTTATGACTGCACAGGCAGCGAAGGAATACGGTCTTGTGGATGAAGTTTTAACAAAACGTCCATAAGTTTTAAAGATTGAGATATTGGAGTGACTATGTCCGAACATCCTCAGGGACAAAAACATTGTTCATTTTGCGGTAAAACGCAGTCTGAAGTCGGGAAGCTGATTGCAGGCGAGGACGCATACATCTGTAATGAATGTGTGGACGTATGCTTAGACTTGGTTCAGACCAGTCAACAAGTTGAGTCGGGTGATTGGGCAACACGTCCATTGCCAAAACCACATGAAATTCGTGCTGCGCTTGATCAGTATGTAATTGGTCAAGATACTGCGAAAAAAACCTTATCGGTTGCAGTATATAACCATTACAAACGCCTAAAAGTGAGCAATCAGGCGCATAAAGCAGGCGATGCTGTCGAAATCTCAAAAAGTAACATCATGTTGGTAGGTCCAACGGGTTCGGGTAAAACCTTACTTGCACAGACCTTAGCACGTCTATTAGATGTGCCTTTTGCAATGGCAGATGCCACGACTTTAACCGAAGCGGGTTATGTGGGTGAAGATGTCGAAAACATCGTGCAAAAGCTGTTGCAAAAAGCCGATTACGATGTAGAAAAAGCACAAAAAGGCATTATCTACATTGATGAAATTGACAAGATCACGCGTAAGTCTGAAAACCCATCAATTACTCGTGATGTGTCTGGTGAAGGTGTTCAGCAAGCCTTGCTCAAAATGATTGAAGGCACGGTGGCTTCTATTCCGCCTCAAGGTGGACGTAAGCATCCGCAGCAAGAATTCATTCAAATTGATACTTCAAATATCTTGTTTATTTGCGGTGGCGCATTCTCTGGTTTAGAGAAAATTGTGCAGCAACGCCAAGAAAAAGGCGGCATTGGTTTTACGGCAGACGTGAAGAAAAAAGATGAAGGCAAGAAATTGTCTGATTTATTTCGTCAGGTAGAAGCAACCGATTTGGTGAAATTTGGCTTAATTCCAGAGTTCATTGGTCGTTTGCCTGTAATTGCAACGCTAGACGAGCTAGATGAAGATGCATTGATGCAAATTCTGACCGAGCCGAAAAATGCCTTAACCCGTCAATATCAATACTTATTCGAGATGGAAAATGTCGATTTAGTCTTTGAAGATGCAGCATTACGTGCAGTGGCGAAAAAAGCCCTTGAACGTAATACAGGTGCGCGTGGTTTGCGTTCAATTCTGGAAAATGCCTTGCTCGAAACCATGTACGACTTGCCAAGCCGTACCGATGTTGGCACAGTGGTAGTGACTGAAGCGGTGATTGAAGAAGGTGCTAAACCTGAATTTCAGACCGAACGTCAGCCTCAAACAGAAGAACCTGCAGCAGAAAAAATTGACTTAAAAGTATTAGACAGCAAAACTGCTTAATACGCTATTCGTCTGAAACGTGCCGAAACGCTAGGTTTCGGCACGTTTTTTATTGTCAAAAAAATCAAGGCAGTGTTAATCTTAGACCTAGGCGTGGATGCCCATTATTCAAAACAACAATTGCAAAATGAATTTGCAGCGTGATTTCAAAAACGTGATTTACAAAAATAAGAAACGCAGTGAGGGATAGACATGCGTGGTGTCGCAATCTTGGTCGTGACCAGTTTAATGTTGCTGGGATGTCATGGCAAAAAAAACGTGGTGCAACAAACGCAACCACCTAGTACCTTAAAAGTTTTAGATTTAGAACAAAAACCTGGTTTTGTAGAACAACACCGTTTGGGCATGATGACCATTGGTGGTTGGGTCAATCAAAAACTAGGGCAAAATTTTAAACCTGTTCAGGCACAACATGCCGATGCTGCCATCGTGTATTTATATCGTCCAGATTCTAAATGGAATAGACAGGAAATTGTCGCGGCTAGTATGTTTATCAACAAACATCGGATTCCAAGTTTATTGCACAATCATTATTACTGGGTTGAACTGGCACCGGGCGCGTATCGTCTGAGTGTGAGTCGTCCTTTGGGTGCATTACATTTCCAAAAACCAAAGTATTTGGATTTTCAGGTACAGGCAGGGCAGTCGTATTTTATTAAATATGATGAAGAAAACTTGAGTACCCGCAAAGAGGTTTCAGGGCCTTTAATTCTTATGCCTTCAAGTACGGCACAACAGGAAATAGCGTTTACTCAATTGAAAACCGAAAGCTATAACTTTGTCGCGGAAGATCAAACCACAGGTAAGTTGCGTAAAAAGCCACAAAAAATCAAGCATGAGAAATATGACCCTGCGGAAGATGTGCACTTAACCCAACCCTTTAAATTGTGGGATCCGAGAACGTGGTAAGGTTTTGCATCTTTATCTCATGCATTGCTTTTATTTATTTCCAGTAAGCATAAAAAAGCACCCAATGTTGGGTGCTTTTTCGCTTATTACTAAATTGGAATATTATTCTGCTGCAGCATCTACAACGGGAATCTTGCCAATTTTAGCTTGCCAGATTTTTGGTGCAATCGCGTGGATAGATGTACCATTGACATCTACCGCAACAGATACAGGCATATCTTCAACTTTGAATTTGTAGATTGCTTCCATACCTAAGTCTTCAAAAGCAACCACTTCTGCTTCACGTACTGCTTTAGATACGAGGTAAGCCGCACCACCTACAGCCATGAGGTAAGTCGCTTTGTGATCTTTGATGGCTTCAATTGCTGCAGGACCACGATCTGCCTTACCAATCATACCGAACAAACCAGTGTGTTCTAAGACTTGGCGGGTGAATTTGTCCATACGGGTTGCCGTTGTTGGACCTGCAGGGCCAACGACCTCATCACCAACAGGATCGACAGGGCCAACGTAGTAAATGAATTTGCCTTTTAAGTCGACTGGTAATTCTTCACCATTGTTGATCATGTCGACCATGCGCTTATGTGCAGCATCACGACCTGTGTAAATCGTACCGTTTAATAACAACGTGTCGCCCGGCTGCCAAGAGTTCATTTCTTCTTGGGTAATGTTGTCTAAATCTACACGTTTAGATTTAGATGAATCCCAAGTTACTTCTGGGTAGTCCTCAAGTTTAGGCGCTTGAATATGCGCTACACCTGAACCATCTAACTGGAAGTGTGCGTGACGAGTTGCCGCACAGTTTGGAATCATACCCACTGGTTTGCCTGCAGCGTGGCAAGGGTAGTCTTTGATTTTAATATCAAGAACTGTGGTTAAACCACCTAAACCTTGTGCACCAATACCAAGTGCGTTCACTTTCTCGAAGATCTCGATACGGAGTTCTTCCATTTTGTTTTGTGGGCCACGACGTAATAATTCGTCCATGTTGATTTCTTCCATGAGTGCTTCTTTTGCAAGCATCATGGCTTTTTCGGCAGTACCACCAATACCAATACCAAGCATACCCGGTGGACACCAGCCTGCACCCATAGTTGGAACAGTTTTAAGTACCCAATCTACAATTGAGTCAGATGGGTTCAACATCGCCAATTTAGATTTGTTTTCTGAACCGCCACCTTTGGCAGCAACTGTAATATCTACTTTGTTACCCGGAACGAGTTTGTAGTGAATTACTGCAGGGGTGTTGTCTTTGGTGTTTTTACGACCAAATGCAGGATCAGCCAATACCGATGCACGAAGTACGTTTGAGTTTTCTAGGTAACCTTGACGTACACCTTCGTTAATTGCATCATCTAAGCTCATGGTTAAATCAAATTTAACGTCTAAGCCCACTTCAAGGAATACGTTTACGATACCAGTATCTTGACAGATTGGACGATGGCCTTCTGCACACATACGTGAGTTAATTAAGATCTGTGCAATCGCATCTTTCGCAGCTTTGTTTTCTTCACGATCATAAGCACGGCTCATCGCTTGGATGAAGTCTTGTGGATGATAGTAGGAAATAAACTGAAGCGCGTCTTTGATCGAAGTGATCAAGTCATCTTGCTTGATAATAGTTGTCATATCAAAAATCTCTTGAGCGGGCGGATAGCTAGCGGACTAAATTATAAGATAAAAACAGAAAGTTGTGGGCGTTTATACAGCGTTTTGGGTCTAAAGTTTAATAGGCCATCTATGTGTCATATTTATGTTAAAAACTGTCATATATGACAAGAAAAGCGTCATCTTCGCTGTCATATTTCATTTATTACAGGTTGATTTTTCATTTAAATTATCATTAAGTTATTGAAAATTATATTTATATTAAATATTACAATGAATTTTATATTGTCATATAACTGTCATAAAACTTTCGCATAATGCACTCATCGAAACTTGAGTATGTTTTTATGATTACAGTCGTTGCATCAGTTATTGGTTTTTCTATGTTTATCGCAGCTACTTGGTTCTACGGTCAACAAGAAGATCAAGCCTAAGCTTCATCTTCTTTTTTATGTCTTTAGTATTGATCATAAAAATAATCGAATATTTAAAATCACAAAAAATTAATTTTTAAGATTTAATTTCATTTTCACAAATATATTCAATCATTCCTGAGTCATTTTTCTCCAATTTAAAGCTTTCTGGATTGGCCATTTCCCAGACCATGGTGCCATTTTGGTAACGGCTTAAGCGTGAAATGTATTCACGGTTTGAAGCGCAGTCCAAAATGAAATCTGAGCGTAATTCATTATATTTGAGAGCGCCTTCTGTTTTGGTGTTATTAAATTTTTGCGCCACAACGACATGGTGATATTGCCCTTGTTTCTTAATGCTATCTAAATCAATCTGGAAAGTAATTCCATTATTTCTCAGCATGGTTTTAAAGTTTTCAGCATATACACTTTGGATCGCGATGATACTCATTAGTATAAGAAGTAGTTTTTTCATTTTTATTTTCATCCTAATTTAAAAAGACTTTTTTGATAAAATTTTCTGTTTGTATTTTATTTTGACGGTAGTCTGAAATCCCTTTGGCAGAAAAAATTGCATAATCACATCTGATTATCGGTGCAACATTTGGCTTTGTAGGGTTGGTTTTGCAGTTAATCGGTGAGACAGCTTGATCGACTCTATATTCATGGTCAAAATTGACTTGAAGATATATTTCACCATTATCTTTATAGATTTGGACTGAACCAAATTGATGCCCAAGTTTTTGTGCTAATTGTTCAGTTTTGAGTTTCGACTTAAATTCAATACGATCATAATATCCGAAGGTGGATTTCAAAAGGTTTTGATCTAGCACGCCAACGGAGCTATAGACATTGGGAACCTCAATTTTTGAGAGTGCAAAACTTTGCTGATGCTGGTCGACGTTAATACCCTCAAAATTAATCTGATAGGCTGAACCAATGTCTTTGACATGGGTTTTTAAAGTGACTTCACTGCATGAGTTAGAGACAGAAGAAGGCTGTCTTCGATCTTCAGCAAAAGTACTGTTACAAATACGAAGCTTTGTCGTGGTATCAGAGAGTGATCTTAAAGTTGAATAATAACGTTTCCAAATATGATCAAAATATTGACTACGCGCTAAACTAGAGAAGTAGTTTTGGTTTGACACCAATCCCTTAAAACGTGTGGTTTCATTGACACTACTTTTTGGCACAATAATACTAAAACGATTTTGTGCGCCATTTAAGGGTTCGCTTTTGGTAGATTGACCTGAATAGCTTAAAACTTTTTGATAAAGATTATTTTGTTCGCCTGTCACTTGGCAGCCTGTGAGTAACAACAGACTTGATGTGAAGATTAAAATTTTCTTATTCATGATAATTACTCAAATACATAACTGACGTCGACAGACAAGATTGGCGTTAGGCTTTGAATAATGCGTTGATTTTGATGATCAAAATAGACTTTCCAAGGGTTGGCAATATTTTGACATTCAAATAAACCATAATATTTTTGTAAGTTTGGTGTATCTAAAATTTCTGCCCCACGATATGGATATAAAGATTTAGGATGTTGTTCAATTTGAACCAGTTGTCCTAAGTCTTTTTCACAATATTGTTGAGCGCGTTCATACATCACCACACCAGCCTTGTATGAAACATTATTCAATGCAATTTGACGTGGACTTTTAAATTTATCGTGAAAATACTCTTGAACTGTTGGATATTGAACGAAAATATTTTCATTTAGGTCGCTTGACGAGTTCCATTTGTCTATGGCTTTGGTGAGCCAGCCAGCTTGAGTAAAGGTGCTAGTCAAGGTGAAACAGCCAAGTAGCATGAGTTGACGAATCATGTTTTATTCCCTCTAAAAAATAAGTTAGAAATTATTTTATTTTTAAAGTTTTAGTTAAAAATTACTTTATATATCAATGAGTCGTATACATAAAATAACGAATCTAAAAGATACAGTAAACATAGTTCAGATACAAATAGACCATTCAATTTTTACATCATTGAATGGTCTGATTTGAATATCAGGCAGATATTTGATTAGCTCGACTGTTGTTCTGCCTGAATTGCGGTCAATGCAATAGTAAAGACAATATCATCAACCAATGCACCACGAGATAAGTCATTCACAGGTTTATTCAAACCTTGCAGCATCGGACCAACACTTACGACATTCGCTGCACGTTGTACGGCTTTATAGGTCGTATTACCAGTGTTCAAATCAGGGAAAATAAACACATTGGCGCGTCCTGCAACTTCAGAGTTAGGTGCTTTAGAGCGACCAACACTTTCAACAGATGCTGCATCGTACTGTAATGGGCCATCAATCAGTAAATCAGGACGACGCTGTTTTGCAATTTCAGTCGCTTTCGCTACTTTTTCGACGTCAGCACCTGCACCTGAAGTACCCGTTGAGTAAGAAATCATGGCAATACGTGGGTCAATACCAAATGCTTTTGCAGAGTCTGCAGACTGTATCGCAATTTCAGCCAATTGTTCTGCATCTGGGTCTGGGTTAATCGCACAGTCACCGTACACATATACTTCATCTGGTAACAGCATAAAGAATACTGAAGATACCAATGAATAATCAGGTGCAGTTTTAATGAGCTGGAATGCGGGACGAACTGTATTGGCTGTAGTATGCACAGCACCAGACACCAAACCATCAACCTGATCAAGTGCTAACATCATCGTACCTAATACGACAGTGTCTTGCAGCTGTTCACGTGCTTGATCGTCAGTAAGTTTGCCTTTACGCATCGCAACCATTTTTTCGACATAGTTTTCACGAATCAAGTCAGGATCAATGATTTCTAAGTCGTGTGGAAGCTCAATACCGCGTGCTTTGGCAACATCGACTACCGCTTCTGGTTTTGCCAATAATACGCAGTGGGCAATACCACGTGATTGACAAATCGCTGCAGCTTGAACGGTACGTGGCTCATCACCCTCTGGAAGCACGATACGTTTTTTCGCTGCAATAGATTTTTGCACCAATTCATGGCGGAACGCAGAAGGCGATAAACGTGGTTTATGCGTATCGCTGATTAATTGGGTTAACCATTCTGCATTGATGTGACTGGCCACAAAGCGGGTAACTTGTTCTGCACGCTCAGTATCATCTACAGGAATTTCGTTGCTCAGGTTTAATAACTGATGTGCAGTTTCAAAGGTGCTCAATTTAGTATGTAAAATTGGCAAGCCATTTTTCATTGCTGCTTGGCAGAACTCTAAAGCTTGTGCGCTTGGTGCTTGATGTTCAGTTAACACCAAACCTGCAAGTGGAATACCATTGCTGCTGGCTAAGCTACTGGCAAGCAATACATCGACACGGTCAGAACCACTGATAATCAGCTCGCCTGCAACGAATTTATGCATTTCGTGTTCAATATTCGATGCAATTAAGCTGCTGTGTAATACACGGCGCTGCGCTGCTTCACCTTGGTTAATCCATTCTGCAGAAATGTGTGCAGCCAAGTCCGACATGCGTGGCACACTTAAAGTATTGCTGAATGGCACCAAGCCAATCACTGGCATGCAATCTTTACCAATCATTGGATGTGTAGTTTGAATTTTGCTGACAAACTGGTTGGTGTCGCTAATTAAACGTAAGTTTGGATCAAGCGTAACAGGAATTTGTGCAGAATCTTCTGGTAAACCTTTGGTACGCATAAACAATACGCCCGCAGTACGCTCACAAGTTGCACCACCAAAGAAACGTAATTGATTGTCTACTTTTGACGCTGTTTTAACAGCATTGTTGATGTCGGCATTGCTGACAATAATGACTTTTGCATCAAGTGCTTTAGCCAAATTTGCATTCAATTCAGTTGCAAATGGATCACGTCCGTTTGGCAACACGCCTTCTACAATAATGATATCGTGATGTTTAGAAATTTCACGATGTAAACGAACTGCATCTTCAAGCAATTCGTCATTTTCATCATTTTTTAAACGCTCAGTCAGCGCAGTATAAGAAATCGGCTCAACTGTTTCATGCTTGAACAGGTGACGATACAACGCAGTTGTGCGGTCTGCTTCAGGTTGTAATTCTTGTGAAAAAGGCTTTAAGAAACCTGCTTTTACGCCTTGGCATTCCAAAGCGTAAATTAAACCTAAACATGCTGATGTTAAACCAACACCAATTTCTGTAGGAACCAAAAGTATTGTTTTCATAATTTTTTCTAAATCGTAAAGGGACTGATTGAAAGTGGCTGAGCACTACGATTGCTTAAGCAATCGCAGCGTCACATTCAGACTTTTTTGCAGCTGACTTTAGCTCCTCTGCAACTTGCGCAGTTTCTTTCGCAATACGGCCTTCTTCGTCAGTTGGTACAACCCAAATTTGTGGACCGCCTGTACCTGCATCAATACGACCTTCAGTACCGCGTTTTAAGCTGTCATTGCGTTCTTTGCTGAAGTTAAAGCCAAAGTGTGGCAAGTAAGATACAGTTTTTTCACGGATGTACGCAGAGTTTTCGCCAATACCACCTGTGAAGAATAAGCCATCTAAGCGTGGTAAACCACAGCTAAGTGCAGCTAAAGATTTAGCTAAACGGTAGCAGAATACTTCAATTGCAAGCGTTGCATCTTCGTTGCCTTGTTCAGATGCTTCAATCAGGGTACGCATGTCGTTCGATAAGCCTGACAAACCAAGTAAACCACTTTGGCTGTTTAGCATTTTGTCAATTTTGTAGATATCCCAACCTAAGTTGCTTGCAAGGAAGCTGTGTAAGCTTGGGTCTACATCACCACTACGAGTACCCATCACCAAACCTTCAAGTGGGGTTAGGCCCATCGATGTGTCTACACTTTGACCATTCCAGATTGCACAAGTCGAGCTACCGTTACCCAAGTGAGCAGTTAACCAGCCACCTTGTTTGAAGCTGCCAGCCAACTCTGAACCGCGCTCTGAAACGTATGCGTGACTTGTACCGTGGAAGCCATAACGACGTACGTTGTGGTCGGTATATAAGAATTTAGGCACTGCATAACGGTAAGCGTGAGCAGGCATCGTTTGGTGGAATGCAGTATCAAATACAGCCACTTGCGGAAGTTCTGGGAACAAACGCATTGTTGCTTCAATACCCACCAAGTGTGCAGGGTTGTGTAAAGGTGCAAGCGGAGTTGCTTCACGAATACGTTGCACGATTTCTTCAGTTAATAATTCTGCTTTGGTTAAAGTACCGCCGTGTACAACGCGGTGACCAATGGCTTGTGGCTTATATTGAGATAAGCGACCAAGAATAGTTTCCAATGCTTTTTCATGGTCAGCATGTGGAATAGAAAGTTCGAGCGGCTCACCACCTGCGGTAATGCCTTTAATGCGCGCATCAGCAGAACCTAGATTTTCTGCCAAACCAAAGATACGATCTCCAACGCTTTCAGATACAAGCGCATATTTGATAGAAGAAGATCCGCAGTTAATCACTAATACTGATGTAGTCACTTTTATGTACCCGAATTCTAATTGAAGTTATCCCTAGTCAATCAAGCTGCATTGCAAGATATGGCAAACGGCAATCTATTGTGTTGCAATCTTGATCATTACGTATGTTTTATCATGGGTTTTTTATTGCTCCTAGATAGACTTTAGGAGATTAGACTTAAGCATTATCGACCATGAAATCAGAAATAATTAAAATTTATCAGCCCGAAACTTTCATTTTTTCATGAAATGATGGTCTAAAATTTCTGCTTAATTCCTGTTGTATTCTCTTAACATAGCACACTTCATTCTGCAGGCGAGTGGCAAACTGTTTTAAATTATTTCCTCAATCTTTGTCGGTTTATTTTGATTTGGCAGCGTATTTAATTTCCGACCAACGGACAATCACATAAGCAATCAGTGCCACCATAAAAAACACCAACATCATCCACGCCAAGCCTTGTAAGGTTTCAATAATGGTGCGGTAAATTTCCAATACCCAGCGTTCTTGCGTCAGTTCAATCACAATTCTTTTGTCATTTTCGGCATAGGTGAGTGGGGTAATGTATTTTTCCATATCGTAAATACGAATGCCTGAAGATGTGCCGACCACCATGCCTGCAAATTTGGTGTACTTTGCCCATGCTTCATGAATTGGGTCGTGGATGATACGCGCCAAAATTGCATTGATGGAGCTGGAAAACAGACGCATGACAATGAACGACACCAACAGTGCTAAAGCAAAGGTACTAATAATCAAATAATAAAACATAAGCATCGCCACTCTTTTTGATGATTTTTCTAATCTTGATGGTGTTTTTATTTTAAGTGAGCGTGAGGCAGAAATGTGTAGTGGAACTGTGTCTTAAAACAATGTCTAAAAAATAGAAGGGAATAATGTTCAGCTTCCTGTGAAACTGAACATTATATTTGGATATTGCAAAATTACAGATGGATTTTATTGGCGGATTTGACCATCGCCAAACACGATCCATTTTTGTGAGGTTAAACCTTCCAAACCGACAGGGCCACGGGTATGAATTTTATCGGTAGAGATTCCAATTTCAGCACCTAAACCATATTCAAAACCATCAGCAAAGCGTGTAGAAGCGTTAATCATGACTGAACTAGAATCTACCGCAGCCAAGAATTGACGCGCCAAACTAAAGTTTTCAGTAATAATGGCATCAGTATGATGTGAACCATATTTATTGATATGTTCAATTGCCTCATCAATTCCTGAAACCACTTTAACTGCCAAAATTGGGCCTAAATATTCGGTGTACCAATCTTCTTCGGTTGCTGTTTTAACACTTGTACCCAAAATCTTTTGGGTTGCAGGACAGCCGCGTAATTCGACTTGTTTTTCTGCATATAGCTCGGCAATACGTGGCAAGAATTGTGCGGCAACAGCCTCATCGACCAACAATGTTTCCATGGCATTACAGACGCCATAACGGTGAGTTTTTGCATTCAGGGCAATAGGCAGGGCTTTTTGTAAATCGGCCTGTGCTTCTACAAATACGTGACAGTTACCATCCAAATGTTTAATCACTGGAATACGCGCTTCATTGCTGATGCGTTCAATCAGACTTTTACCGCCACGTGGCACAATTACATCTACATATTCAGACATGGTAATTAATTGCCCAACGGCAGCACGGTCTGAGGTGTTAATCACTTGCACCGATGTTTCTGGCAAGCCTGATGCTTTTAAGCCGTGTTGAATCGCGGCAGCAATCGCTTGGTTAGATTCCAGTGCTTCAGAACCACCACGTAAAATAATCGCATTGCCTGATTTTAATGCCAAAGACGCAGCTTCAAGGGTTACGTTTGGACGTGATTCGTAAATCATGCCCACCACACCTAGCGGTACACGCATTTTGCCCAATTGAATACCAGATGGACGGTAAGCCATATCGGTAATTTCACCAATTGGATCCATGAGACCAATCACATCTTTCAGACCTTGTAACATGCCTTTAAAGCGTGCGGGGTTAAGTTCTAAGCGATCAAGCAGTGCGCTATCCAAGTTGTTGTTACGACCTTTGGTCATATCAATTTGGTTGGCAGCTAAAATAGCGGACTCGCTATTTTCCAATGCCGTATAAATAGCCGATAACGCATTGTTTTTAGATTGGGTAGAAGCGCTTGCTAAGACACGAGAGGCTTGGCGTGCTTGTTGTCCTACCGTTTGCATATATTGTTCAATAGACTCTTGCATAGCGGTTTGATCACTTAGAAATTTCAACTCGATATTAACAGTCTGTGCCTGCACAATGAAGCGTCTCAGCGGAAAATCGACTAAATTGTTCAATCTTTTCATATTTTTCAATGCTTTCATCACAAAAATTAATATTTTGAAATGCTTTATGATTTAAAAGTAGATGAGCGGTCATAGAAAATGTTGCGTATAAAATCAGCACCTGTATAGAATGATGCGATAACGACATTGATGTCATTCACAACAATAAGCAGGATGCCACTTTAATTCAGATAAGTGGGTAATCGTTCAATGACGAACACTTGCACAATAAAAATAAAATGCGCATGGAGGTAAGGAATATGAATTCCATGATCCAGATGGACACGGATGTACAGGACGCAAGTTCGCATGTCTGTTTTTTTGATATTTACGATAAACACAGCTTTAAACAACCCGCTCGTACCACTTGGATCAACGGCTGGAAAGTGGAATACATGGCAATTGCTCAGCCAGAAACCGCACATTTAACTCCAATTGTGATTATTGGTGGTGCATTCCAAAACTTTAATTCATATAAATATTGTGTCGAGCAGCTTTTTCGTGCAGGGCCAATCATTTTAATTGATATGCCATCTATGGGCGCCAATCAGCAAATGACCAATGTGGAAACAGGTGAGTCGGCAGGAACGCTAGAACTGCATGATTTAGGTCAGATGTTGGGTGATTGGCTGGATATTGTCGGCTTAGATAAAGTATCCGTCATGGGCATGTCATTGGGTTCGGTGGTGGCATCGTGTCTAGCAGATCAGCGTCCTGAATTGATTGATCGCATGATTTTAATGGGGGTTATGCAAAAGACCCGTAAAAGTTGGCGCATGTTGCTTGAAGAATCACTGCATTTAATGAAAGAGCAGCGCATGGATGAATTTGGTCAGGCGGTGATTTTATACTTGGTCAATCATGCCAAAATGGAACAAACTCGCATGTCACCGACTGCAAAGCGTTTGTTTTACCGACAAATGGCCGACTTTACCGCTACAGAGCAAGATCGCTACGATGTGAACTGCAACCGTTTATTGCGGTTAACCAATGTGCCTATTCCGCAATGTAAGGTTTTGGTGGCGTGTGGGCAATATGACAGTTTTACCTTGCCGCATGAAAATGCCAATTTTGCCTTACAGTGCCCGAACATGGAATTTGCCATGATTGCCAATGCAGATCATGTGCCGCAATTACAGCGCCGTAAAGAAACCATGAATTTATTTGCGACCTTTTTAAGCGATGAATCTATTCAGGACTTAGATGGCATTATTCCAATGACACGTGCGCAACTATTGACGATGGAACGCCGTGGAGAAGCGCGTATTCGGGTGCAAAATCCGCAAAGTCATTTGCAGTATCGTCATTCTGATTTGAAAATTGCTACGCACATTGTCGATTTAAACTTCTTTGGTGTATTGCTTGATTTTGAAAATGCTGCGTTGGCGGCACAAGCAGCACAGTTTGAACGAGATATGGCCTTAGAATTACAGGATGAGGAAGGCAGTTTTAGCATTGAATGTTTAATTTTTGAAAGCCAAGGGCAGCAACTACGCGCATTATTTAAGCATGGTAGTTTTGAGGTGGCAGAGCGTTTGTTGCGTTATGTGGAACGTCAAAAAGCGGCTGCACAAAATTTGGAATATGCCCGTTAGTAGATAAAATCAGTGCTTGGTTTAAAATTATCCAAAGAAAATAGAATCAAAATAGCGTGTTAAACCACGCTATTTTTTTTGTAGGCATGAACCATCCAGACTAAATCGCCTAAATGTTCTGCGGTTGTTTTTTCTAAAGAGCTGTTGGAAAAATACAGTTGTGGTTGTTGTAGCTGCACTTGCTCAAAACCTGCATTTTGAAAAAACTGAGTTAATTCCTGCGGAGATTGAAAGTGAAAGGTGAAAGCACTGCGTGACATAAATTTCAATAATCGGCTGCAGTTCCAAATAAAATTGGCGAGCTTGTTTTTGACGGGTTCAGGGTAAATATCGGTTAAATAATGCAGTTCTGGAAAGTCTTGGGTGTAGTTACACATGCCATTTAACAGCTGTTGTAGCATGTCTTTGCTGAAGTAGTTAATTAAACCTTCACTAATAATTACTAAGGGCTGCGAGTGATCAAAATATTCAAAGGCCTGTTGAAAGGATTCACTAAAAATATCGGCGGTGAGAACTTCAGGTGCGTCGTGGTCAATTTGTCGTAACGCTTGAGTTTTAATTTGCGCCATATCAGGCAAATCCAGTTCACGGTAATTCAGTTCAGGATATTTTTGTCGAAAGTTCCAGCTGCGTGGTGACAGCCCAGATGCAATTTCGAGCACTTGTAATTGCGGATGTTGCTGAATCAGTGCGGTTAAGTGTGCATCAATCATTTGGTGACGTTGTTTGAGGGTGCTGCGCATACTGCCGCCCACATGACGTTCTGCCCAGTTTTCTAAAGGATGTACCAATTTGGCTAAAAACTTGCCTTTTCGGGTCGCAAATACAGGATGTGAAATCCCCCTTTGATACCAGATATATCCCGTATAATGTGCGGTAAAAGAAATATGCCGATGTTTGGACAATGCAGTCGTGTCTGAGCGAGTTGGCTTGGCATCCGAGTTGTGCATTTCAGTCCTTTTTTCTGTCGTGATTTTGCTGTTCAGCAATGTTTTTGTCATTTTCGTATAGACCTTAATTGTTTGTATGGTGGTCGTTGTCTTTTTAGGCATGCTTTGACACTCAAGCTGCGGTGTCAGGCATATACTCAAAATAGAATAAGTTTATCATAATCAAAAAGGAATAAGCTGTCGTGTTCCTTTGTCGTATAAATGCTGTGAAAAAGTGAAGGCGTATAGGGTCTGTTGACATTTCATAAATGGCTTGCGCTGTAGGCTAAAACTGAGCAGATCAGGCATAAAACGCAGGGAATAGTGGACCTATTTTCAAGTTCCATAACGCAATCTGAGAAAGTTTTAGCCACATGAGCAAGAACAAAGCGTTGCTTTGTTTGCTGCGCAAGGGGGCGAGCATATTTTTTGCTGCTATTGCGTTATGTGCCAGTCATTTAGAATGACTAAATTTCCTGTCCCATGCCTTATATCAGCTAAAAAATATGTGTCGTCGCAAACATAGACGAATTGTCAACAGACCCTAGTTAGTTTGTGGTGATCTCAAGTCGCAGCGTTTTTAGTGGTACTTGAATAATTGGTCGGGTCGTGACTAGTTTGTGCTGCCAGTAGCGTGGCACTTTGTTCTTTAAATACCAAGATACGATCACGGACGCTTCGCCATTCATCACCCAAGTCTAAAACTTCAGCAATGCTAAACTCTGCACTAAGCTCAGGGATTTTACCGCGCATGCGTTCTAAACGTGCCTGATTCGGCAAGGGTAAATCGGCAATCGCATTTAAAGCCAATCGTTGTGCAGCACGGTTGTTGCAGACCAATCCCATGTCACAGCCTGCAAGCAAAGCGGCATGAATACGTGCATCGGCATCGCCTGCTACACAAGCCGCCTGCATGCTTAAATCATCCGAAAAGAGTACACCATCATAGCCCAAGTCTTTGCGAAGCACTTGCTGTAACCAAAACTCAGAAAAACCTGCAGGGTTCGGATCGACCTGATCATAAATGACATGCGCAGGCATGAGCGCATCCAGTTGATTTTGCAGTTGGATAAAGGTTTGCATATCCTGTTGTTGAATTTCGGCAAAAGAACGTGAATCTATCGCGGCAGCAACGTGAGAGTCTGCTTTAACCGATCCATGTCCAGGAAAGTGTTTGCCTGTGGTTGCCATTCCTGCACGATGCATTCCACGTAAAAAAGCATCTGCCAAAGCAATAATATCGACAGGACGCGCAGCAAAAGCACGATCTCCAATGACATCACTGATGTCATTTAAATCTAAAACGGGTGCAAAACTAAAATCAATGCCTACGGCTAATACTTCGGTGGCCATCAACCAGCCACATTCTTCGGCTAAATCTAAGGCACGTTCAGGTTCGTTTTGGTATAACTCGCCAAATCTACCCATAGCAGGCAATAGGGTAAAACCTTGTTTTAAGCGTTGTACGCGTCCGCCTTCCTGATCGACTGCAATTAAAATATCAGGGCGTACCTGACGCATGTGGTCGGTCAAGGCGCGTACTTGCGCAGGAGATTGGATATTTCGGGCAAATAAAATGACTCCACCGACTTGCGGAGCGCTTAATAGTTCAATATCTTCTTGAGTAAGTTCTGTGCCAACGATGTCGAGCATCAATGCGCCAATCATATTGGGTGTCCGTATTCGATTTTTATCAATAAAAAAACAATACCTGAATTCTGCAATGATTTGCTACATTTTGATAGCACAGATTATGATAAAACTACACGATAGACCCAAATTAAGTTGTATAAGATTTTGAATCTGCTCAATTCATTGTGAAAAGCAGAGATTGGTCAAAAACCAAGGACGTAAATATTTTTATGAAACTTCAAACCATCGCTTGTGCGGTTGCAATAGCAACTGGCGGTTTTTTCTTTTCTCACGCCATTAACGAGGCAATTGCAGCCAATAATACCGCTGTCGTTGCTAACAGTATTGTGCCGACGCAGGAACAAGCTTTGGTTTCGCGTCAATTGGCGACCTTGGTCGATCGTCAGCATTATTTAAATCAGCGTTTAGATGCTGCGACGTCGCAGCGCATTTTTGATTTTTATATCGACAGTTTAGACCCTGACCACACTTTGTTTTTGGCTAAAGAAGTTGAGCAATACCGCAAACAATATGCAGCAACATTTGGCGCTTCATTAAAAGCAGGCAATTTGGCTGGACCGTATCAAATTCATGCACAGTATCGTGAACGCTTAAAACAGTTTTATCATTTCATGTTGGCAGAGCTGAAAAAACCACAAAATTTAAAACAGCCAAATGTCACGATTGAAACAGATCGGGAAAAAGCACCGTTCTTTAATACTGAAGCAGAAATGCGTAAGCATTGGCAAAAAATGCTGGTGTCGCAGCTCATTAACCTGACCATTAGCAAAGAAGAAGAATTGGCAAAACAAAAAGCCATTAAAGATAACCCTGAATTGACCAATGGTCAGGATTTGGCAAGTCCAGAAGATTTGACTCCAGTGCAGACTTTAACTAAGCGTTATACTCGTCAGTTAGAGCGCATGGATCGTTTAAAGAGCGATGATGTGCTGGATAAAACTTTGAATGCGATGATGCTGACTTATGATCCGCACAGCAATTATTTCCCACCTGTTGATGCGATGGAGCTGAATCGTCAAACGACTTTGCAGCTTGAAGGGATTGGGGTGTCGATTCGTCCTGAACGAGGCAATGAAGACTACACTAAAATTGAAACCATTGTTGAAGGTGGCCCTGCCAGTAAAACAGGGCAGGTGAAATCGGGTGACCGCATTATTGGTGTGGCGCAAGATGGCGAAAAAATGGTGGATGTTGTGGGTTGGCCGAGCAATGAAATTGTGGGGCTGATTCGCGGTAAACGTGGCACCAAAGTCACTGTGCGTTTGTTGGGTGCGGGTGCGGCGATGAATCAGGCGCGTAATGTGACCATTGTGCGTGATGTGATTCAGGAAGAAGATGCGGGAGTTCGCTCACGAACGATTGACATCAAACGTGATGGTCAAACTTATACCTATGGTGTGATTGAAATTCCATCGTTTTATTTGAATTACCGTGCGCGTCGTGCAGGTAATGAATATCGCTCGGTGTCGGAAGATACCAACAATGCCCTGAAAAGTTTGGCGGCCAAAAATGTCGCAGGGATTATTGTCGATTTGCGTAACAACCCTGGCGGTTCATTGGAAGAAGTGGCACGTATGCTTGGGCAAGTAATCAAATCAGGCCCTGTGGTGCAAATTCGTGATGGCAATGGCAACGTGAGCGTATTTGAAGATGACGATGGTGGTGCACAGACTTATGCAGGCCCATTGGCAGTGATGATTAACCTTGCTTCTGCTTCGGCCAGTGAAATTTACTCTGCTGCAATTCAGGACTATCAGCGCGGGATTGTGATTGGTAGCACCACCACAGGTAAAGGTACAGCGCAGGTACAACTCGACACCTTAGCTTATGGGCAGGCGACCTTAACTCAACGTAAGTTCTACCGTATTACAGGTGGAAGTACCCAAAACAAAGGTGTGATTCCAGATATTAAACTGGTGGATATTTACAATGAGGAGTTTGGTGAGCGTAAAGCTAAAAATGCCTTGAAGTGGGATACCATTCCAACTGCGCCATTTAAGCGTGAAGGTTCAGTACAGCCGTACATCACCAAGTTGGGTCAATTGTCACAGCAACGTGTCACGCTTGATCCACAATTTCAATATTTGGAACAACGTAAGCAAATTGCCAAACAAACTGAAGATCGCAAAAGCATTGTGTTAGATATTGAACAACGCAGAGCAGAGTTGTTAGCTTTGGAGCAACAAACGCTGACTGCGGAAAACAAACGCCGTCAGGAAACAGGTTTGAAACCATTTGCTAATTGGGAAAGCTATCAGGCATCTATTGATGCTTTGGCAGAAGCGCGTGCCAAAATGAAAGCGGCACAACGCCCTGCTTTACCTGAGGAAGAAGCTTTTGTGATTGAAGCAGCGCAGGTGTTGCAAGACTATGCCATGTTACAAAAAGGTGTTTCTGAGCCGAATCAACCTTAAAACAATGTTAGAATCTTAATCAAATAGAACCAGCAGCGAAAAGTTGCTGGTTTTTTTCATCCTAAAGCGAAAAGTAAAGTGACAAGATGCATATAGCTTTGAGTCAGACAGCTATTTTTAGCAGTTTTGAATTGCCATTATTTCATGATGACATATTATATATTTGACTATTGACCAAAGCGGAATAGTATTAGACTCTTAAGTCAATGCAGTCTTTGCTAGATCAATCCGTCGTTCAGGTTGCTTTTTAGTTATTATTTATAAGAGAGTGTGAGATTGAGTAGCCGAAAAACAATAAAATATGACAGAGATGGATACATCTAATGATGCATGTACATTATGATCTGAGCTTGGTAATTGGCTCGGTAGCAATCTCAGTATTGGCCTGCTATTTTGCAGTGTCTGTTGGGCAAATGCTTTTTCAAAATGTACAACAACAACTAAAAAAAATTGCATTAATCATGAGTGGTTTGCTGCTGGGTGCGGCAGTGTGGAGTATGCATTTTGTGGGCATGTTGGCCTGCCAGTTACCTGCACCGTATCAATTTGATCTTAGCTTTACGACCCTATCTTTTGTTATTGCATTTATCGCCTCTACGTTTGCGGTTTGGCTGACCACGCAATCGACCTTGCCTGTGGCGCGTTTGATCCTGAGCGGCATTTTAATGGGGTTGGGTATTTCAGGCATGCACTATACGGGCATGATGGGAATTCAGGTAGAAGGCTACCGTAGTTATTATGATCCTACCATTGTTTTGCTGTCTGTATTAGTGGCCATTGGCGGAGCAATACTTACCTTTTGGTTTATGTTTCATTCCAAGTGCAGAATGGGGCGTCAGGCACAATATAAAATTTTCATTGCGGTGCTCATGAGTCTGAGCATTGTTGCCATGCACTATATAGGCATGGAAGCACTGCATTTTTACTCTACAGCAGATTTGCCTCAATCAGGGCACTTCCAGATCGGGCAAGGGCCAGCTCTGTTGGTGGTTATTTTAGTGACCAGTCTGATTTTTGCTGCTGCGGTGGGCGTATCTCTGCTGGAGCTGCGCTTAGAAGAAAAAAGCAGACAATTGTCTTTAGCCAACCGTGAATTGGCCAATCAGGCAGTCAAAGATAACCTGACCAAATTGCCCAACCGTTTATATTTAGCTGAATATGCACAATTGCTTTTTTCTGAGCATCGGCAAAAAAACACTAAAATTGCATTTTTGTATATCGACTTAGACCGCTTTAAAGCGGTGAATGACGTATTTGGGCATCATGTTGGCGATCAATTGCTGATTCAGTTGTCTAAACGTGTGCAATCCCACTTGGGCGAAAATACCCAGTTATTAAGAATTGGTGGCGATGAATTTCTTTTGGTGATTGAACATACCAATATCGCAGAAGCCACGCTCATTTCTGAAAAAATATTAGAACTGATTCAGCAAAGTTTCTTAATTGCAGGCAAGGTCATTAATATTTCAGGCAGTATTGGCATTGCGATGTATCCAGAGCATGGCACCAATTTGCAAGATATTTTAATGAATGCTGATGCGGCGATGCTGACCTCTAAATATCAGGGGCGTAACACCAGTTCGGTATTTAATTATGATCTGGAGTTACTTGAGGCCAAAAGCCAAAGTAAGTTGATTAATGATTTATATAAAGCGGTTGAACAACAACAATTTGCGTTGTTCTATCAGCCAAAGTTTAAAGCCGCTGACCATAAAATTTGTGGCGTAGAAGCTTTAATTCGTTGGTATCACCCCGTACATGGTTTACTTACCCCAAATATGTTTATTAAAGGGGCTGAAAAGACGGGGTTGATTATTCAAATTGGCTATTGGACGCTAGAAGAAGCCTTTAAACAAATTCAAATTTGGGAAAGATCGGGTGCACCGTTATTTCCTGTGGCTGTGAATTTATCGGCAGTGCAGTTTGAACATAAACACTTATTTTCGACGTTAGAAAACTTGTTTAAACGCTATGAGATTCAACCCCATCACCTGATGATTGAAGTGACTGAAAGTACAGCAATGCATCATATTGAATCGAGTATTCGTAGTTTTGAGCGTTTGCGTCAAATGGGGATTCAATTGGCGATTGATGATTTTGGTACAGGACATTCGAGTTTCTTGTATTTGAAAAAATTGCCAGTCGATGAGTTGAAAATTGACCGTGCTTTTATTTTAGATTTGTGTTTGGACAGCAAAGAAGAATTAATTTTAGAAAGTATTATTCAGTTAGCCATTAAACTGGGTTTAACTGTGACCGCTGAAGGGGTGGAAACGCCATTGCAAGCTGAGATTTTAACCCGTTTAGGCTGTCAGCAATTACAGGGCTACTTATTAGGCTTACCAATGGATGTTGAGCGTTTAGAAGAGCTGTTTAAACATTCGGCTTAAGCTAGCGATCATGCTACCGCTCAAGATAGCGTACAAGTGAGCGACCAAGTCCAGCGTTTAATTTCAGTGATGAAACAAGATGAATATAGTTTGGCTGAGTTGATGCAGTTGTTAGGTTTAACTCATAGCGCAACATTCCAAAAGAACGATATGAATCCTGCCATAGAAGTAGGTTTGATTGAACGTACGATTCCAGAAAAACCGAAAAGCCAAAAGCAAAAGTATAGATTGAAAAAATAACTATATTCTCAGTTGTGGATAAATTAGAACATATCAACAATCAATAAAATTTGATTCAAATCTGCTACAATTACGCCAATTTTTCATATTGATCATTTTGATCTTATACACTGCGGTTCTGCAGTAGGTGTCTTGCATGAGTTTTAAAGATGAGTTAGCGGCGCAGGTCGCACAGCGACGTACTTTCGCGATTATTTCCCACCCCGATGCTGGTAAAACCACCATGACAGAAAAACTGCTGTTATGGGGACAAGCCATTCAAGTTGCAGGGATGGTAAAAAGCCGTAAGTCAGATCGTGGCGCAACATCTGACTGGATGGAAATGGAAAAAGAACGTGGTATTTCCATTACAACTTCGGTGATGCAATTCCCGTATAAAGACAAAATGATTAACCTGCTCGATACCCCAGGGCACGAAGATTTCTCTGAAGATACTTACCGCACTCTAACTGCGGTGGACTCTGCACTGATGGTGATTGATGGTGCGAAAGGTGTCGAAGACCGTACCATTAAATTAATGGATGTGTGTCGTATGCGTGACACACCCATCATTTCATTCGTCAACAAAATGGACCGCGAAATTCGTGAACCATTAGAGTTGTTGGATGAAATTGAAAATGTCCTCAAAATTAAGTGTGTGCCAATCACTTGGCCAATGGGTACAGGGCGTGATTTCGCAGGGGTGTTTAACCTCATCGAAGAAAAGTTTTATGTGTACAAATCAGGTTTTGGTTCAACCATTCCTGAAATTGAAGTACGTGATGGCTATAACCATGCAGACCTACGTGAAAAAGTAGGTGAATTGGCATGGGCGGCATTTGAAGAATCACTTGAGTTGGTACAAATGGCGAATGAGCCTTTAGACCGTGAAGAGTTTTTAGCGGGTCGTCAAACACCAGTGCTATTTGGTACTGCTTTGGGTAACTTCGGTGTAGATCATGTATTGAATGCATTCAGTGAATATGCGCCGCCGCCAAAAGCACATCCAACGCAAGACCGTATTGTAGAAGCCAATGAAGAAGGCTTTAGTGGTTTTGTTTTTAAAATTCAGGCCAATATGGATCCGAAGCACCGTGACCGTATTGCTTTCATGCGAATCTGTTCAGGCAAGTATGAGAAAGGCTTGAAAATGAAGCATGTGCGTATTGATAAAGATGTACGTATCAGCGATGCCTTAACCTTCTTGGCAGGTGATCGTCAGCACCTCGAAGAAGCGTGGCCGGGCGACATTATTGGTCTACATAACCACGGGACGATTCAAATTGGCGATACCTTCACTTCGGGTGAAAAGTTGCAATTTACAGGGATTCCGCACTTCGCACCTGAAATGTTCCGTCGTGTACGCTTGAAAGACCCATTGAAGTCCAAACAGCTGCAAAAAGGCCTTAAAGAGCTTTCAGAAGAAGGTGCAACGCAAGTCTTTATGCCACAAAACAGCAATGATTTAATCGTAGGTGCTGTTGGTGTGCTACAGTTTGAAGTCGTCGCCTATCGCCTGAAAGAAGAATACAAAGTCGATTGTATTTACGAGCCTGTCAGCATCAACACGGTACGCTGGGTGTCTTGTGCCGATGAGAAAAAGTTTAACGAATTTAAGAAAAAAGCCCACGATCAGTTGTCTGTCGATGGTGGTGGTCACTTAACTTATCTCGCGCCAAGCCGTGTGAATTTACAGTTAATGCAAGAGCGTTACCCTGACATTGAGTTTAGAAATACACGCGAGCACTAAGCCTCAGGTTGATGATGCTTAATCTGGCAGATGCAATCAGCGTAGCGCAGATGAATGTTCGGCATGCCTAAAAGTTTCAAAATTAAAACAGCTTCTTTAGGAAGCTGTTTTATTATGGGGGCGGTAAAAGATTAAAGATTATTTTTGATAAATGAATTGGGGAAATCATGCAGCAAAAATCGGTTTATCTGGGTGCAATTTTGAGCGGGATGGTTTTGCTTAGCGCCTGTGACTCATCTAAACAAGATCAAAACTCAGATGAGCAAACGTCTATTTTTCAGAAAGATCAAGCGGATGTTTTACCGTATTTGAATATCAAGCAACAGGCGGCAGAAATTGCCTTGCCATTTTGTGAAAATAAAAACTGCATTGAATTAGAAGTACAAACTTTAAATACCCAAGATACATGGCTCAACAGTTGGATTGCAAAAAATCAGGCCATGGTGATTCAAGACCAAATTGGCTTAAAACAAAACATGAATTTGCAGCAAGCCGTAGATGCCTATGTGAAAAAATCCGATGCTTGGCAGGCACAATTAGATCAAAATAAAGCTTATGAATTGGCGATGTACACCCGTATGGCATATCAACGCAATCAATATGTTTTGTTGCAAGTCGGGGTAGATAGCAAACAGGAAGGCACGCAGGTCAAAGAACGCTATTATTTCTTTGTGGCAGATCGGAAGCAGCAAAAAGCCTTGTCTGTTTTAGATGTGATTGATGCCAAACAACAAACCCGTATGAATACTTTTGTACAGCAGGCCTATCAGGATTGGCTCAAAACACAAAGCAGTGACGTGCAAAAAGCAGCACCTGCCAAATTATACTGGGGGCAGGCAGATTGGTTTTTTGATGATCAGGGCTTAGGATTGCATTATCGCACCCATGAAATTGTCAAAGATGGCACGCAGTTAGATATTTACCTAAGCAAAGCACAAACACAACAAGTTTTAAAAGCAGACATCTATCCATCTATGTTTTAGTAGGTGAGTACGGTGACAAGCAAAAATAGATGAAATCAAGGTTGGATCCATGTTGAAAAATAAAAGTATTTTGGCGATCAGTATTTTAATTACAACGCTAGGGATTACTGCATGTCAGCCAAAGAAAACCGAACCAGAAACAGTCGAGCCAGAGCAGACGCAGGCGGAACAACAAAGCTTAAAACTGGTCGGGGATACTGAAAAACTGAATTTGTCGTTGCCTAAATGTGAAGGGAATAACTGCCCTGAAATTTCAATTGAGCGTTTGAATAGTAATCAGGCCTTTATCGACCATTTTATTGATCAGAAAATTATTCAAGAATTGGCACAAATTTTAGAAATTGCACCACAGCAGGCGGCTTCTGAGGCTATAGCAGTTGAGAATGCAGCCAGTGAAAATACAGCAGCCAGTGCTGCAGATGCACCTGCCAGCAACCCCACTGCAGCAGCCATTGCACAAGTGGAAACTTTGGCGCAAAAATTAGAAAAACAAACTGTGCCTTATGTGCAAAGCTTTTTGGTACTTGATCAGGAACTGAAAGCTTTAAGCTCAAATCATAAAATCAGTTTGATGATTAAGCCTAAAATTTTGAATGCAGATCAGCCTTTGGCAACCGTGGTACTGAATAGCAGTAGTTATTTGGGAGGAGCGCATGGTGCATCGGCACAGCAATACTATAATTTTGATTTAGAACAGAAAAAATTAGTATTGTTAAATGACATTCTGTTAGAGAAGCAGCGTCCACAATTGGAGCGCAAAGCCTACGAAGCGTTTAAACAATGGGTCATCGCATCTGAACTTTCCACCAATGTGCAAGAATATGAACAAGCGTGGAAATTTAAGCTGTCGGAAAATTACTATTTAGGTCAACAGGGTTTAATTCTGCAATACGCAGAATATGAAATAGGCCCTTATGTCGTTGGTTTACCGCGTTTAACCATTCCGTATGCAGAACTGCAGGGGATTTTAAAAGCTGCGTATTTGCCTGTAACAGAAGCAGCCTCTGAAGCAACCGCAAAATCTGCCGAAGCCAGTGCAGTAAACACAACCAAAGCGAAATCTTAATATGAGCATTGCGCTGTTTGATACGCATACCCATTTTGATGTACCTGATTTTGACTCAGATCGGGAGCAATTGGCGTATGCGGCCAAGGCAGCAGGCGTAGAACATTTGGTACTGATTGGCTTTGTACAATCACGTTTTCAAGATTTAATCTCTACACAACAGTTTTTAAACCAACTTGAGCATGTGCCACAAAGTCATCTTGCACCAGGCTTGCATCCTTTTTATATCGAACAACATCAAGACCAACATTTACAAGATTTAGAACAGTTTTTGCAACAACAGCATTGTGTCGCGGTGGGTGAAATTGGCTTAGACACTTTTTTGGTTGAACATAAACAGCCTGAAGCGTTTCAAAAGCAGCAAGATTTTTTTGCCGCGCAATTGGAAATCGCACGCCATCGACAAAAACCTGTACTGCTACATATTCGTAAGGCTCATGCCGAAACCTTAAAAATACTCAAACAGCAACAATTTCAGTTTGGTGGCATTGCACATGCTTTTAGCGGTGGGGTAGAAGAAGCCAAAGCACTGATCAAATTGGGCTTTAAAATTGGTGTGACAGGGCAGATTACCAATCCCAATGCAAAAAAACTGCGCCGTGTTGTGCAGGAAATTGGTGCTGAACATTTGGTTTTGGAAACCGACTGCCCCGATATGACGCCTTTATGTTGTCAGACAGATACTCAATCACGAACCCGAAATACCCCTGCGAACCTGATTTATGTGCTTGAAGGTTTAGCGGATTGTTTAGATATTGCACCGCAAACTTTAGCCGCACAGCTTTGGCAGAATAGTGTTCAAGTATTAGACCTGCCTAAACTTTAGATGAAACAACACGAAGTCTGCGAAACGCAGTAAAATGCCCACACTTTGAAATTAAATTTGATTGCAGCATGACAGATCTTCTTCAAGATGATGAATATGAACGCCGTTTTGCAGGTGTGGCCAAAATTTATGGCGACAGTGCTTTTCAGCATTATGCCCAAAGTCATGTCATGGTGATAGGAATTGGCGGTGTCGGCTCTTGGGCGGTTGAGGCGTTGGCACGTACGGGTATCGGCGAGCTGACATTGGTGGATATGGATGTGGTCGCAGCATCTAACATTAACCGTCAATTGCCTGCCATGAGCTCAACCTTGGGGCATGAAAAAATTAATGTCATGGCAGAGCGTTGCCGTTCTATTAATCCACGTATCAAAATTAATTTGGTCGATGATTACCTCAGTCCAGATAACGTCAAAGCGTTATTGGCGACTGCACCTGATTTGATTTTAGATTGCATTGATGACGTAAAAGCTAAACTAGCGTTGATGCTGCATTGTCGTTTTAACAAGATTCCACTGATTGTTTCGGGTGGTGCAGGTGGCAAACTTGATCCGTTGAAAATTCGAGTGGCAGATTTATCTAAAACCGAACAAGACCCAATGTTGGCCAAATTGCGCGCCCAATTACGCAGCAAAGGTATTTGTAAAAAGCCAAAAGAAAAGTTTGGGATTACCTGTGTGTATTCCATCGACAATCCATTTTCTAGTGCCGATGTATGCCCAAGCGCAGGCTTGCGCTGTGGCGGCTATGGTTCGGCGGTGGTGGTCACGTCCAGTTTTGCGATGGTAGCTGTGGCAGAAGTGTTGAAAAAGTTAGATGCCTTACAGGCTAAAAATACATAAATCAAAGCCATGCGAGGCATGGCTTATAAAAAAGTTCTTTGATTTTGCACATCGCCAATGACTTTATTCAGTAGGTCGTTGTAGCTGCTGCTCTTTTAAATAGTCTTCCGTACGCTGCATTGCTGCTTGAATATTGACCAATGCTTGCTCTACATCTGCAAATGTTTTGGCATTGCCGCCACTTAGTGCCTGACGCCATTTACGTGCACCTGGCAGGTTTTGGAATAAACCTAAAATATGGCGGGTAATGACAGAAAGTGGTGCACCTTGTTGTAGACGTTGTTCAATATACGGCAACATGCGCTGCATAATTTCAAAACGGTCAGGTAATTCTAGCCCCCATAATTGCCCAAGCTCTGCCAGTAAATAAGGGTTGTGATAGGCTTCACGACCAATCATCACCCCATCGACATGCTTGAGGTGTTGTTGGGTTTCGGCAAACGTTTTAATTCCACCATTAATTTCAATTAACAATTCGGGGCGGTCTTGTTTTAGGCGATACACATCCTCATAACGCAGAGGCGGAACTTCGCGGTTTTCTTTAGGCGATAAACCTTGTAATAAGGCAATTCGGGCATGCACGATAAAGTTATTGCAACCTGTTTGAGCCACAGTATCCACAAAATGCAGCATCTCTGCATAAGAGTGCATGTCATCAATCCCGATGCGATGTTTTACGGTCACAGGAATATCAACCGATTGACGCATGGCGGCAATACACTCTGCAACCAAGTCTGGTTCTGCCATTAAACACGCACCAATTTTATTGTTTTGTACTCGATCACTTGGGCAGCCAACATTCAGGTTGATTTCATCATAACCCCAGTCTTGTGCCATTTTACTGCAGGTCGCAAGGTCTTTCGGATTTGAACCGCCCAACTGCAAGACAATAGGATGTTCTTCTTTGCTGTAATCTAAATGGCGCTTGGCATCACCAAATAAAATTGCGCCAGTGGTTACCATTTCAGTATACAGAATGATATTGGGGTTAAATAAACGTGCAAAAAAACGGTAATCGCGGGTAGTCCAATCCATCATAGGGGCAACCGAAATGCGAGGTTGTAAAGTTTGGATGGCACGTGTCATAACCCACCTGAATTGAAAAACAAAAGCACAAGACCGCGCATTATACGGGGTTTAAGTGAAAATCGACAGTATCCCCAACCCACATCCATTGGCATTAACTTTGCTTTGTTCGCTATGAACAAAGCAGCGCAACCGTAGATGCTAAAGCGGAACTGCTCAGTATTTGTATGCGTAGCCGTTTTTTAGTATGTTGAAAAGATAGGATAACGCAGCATAAGAGGGAAAATAAAATGTTGGTATTAGAAGAAATTTATCGAACTAAGAAAAATGAATTTTCAACGGCATTTAATTTACGCATGCAGCGCAGTTTAAGTTGGTGGAAAAAAGCCATTGAGTTTCATGATGATGTCGATATGCAATTTATGACAGCATGGGTGGCGTTGAGTGCCTTGTATGCGCAAGGTCAAACGGCAGAGCATACACAACAGACCTTGCAGCAATTTGTGCAGCGTATGTATCAAAAAGATGTCGATCAGCGCATGGCGAGAATTATTTGGGAAAAATATCCACAAAGTTTAGAGGTGTTGCTGACCAACCCTTATTTGTATCAAAGTTTTTGGGATTGGCGTAATCAAAAAATGACTGAAGCTGAATGGCGTGCAGATTATGAAGCAGAGAAACAGCAGATTATGCAGGCATTGCACATCCATGATTCAGCTACAATTTTGGCATGTTTGTTTAAGCGCTTATTGACGTTACAGCAGCAACTTTTACAAGGTGGTGCAACTTATAACAGTGCAATCAACCGCAAACAACTCAGCCATGCCAATACTTTACTGTGTGCGTTGATGCCGTGTTTTATCCAAATCTTATTGGAAAATTTAGAAAATGTGGAATTGAGTCAGCCATTTTACCCTGTGATGCAAATGTCTTAAGCGACTTGCTTGATTGTAATCGCAGCGTTTAAGGCATGGCGGTGTGTTGACGTTGATGCTGCCAGTCGAGTAGGGCAAAGCTCATTGCGGCGGTAACAAAACACAAACCAACTAGGCAACTCCATAACCATCCACCGTGTTGCCATGCATAGATTCCCAAGGCAGAACCACAAGCACCGCCAGTAAAATAACTGGTCATATAAATTGAGTTAATCCGCGATTTGGCATCGGGGCGTAAGCGAAAAATTACATTTTGGTTGCTGCTGTGTACGGTGGCAAGCCCAAGGTTAATTAAGCCAAAACCAAGAATATAGCTCCATAAGCTAAATTGTCCGTTGTATAGAAAGACCCAACTGATTGCCAATAGCGCCAAACCACCCCACGTCAGCGCTGTAACATAGCCACGATCTGCAATTTTCCCCACGTGTTTGGTCGAAAGAGCACCGAATACACCCACCATTGCCACAATGCCCACCATAAAGTCAGCTAAGCCAAAACTGGATTTGAGTAATACTGCAATGGTGGAAAACAACACGCTCATCGCTGCAAAAGCAAACGCACCGAGCAAGGCACGATAGACCAAACGACGTTCTTCTAAAATGAGTTTGCCCATAGACTGAAACACGGCCAAATAGCTGAGTTTGCTGGTTGAGATAAAGGGTAAGCGTGCTTTGAGTACCGCGGCAATGCAAAGCATCAGCACACCGCTAATCAGGTAAATCACTTTCCAATGGAATAAGTTGGACAGCAAACCTGCCAAACTGGTCGAAAGTAAAATACCGACCAATAAACCACTCATCAATAAACCGACCACTTCACCCATTTTTTCAGGTTTTACGGTCATGGTGGCAAAGGGAATTAAGACTTGTGCTGCAACTGAAAACAGCCCTGTGATAATCGTGCCAATCCATAGCATGCTTAAATTGCTGGAAAAGGCACATAAAAATAAGCCAATCGAGGCCAAAAACATCAATAAGGGAATGAATTTGGTTTTATTGACAATATCGCCCATGGGCACAATGAATAATAAACCCAGAGCATAAGACACTTGTGCAAAAGTCACTGTCAATGCCACTTGGGATTGCGGAATTTGGAAAGATTGATGAATCGAGTAAATCAGCGGTTGGCAATAATAATTCGCCCCCGCGCATAGACCACAGGCGATCGCCATCAACCAGAGCAGGGTTTTATCTTGGCTGATGTCGGGTGCAGTGTTCATAATTATCCTAAGGTCAATGGTAAAACGGGGTTGCAGTAGCTCAAAGATTGAATCCAATATTCAACTTCATTAGTGGCAGGATGTCGCCTTTAACTTAATGAGAGAACTTGTTTTTGGACAAGGTGATCATCATCACGCCTACAATATTGAGCATGCAGCCGAACCATTGTATGCCATTTAGATGTTCACCTAAAAATGCTGTGGCCAATAGAATCGTCAAGATGGGGCCAATTGAAGCAATCATGGCCGATTGTGCCGCACCTAAACGGGCGATACTGTGCGCCATGAGTAAGGTGGGCAAGACTGTGACAAATATCCCTAAAGCTATGCCATAGCCCAGCACTTCTACAGGCAGTTGTTGCACCAGTCCCAGTGGATTCGGTGTGACCAAACTGTAATGCGTAAGCGTACCGATGCAGGCAGTACTTAAAGCCAGACCTGTAAAATTCCATGAACCAAAATGCTGAATCAGGCTTTTGGTCAGCAATAAATAGCCTGCAAAACACACTGCACTGGCGAACACCAAACTACTGCCTAACCAAAAATACGTGTCATGTGGGGTATTGCTCTGTTCCTGTAACATCACAATCACTGTTCCGCCATAACTCAGAGCAATTGCAAACAGACTCAGCCAGCTCAGTTTCTGCCGATACATTACGCTCGAAGCCAGAACGGTGAGCGTTGGATATAAAAACAGAATAATGCGTTCTAATGAAGCGCTAATGAACATCAGCCCTAAAAAATCCAGCCAGCTAGAAAAATAATAGCCCATCAGACCTGCAAATATTATTAGCAGCCAATTGCGTGTAGAGATGTTGCGACTGTGATGGCGATTGAGCCAACAAATCAGCAAGAAGAAAGGCAGGGCACTTGCCATGCGCAAAGCCATGAGTACGGTTGCATCGACCAACGGTGAAAGTGCATAAGCCTGTTTAATAAAAATGGCTTTGGTACTAAACAAAAAGGCTGCAAATAAGGCAAAGATGGAGCCCCATTGTGTGGCGTTAAGTCTGATCATGAAAAATGCTGTCGAGCAAGGTGGATGCAAGAGAAGTGACACATGCCGCGCACACAAATGCAAGTTGCATGATAGATAAAGGCAGATGCGACTGCATGGATCAAGCTGTGTGTGCTGTATTTGAGCAAGCATAGCCGATTTTATGCAGATGGTCTGCTTGAGATGGCATAAATTTTGTGAAAAGTAGAGTAAATGGGATTTGCACGATAATGGTGCAAATTAGTTGAAAATATTGCAAAACAGAGAAAATCCATCATCAGACAAAATGACGCACAAAAAAAATGAAAAAAATAGCAGCACTTAACTTAGACCTGAGTTGAATAAATTCAAGCTTCTTTTAAAAGTTTTACTGTTTCAAATATTCGGTTTTACTCATAAGGCAAAGGTAGGTTTTTCTAAGGTTTTCAGATGCGCAAAACACTTCTAAATTGAACCATGTTGTGCGGTGTAAAAATTGTCAAAAAAGTCAATTTGGTGTTTAAGTTTTTGCTTTTAGCGCTTAAATGTATAGATATGCAATCTTTTAGCGCTAAGTCGGATTTTCCCAATTAAGTGAAATGCGTGTCAGAATGATCAATGCTTAATTCATTTAAATGTGGTCAACTGCAAGCTCAAAGCATCGCTTTTTTTCTTTTAGACACTTCAAATCGAAGTTTTGCTGAATAATTAGACTTATATTCAATAAGCAAAACTTATCAATTATATCTCGCAACAATATTTTTATGAATCATCAGTTCAAAATATGGGTATTTATTAAATAAATATTGGGTGGTAATTTAAAAATGTTGCATTAGAATCCAAAAATTCAACAAAACTTATCCTGAGGGGAAAGCATCGTTATCCACGATGTTGACTTAAGAAAAACTAGCTTGAGGAACGCTCATGCAGATCGGAATTCCAACCGAAACTGTTGTCGGTGAAAATCGTGTCGCTGCGACGCCAGAAACAGTAAAGAAGTTGATTAGCGCGGGTCATAGCGTAGTCATTGAACGTGGTGCAGGCGTAAAAGCCGCTTATATCGACAGCGCTTATGAACAAGTAGGCGCGACCATGACAGATGATGCTTATCACGGTAGCCAAATGATTTTGAAAGTTCGTGCCCCAAAGGGTGAAGAAATTCAAAAACTTGCACCGAACAGCACTGTGGTGGCGATGTTTGATCCTTACCGCAATACTGAATTAGACCAATTTGCTGCGGCTCAGGTGTCTGCATTTGCTTTAGAGCTTTTGCCACGTACCTTGTCGCGTGCGCAAAATATGGACGTGTTGTCATCACAAGCCAACTTGGCAGGTTATAAATCTGTGTTGTTGGCTGCAGCAGAATATCAACGCATGTTCCCAATGTTAATGACGGCAGCGGGTACTGTAAAACCTGCGCGTGTTGTGATCATGGGTGTGGGTGTTGCTGGTTTGCAAGCCATTGCAACAGCGAAGCGTTTAGGTGCTGTAGTCGAAGCAACTGACTTGCGTCCAACGGCAAAAGATCAGGTGGAATCTTTGGGTGGTAAGTGGTTAGACGTACCAATGTCTGAAGAAGAACAACAAAAAGCTGCCGATGCTGCCAAAAATGGTTATGGCTGGATGCCTGGTGAACAATACATTAAAGACCAAGCAGTGATTGTCGATAAAGCCGTTTCTAATGCGGATATCGTGATTACCACTGCGTTATTGCCGGGTCGTGATGCACCGCGTTTAATCAAAGCGGAAACTGTGGCAAAAATGAAGCCGGGTTCTGTGATTTTAGATATGGCAGTCGAAACGGGCGGTAACGTCGAAGGTTCACAATGCGGTGAAACTGTAGTGACTGCCAATGGTGTGAAAATTTTGGGTATTCCAAACATTCCATCGACTGTATCGACAGAAGCATCTGCACTATATGCGCGTAATGTGTTGAATTTTGTTGAAACATTATTTGATAACGACAAGAACTTCGCATTGAATCCTGAAGAAGAAATTCAGAAAGCGTTGCTGGTCACTCATAACGGTCAAGTGCTGTTAAAGCGTGGTTAAGGAGAATTCTCATGGTTGAAACAATTACGATTTTTGTCCTTGCCATCTTCGTAGGTTACTACGTGGTGTGGGGGGTAACACCTGCGTTACATACGCCATTAATGGCAGTAACCAATGCACTTTCTTCAATCATTATTGTCGGTGCGATGATTCAAACTGTTGGTCTACCAATCATGGGTGTAGAAGGCAGTGTCGATTTCCAAACCATTAATGTGGTGAGTGTACTGGGTGCGATTGCTGTGTTCTTGGCAAGCATCAATATTTTCGGTGGTTTTGCAGTGACTGCACGTATGCTGGAAATGTTCAAACCAAAAGCAAAGAAAAAAGAGGGCTAATGCATGGAATTTATTCGTGAATATGCAGACTGGTTCTATTTAATCGGGGCTGTGCTCTTTATCTTAACTTTACGTGGTTTGTCTGGGCCTAAAACTGCGATTGCGGGCAACCGTTACGGCATGATCGCAATGGCGATTGCAGTCTTGACTACATTCTTTGTGGCAGACAATCCAGTTGTGTGGATGATTCTGGCAGCTATGGCAGCAGGTGCGGTGGTGGGTATTGCCCGCGCACGTACGGTGCCAATGACTCAAATGCCTGAAACTGTAGCGTTAATGCACTCTTTAGTCGGTTTGGCTGCAGTTTTAATTGCGATTGCTGCGATTATTCATAACAACAAGTTAATCGAACTTGGTCCAGACTTGTTGGCTGCAAATGGCATTACTTTCCATGAAATGAGCAAAGTTCATTTATTTGAATTGTTTGTGGGCTGTTTCGTGGGGGCGATTACCTTTACTGCATCTGTTTTTGCATACGGTAAATTGGCGGCGAAGAAATGGGCAAAAACTATTTCGGGTGCATGGGTAAAACCTGTTCAGGCGTTAATTTTCCTTGCTATGCTCGGTTTTGGGATTCACTTCTTCCTGAGCGGCAACATGACTTCATTCTGGGCAATGACAGGTTTAGCATTGGCATTCGGTTGGGTATGGATTGCACCAGTGGGTGGTGGTGACATGCCAGTTGTGGTGTCATTGTTGAACTCGTTCTCAGGTTGGGCGGCAGCAGGTATTGGTTTCACACTTGAAAACAACATGCTGATTGTTGCAGGCTCATTGGTCGGTTCTTCAGGTGCGATTCTGTCTTACATCATGTGTAAAGCCATGAACCGTTCAATCATCAACGTATTGTTTGGTGGTGCGATGGGCGGTGCAGCAGCACCAACGGCAGCAGCGGGTGCGCAAGTGCAACGTAACTACCGTTCAGGTTCTGCTGATGATGCTGGCTTCTTGATGTCAAATGCAGACAGCGTAGTAATTGTACCGGGCTATGGTATGGCGCAAGGTCGTGCACAGAATGCGGTCAAAGAATTGGCCAACTTGTTAAAAGAGCAAGGTGTAACTGTTCGTTTTGCGATTCACCCAGTGGCAGGTCGTATGCCGGGTCACATGAACGTATTGCTTGCAGAAGCTGACGTACCGTATGAAGACATCTTAGAAATGGACGAAATCAACTCAGATTTCCCTGCAACAGATGTGGTGTTGGTGATTGGTGCAAATGACGTAGTTAACCCTGCGGCAAAAGACGATCCAAACTCGCCAATTTACGGCATGCCAATTCTTGAAGCGCATAAAGCACGTACCATTATGGTCATCAAGCGCTCAATGGCAACAGGTTATGCGGGTCTAGACAACGACTTGTTCTATAACGACAAGACCATGATGATTTTTGGTGATGCCAAGAAAGTTGTGGAAGATATGACTAAATCAATCAACGGTACAGGTCACTAAGACACTGTTCCTAGAGATGAAACCGCCTTCGGGCGGTTTTTTATCAAATGGAGCGTAAAACTCAGTCCTTCAGGTCAGAGATATAAGCGACACGACATGAAGTGTCGTTTGATTTAACTAAGGACTATTTTCCTTGAGTTTTGATTGTTAATATAAGTACATGAAAACCCTTAAATTACGTATAAAAGACAAACATTGCAAGGTGTTAGACCAACTAGCATCAGAA